>NZ_JBHIRI010000001.1:0-329990 GCF_042197005.1 Bartonella sp. AA78NXGY
TGAAATTGAGCTATTTTCATAAATTAAAAAATGAAATTAAGAAAAGATAAATTATCGTAAACTATACACTTTACTTTAGTGTCAAAATTATAATAATGACAACAAATATCAGAATGTGTATAACAGTAAAAAGAGTCATGTTAAAATGAAGTCGATCATACTTATAATTTTGATTGCAAACCTTTTATCGGCTTGTGCATTAGCACCAAAGCTAAAACAGCCCAATGATAGAAACCGCGTGCCTATTAATAAAACAATCCCTGCCGAAATCAAGCGAGGAGACAGATGAAAACAAAACAAGCAAAACCAGTGAAAGCCGAACAACTTAGAAGTTATTATGAAGAAAGCCGTGGCTTAGAACGTGATCTTATCAATGAATTTATAAGGTCGCGCAGAACGGCATGGCGTGTTGCGAGTACTGTGGGTCTTTTTGGCTTATTCGGTATGATATGTGGAGTTGTTGGATTTTCTCAACCAGCTCCAACTCCCTTAGTATTGCGCGTTGATAATACGACGGGTGCAGTTGATGTTATCTCAATCATGCGTGAACACGAAGAAAGCTATGGTGAAGTTGTAGATAGATATTGGCTAAACCAATATGTACTTAACCGCGAAACTTACGACTACGATACTATTCAACTGAACTATGACACAACAGCACTTTTAAGTGCGGCATCTGTTCAACAAGAATATTATAAAATCTATGATGGAGAAAATGCACGGGACAAAGTGCTTTCCAACAAAGCACGTATTACAGTTAAAGTACGATCAATCCAGCCTAATGGACTCGGTCAAGCAACTGTACGTTTTACGACTCAGCAACTTGACAGCAACGGTGCTGCTACTGGACCAAAACAGCACCAAATTGCAACAATTGGTTACACCTATGTTGGTGCACCCATGAAATCATCTGATCGATTGCTTAACCCCCTTGGTTTTCAAGTAACAAGTTACCGTTCTGACCCAGAAATACTGTTGAATGATTAAGGAATTGATTGTTATGAAAAAACTTGCGTTCGTTGTTCTATTGTCTTCGTTTTCTTCTCTTTATACGGTACCTGTGCAGGCGCTCAAAAGTCCATCAAATTCACAATATGATCATCGCATTCGCTATATAACATATAACGAAGCCGATGTGGTTCAAATTGAAACAGTTCTTGGTGTGGCAACACATATTATTCTTGAAGAAGGTGAACAGTACATAACTCATGCCTTTGGCGATTCTGAAGCCTATGCCTTTGCTCATAAAGGGCGGCATATTTTTATTAAACCAAAAGCAGAACTTGCCAATACCAATCTCATCGTTGTAACCGACAAACGGAGTTATAAATTCCGACTACAATTTCGGAATGACCGTGCGGGATCAACATATGAATTGGCTTTCCATTATCCCGATTCAAACGATGAAAAGTCAGAAGAAAACAATCGGCGCCTTGCGATTGAACGTGGTTTTCACCAAAGCGTCAACGGCTATAATCTCAGTTATACCATGAGTGGTCACCAAGATATTGCTCCGATAAATGCTTGGGACAATGGGCGTATTACTTACTTTAAATTTCCCGCTAACATGGATATGCCATCGATTTATGTCGTAGATGCTGAAGGTAATGAAAGCTTAATACCACGCACCGTTATCGGCAGTTCTAATGATATTATCGCCGTTCATAAGGTCAATCCTAAATGGCTTATACGGCTTGGTAAACGCGCTCTAGCTGTTTTTAATGAAGCCTATGACCCCAATGGCGTACCAAACACAACAGGGACAGTATCTTCGGTGGTTTATCGTATCAATAAAGGAGGAAAATGATGTTTGACAATAAGGAAGGAGAGGGAAAAGGTACAAAACTGGACAACGTCGAACAAAAACATATTGAAGGTACCTATGGAGGGTCCGAACTAGGTTCTGAACGTCGTCCAACAATTCCAGGTACCCGTGCATTGTTAATGGTAGGACTTATTGTCATAGTAGCGATACCGATTGCCTTGACTTGGAAAGCTTTTAAAATGCGTAATACCGTGGAGGTTGAGGAAGAAAAACCACAACAAATAGTACAGCAAATTATACCAAACTATGTCCCTCGGATTATAGAAGAGCCAAAGATTGTAGAAGAAGCAGAAAAATCAACACAAACAGAAGATTCAAACTTGGATATTCCACCGGCATTGAGTAAACTTCTTCAAACAGCCATTCCTCCACATATGCTCCAAGATTCTGAAGAATTAGCACGCAAACGTATGCTCAGTTCTAGCCTTAACAACGGTGGTAGCGAAGGATCTACAGATACAAATAATAAAGCATCGAATAATGATAGAGGTAATGGCGTATTATTTGATAACCTTCAGCCCGTGCGTTTAGGTCAATCACATGCGATGCAACTTCGTAACCGTGACTTTTTGATTACACAAGGAACGCAAATAGATTGTACGTTAGAAACAAAAATCATTACATCACAACCCGGAATGACGACGTGTCATTTAACACGCGATATTTATTCCACGAGTGGACGTGTTGTTTTGCTTGACCGTGGTTCTAAAGTTGTTGGTTTTTACCAAAGTGGCATACAACAAGGACAAACGCGCGTGTTTGTGCAATGGTTACGCATTGAAACGCCTTCTGGTGTTGTTGTCAATCTTGACTCACCAGGCACAGGTCCTCTGGGTGAAGCGGGTATTGGTGGCTGGGTTGACAGACATTTTTGGGAACGATTTGGTAGTGCAATTATGGTAAGCATTATCGGTGATTTAGGAGAATGGGTAAGAGGAAAAGTTGGTAAAAGCAGCAAAGAAAATAAAGATAACTCACAAAATAAAGGAGCTCAGAATGCTGAATCTATAGCAATCGATGTTCTTCAAAATTCCATCAATATCACACCAACACTTTACAAAAACCAAGGCGAACGAGTAAATATTTTTGTTGCTCGTGATCTGGATTTCAGCGATGTCTACAGTCTCGTCACACGTTAACCCGATACAAAAAGATCAAGCAGTTTTTCAGCTTCTGCAACCGCTTGATTGTTTTTTAGAAGATCCCACGATCACTGAATTATCGATTTGCCGCCCCTGTGAAGTATGGACGAAAAGCTTTAAGGGTTGGCAACTACACAGCGTACCAGAGTTAACAACCACTTTTTTGCAAACGCTTATTACAGCTATTATCGTTTATAACGGTATGGCTCCCAGAAGTATTAATTATGTGCTCTTGCCTGGTGGACAACGTGGTACAATTATACAAACACCAGCTGTTGTTGATGGTGCTCTTTCCTTTGTAATTCGTAAACATTCTCTCATAGTTAAAACGTTAGAAGAACTCAAAGAAGAAGGGGCATTTGACGATTTTTCTGATGTAAGTTTTAATAAGCCTTCAGCAAAAGAAGCCAATAACTTGTTATCGAGGCAGGACTTCACACGGTTGGAACCATTTGAAGTTCAACTCTTACAAAGTAAACGTGAGGGAAAAATTCTTGAATTTTTGGAAGAATGCGTCCTTCACAAACGCAACATTATTATTGCAGGCAAAACAGGATCTGGTAAAACAACATTTGCTCGCTCTTTAATTGAAAAGGTCCCTGTAGAGGAGCGTATTATCACAATTGAAGATGTTCATGAGCTTTTTCTACCCAATCATCCCAATCATGTACATATGATTTATGGTAACAATGTAGGCCGTGTTTCAGCTGAAGAATGCCTAGATGCGTGTATGCGTCAGTCGCCTGACAGAATTTTTCTCGCTGAATTGCGAGGCAATGAAGCATGGGAATATCTCAATTCGCTCAACACTGGTCATCCCGGATCGATTACAACAACGCATGCTAACAGCGCTTTGCAGACATTTGAGCGATGTGCCACCTTGATTAAAAGATCAGAAATTGGCCGGCAACTCGAGTTAGAAATGATAAAAATCGTTCTCTATACAACAGTTGACGTAGTGTTGTTCTTTAAAGATAGAAAACTCTCTGAAGTCTTTTACGACCCGATTTTTGCTAAATCAAAAATCGCTTAAGGGGAGCTTCCTCTCTCGGTAATATGAAGCAAACAAAAATAGCCGTAACTAATTGTTACGGCTATTTATTTAACTTTTCCTATTCTCTTTGCTTCTCCAATGGATTTTCTACACTCTTCATGAAGAAAAAAAGAAAAAAGTTAATAGACAACAACTCTACGAGAAAACAAAATTATACATAAGGCTCTCTTTATTCTCTTGCCTTTGATCATTCTTTCCATTTACCTTTTGAAAAAGTATCTTTGATGCAAAAAAGAAAAAATAGCTGCAAAATAAATATTTAAACAAAAGAAAAGAATAAATTTTGATTCGCCTATCAATGAAAGCTTCGTAAAATAGGTACTTTCGATCATCACAAATAATTATCGTCATCAAGACCAAAACTTATCGTTTAAAAATTCTAAGCACTATTTTCAAGTGATTAATAAATATGTTTTTTAACCAAACAATCTCCAAATACGGAAAACCTCATACGAAATAAATTATCATTTCGATTTAGCATCCATAAACCACGTTCTATTTGGTAATAAAAAGTATAGTGGTATATAGACGTCTTCTTCGGACGAAGAAAGATTCTTAACCTCCAGTTGTTCGTAAACAACCAAATTTCTCTTAAGAAAGCTTTGCTAACCATATCACGTGGCTTATGTCCCTCTCCTAAAGACGATATCCATAGATTCCATAAGGTAAGCTCTACTCTGAATATTCCTGCTCTCTTCTCTGCACCACAAAAAGCAAAAATTCCTAAAAGAACAGATCTACAATCACTCTTCTTAAGATGCATCACATTGTCTTATAAAGAGTGTTCATTATTTTGCGTGTTGGATAAAAGATCTTAGTACCGTAGGATTCTCTCATTTCAAAGCTGTTTATTAACCAAAACCATGTCTCTTGCACATTATAAGTAAATAAAGCCGTATAGAATGAAACTGTACAAAAAAGCACTAAAAATGCCTTTTATAAACCATCCAAAATGCCAAAAATTGTCACAACATTGGGAGTTTGCAAAGTGTCTAATGGCGCCCAACTTGCTCTTTTATGAAGTGTAAAAATGGAGATGCTCTATAAATTTTATATTATTCATCGGGGCTTTACCATTATACCATCCACGAGCTCTGTAGTGAAATAAGCTTAGGCACCTTAAAGAAAGGTTTCTTAAAAACAAGCTTGCAAATTGACAAGCAAAGTGTATTTGGCTCGGGGCGTTCTGTTTTACATAAGGGTTTTGATCTTATTAAAGAACGAGAGAAACAAAAGCGTGAAGCAATGCGTAATCTCTATTATTTAAAAGACATTACTCTAGATGCTTTTGAAAGTCGTAAAGCAGAATTAAAAAATGATGCTAAAAATGGAAACTGGTTTGCACCTTTACAGCTTCATATTCTCCTCAAATTAGGCGGCTGTATAGCAACTTTCAAAGATTACGCCAACAGAGATACATAATACTCTTAACTCCCATTTGATAAGTAAAAGCTGCAACAGCAAAAGCTCTTTTAGAAAAACAACGCCATAAAGTCATTAATAAACCGGCAATGAATTGGAGAAATGTTCCAGATTTTTATCAAACACTCTGCAAAGCAACAATAATGATACAACTGGCTTTGCATCTGCTTATTCTTACAGGTGTTCGTACCCATCTCTTGCATCAATTCGTGAAGATCAGATTGAAGAGGATATATGAACAATTCTTGGCTCGAGAATACGAACGGTCTGCGTGATACTACAGGAGATTTCACATGCCATTATGATCACAAATATTAAAAATTTTAAAATAAGCACGCTTGTTTTTTCGCAATGATTTCTGTTTTCTGTAACCGGTCGTAGTCCTTATTAATGTGAAGTTCCTATCACAATATATAAGAGAGATTAGACTAAAAACCTGTCCACGTAGATTTCGCTCTAGTTTACGTAATTGGCTAACAGACTCCACCTATCACACCTCAAAGGACGAAGCCTCTTAACACGCCACTGATCTGCAAACAATCCGCCCCCTCACCTAGCAGATTTCACCTTCTAACCACTCTAATTACCACATCCTAAATAAGATAGTGTTTTACAGCACAACAGAATAAATACCAAAACAATGGCTGATTATACCGTTAATACTTGGACACCTCTCTTTCATGTTAAGAAATATCTTTTATGCTAAAAAATAAAATAAAAAACACTTTTACTGCTTAAATAACTTTCTTCAGCATATATACAAGAAAAAATGAAATCCCCTAACATAATAAATAAGACCTAAATCTAGAAATCTCTATTTTTTATAGATAAAAACATATAAAATAAAAACCCACGAAACTCATAAAAATACAACATGTTTTCTTTGATGATTGAATTCATTCAACTCAAACGAACCTATAAACATCCCTTGTACCACATTCGCAACACGTGTTCTTAGAATTCTCACTAGCCTTTTCTAAATTTTTAGAAAAAACTATAAATTTGATATTTTTTAAAAACGTCTTATTTGCTCTTTAGTGAATTTAAATCTATGATGTTACAATATTTTTAAATTACTACCCCCTTAACTATATAATCTATCTCTACAATAGAGAAGGATTTTACGTTCTCCATTTTTTGAGAACTATAAATTTTGTTTTTTAATGCGATTAACAATCCAATCTTTAAAATAAAAAATATGACCTTTAAATATATAGTGATATTATCAAAAATTCCTAATCCTTGAATATTAGCAATGTTTTCGATATTACAATAAATGTGTCGTAAAATGACGAATTGTCATAATGATCACTCCTTTGTATTTCATTTAGATAATTTACATGCGTTATAATATTTGTATCAGCATTTATTTTTGTGCTATATTTATACAGAGTAATCATTTTTTATAAAAAATGATTACTTAAATCTGCATCAAAGTATAAATTATGATGCGAATTTAATAAAAATAAAAACACATGGCATATTGATTTTATTGTTTTTACATAGAACGCTATTTAAAGTATAGTTTACTCGAAAGACTAATGCCTTTTTAAAGGCAATAATAACTATACTAACCGCCTCATAGAAGCCAATAAATTTTTAGAGATTAAGCCTCAAAGAGGCACAAAAACATGCACAATTTTCTATTTTTCTTTTTACTGTTCGTTAATCGGTCAAATTTCAAAGATAATATTCAACTATGAGTTTTCTGCTCAGCCATTGCAAGGATTGCTTCTACAAGGATTGCTTAATTTTTTAGGGATTACTTCACTTTTAGAATGATTATAGCTACTGCACCCTCATAAGCAGCCGATCTTCTTTTAGAGATTTAATTGCTAAAAGGAGATACAATTTTTTCCACCTTACGCTTTATTTTGATCAATCAGTAAATTTTCAAAGGCGGCGTTCAACCATGAGTTTTTTAATTTCAGCAATCGCTTTCGCTGGATTTAATCCCTTTGGACAAGTTTGCGCACAATTCATAATCGTATGGCAACGATAAAGGCGGAAAGGATCTTCTAAATTATCAAGACGTTCACCACACATCTCATCACGTGAATCCGCAATCCAGCGATAAGCTTGAAGCAAAACAGCGGGCCCCAAATAACGATCACCGTTCCACCAATAACTTGGACATGAAGTCTGACAACACGCACACAAAATACATTCATAAAGGCCATCGATTTTTTGGCGATCGGAGTGACTTTGTAACCATTCTTTTGCAGGTTCAGGAGAAACTGTTTGCAACCAAGGCTCAATGACTCGGTGTTGTGCATAAAAACGCTTTAAATCAGGAACCAAATCTTTAACAACCGGCATGGAAGGCAACGGATAGACCTTAATGGGATGTTTTACATCATCCATCCCTTTGGTACAAGCTAATGTATTGGTTCCATCAATATTCATCGCACATGAACCACAGATGCCTTCACGGCATGATCGACGAAGTGTCAAAGTTGGATCAATATGGTTTTTAATAAACAAAAGCCCATCAAGAATCATAGGACCACAAGCAGAACGATCCACATAATAAGTATCTAAATGAGGATTTTCCTCATCATCAGGCGACCAACGATACACGTGAAATTCCGTCAGCTTTGTAGCACCTTCAGGTTTAGGCCAAACCTTTCCCGGTTTTACTTGAGAATTTTTGGGAAGCTTAATTTGTACCATATTTCATTCTCCCCTTAATAAACCCGTTTTTTAGGTGCAATGCGCTTTAAATCGATCCCACCATCAGCTTCAGATGTTAACGGGTCCACATGGACAGGTCGATATGATAATGTCACCTTACCCTCTTTTGACAAATGTGAAATCGTATGTTTACGCCAGTTTTTATCATCACGCTCTGGATAATCTTCACGAGCGTGAGCGCCACGGCTTTCTGAACGTGCTTCGGCAGAATGAACAGTCATGATTGCATTCGCCATAAGATTTTCAAGCTCTAATGTTTCAACCAAATCAGAATTCCATATCAGAGAACGATCTGTGACTTTGAGATCCGACAATTCCCCCCAGATTTTATTCATCCGTTGACATCCCTGTTTCAAAGAATCTTCTGTACGGAAGACTGCTGCGTCTTCTTGCATCGTGCGTTGCATTTTTTCACGCAATACAGCTGTTGGTATTGCCCCTTGTGCAAAACGTAAACGATCAAAACGCGCTATAATTTCGTCAACAGCTTCTTCATTGATGGGTGGAATTTCTGCATTCCGATCAATAACTTCACCCGCGCGAATGGCAGCAGCACGACCAAACACCACAAGATCAATTAATGAATTTGACCCCAAGCGGTTAGCTCCATGAACAGAAGCACATCCTGCTTCTCCTACCGCCATCAGCCCTGGTTGAATACGATCAGGCGAATCAGCCGTTGGATTGAGAACTTCCCCGTAGTAATTGGTAGGAATCCCACCCATATTATAATGAACCGTTGGCAAGATGGGGATAGGCTCTTTTGTTACATCCACCCCTGCAAATATCCGTGCTGATTCTGAAATCCCTGGTAACCGCTCATGCAAGATTGCAGGATCAATATGATTGAGAACCAAATGAATATGATCCTTCTTAGGTCCAACGCCACGCCCTTCACGAATTTCAAGTGTGATACAACGCGAAACCAAGTCACGTGAAGCCAAATCCTTAAAGGAAGGTGCATAACGCTCCATAAAGCGTTCACCTTCAGAATTGATTAAATAGCCTCCTTCACCACGAGCTCCTTCTGTAATTAAGCAGCCAGAACCGTAAATCCCTGTCGGATGGAATTGCACAAACTCCATATCCTGAAGTGGCAATCCAGCACGTGCGATCATTCCACCACCATCACCCGTACAGGTATGCGCCGATGTCGCAGAAAAATAAGCGCGTCCATAACCACCGGTTGCAAGAACAACCATTTTGGCAGAAAAACGATGTATTGTACCATCATCGAGATTCCATGCCACAACCCCCGTACAAACCCCATCCGTCATGATGAGATCGAGTGCAAAATATTCAATAAAAAATTGCGCATTATGCTTTAAGCTTTGTCCATAAAGCGTATGCAAAATGGCATGGCCTGTACGGTCAGCTGCTGCGCAAGTACGCTGAACAGGCGGACCTTCACCAAATTGTGTCGTATGTCCACCAAAAGGACGCTGATAAATTTTGCCTTCTTGCGTTCGCGAAAAAGGAACGCCATAATGTTCTAATTCATACACAGCAGCAGGAGCATTACGCACCAAATATTCCATTGCATCGGTATCGCCCAACCAATCAGAACCTTTCACGGTATCATATAAATGCCACTGCCAATTGTCAGGTCCCATATTTGAAAGCGATGCAGCAATTCCCCCTTGTGCTGCAACCGTATGTGAGCGCGTTGGAAAAACCTTCGTAATACAAGCTGTCTTTAATCCTTGTTCTGCCATACCCAGTGTCGCACGTAATCCTGCACCACCTGCCCCAACAACAACAACATCAAATTTATGATCTACAGTGCGATAAGGGGCGTTACCTGCTTTAGCACCCAGAGATGATCCTGTACCCGCCATACTTGTTTAACCCCCTAATGCAATTTTCAAAAGAGAAAAAATAATGATACCACCTATGAGAAAACAAAATAAAATATTTAACGTCAAAAAGAATATCCGAAAACCTTCACGTGGAATATAATCTTCAATCACTACCTGCATACCAAGTTTCATATGATAAAGGACCGAAAAAGTCATCAATCCCATCAAAATAGCAACAATAGGATGTGCAAGTCTTGCACGCACAATACTATAATCCTTTCCCACAAGCGAAAGAATAAGAACAATAAAAAATATCAAAAGTGGTAGATTGATAAACCCCGTCAAACGTTCTAGCCAAAAATGCTCTGTTCCTTCATGAGCACTGCCACGCCCCCGTACTTTTCCAAGTTCCGTTCGAAAATCTTTTTTCATGTCTCTTTTCACCCCCAGCTAAACAACGGTATATCCAATAATCCAAATCGCAAAAGTAACAATAAGAGAAATAAACACTGTCGCCCAAGCAGTGACTGTTGCCTTTTCTTTTGCCAAAAGGCAAGGCTTCAGATCCCAAACAATGTGGCGAACACCACCAACCATGTGATGAACCCCTGCCAAAGTATAAAGAAACAAAATACACAATCCAAACCAAGAACTATAAATTTCGTAAACTGTTCTAAATGTCTCCTCGCCACACGCAATAGCAATTAACCAAACAGCAAGAAAAACCGTTCCAACATAAAGTGCCATACCCGTAATGCGGTGTGCAATGGACATGGCCATAGTAATTGTCCAACGATAAATACTTATATGAGGGGAACGAGGGCGCTCTTTTATCCTAGTTGTCTCTATCATAAAATATCCTGACCTGGTTTATCATAAAATATCCTGACCTGGTTTTTGCAACCGCAATGAACGAGAAAGTTCGCGCAAAACGACTAAACATACTCTCTCGTTTTTACTTGTTTGGCATCTCAAGATACCGATATTACAGGTCGGTTGTCTCAAATAACGGATTAAAGGTCACGCATAAAAAAACCGATTACTCCCTGGATATGATCCGCAAAACTCGCCTTAATCTAATACACTTTTATCTTCACGTCAAAGGTCTAAAATCTTTTCCAAATATAAACAGACATTTTTTCAGATTAAACTTATCCTTTTGAGTATTCACGATATACGCAATAGTCTCTTAAACTGCACCCATAATTAAGAATAAAAAGAGGAAAAATTGATAGATTGAACATTTTTATGTCCACTCCAAGCCTTTTAAAAGGCAAAACGAATCAAGAAAGACACAAATAAGCGGCATAAAAGCCGCTTTTGCATAAAGTTTAACCGATATAATCTTTACTCAGAAACTTGCTTTTCAACATCTGTGCTGACAGATGCTGCTTCTACTTTCTCAACAACCTTTTCAGCTTTTTTCCGATAATCTCTCTTTTCAGCTATACGTGCAGCTTTACCTCTCAAGCCACGTAGATAATAGAGTTTTGCACGGCGCACTTTACCACGGCGCACCAGCTCAACACCTTCAATCAAAGGAGAATAAACAGGAAATACCCTCTCCACCCCTTCACCATAAGAAATCTTGCGTACTGTAAAGGTCTCATTCAACCCACCGCCTGAACGCGCAATACAGACACCTTCATAAGCCTGAACACGCGTCCGTGTACCTTCTGTCACACGCACCATAACACGGACTGTATCTCCTGGCTGAAATGCTGGAAATTGGCGCTTTTCTTCAATTTTTGCACATTGTTCAGCTTCAAGCTGTGCGATAATATTCATTTCTTTTATCCTTCATGTTCTTTATCGAACAGTCAGAGCGCTCAACTCTTACCAAAAAAGCCTTTATTAAGAATAAGGAGCTCTTTAGGCTATGTCTTACACAGGAGCGAATACACCATTCCTTCATTTTAATTTTGGAACTACAGAAAACCTTTTATAAAAAACTCTCTAAAAAGAGAGCCATGCAATACACCACCTTATCATATGAATCAAGTTTTCTGATGATTTTTATTATAACGCGCATAAAGATCAGGGCGACGTTGACGTGTTAACAATTCGGCTTGGCTTTGACGCCAATCTGCGATCGCTTTGTGATGACCTGAGAGCAATACAGGCGGAATACCCCGCCCTTCGAAAAGAGAAGGGCGGGTATATTGCGGATGTTCCAGCAAGTCATTTTCAAAACTTTCACACCTTGCAGAAGCTGCATTCCCCATCACTCCAGGCAGAAGACGTATAATAGCATCTAAGATAACCAATGCAGCTGTTTCACCCCCTGAAAGAATATAATCACCAATAGAGACTTCTTCTAGTTCTCGTGCCTCTATGACTCGCTCATCAACCCCTTCAAAACGTCCACAAACTAACGTTACACCCGTATCACGAGCCAAGCTATGCGCGTAAGCTTGGTCAAAAGGACGCCCACGTGGACTCATCAACAATCTTGGCGAATCCTGTGGACAGCAGTCAAGAGCAGCCGCCAATACATCCGCCCGCATTACCATACCAGCTCCCCCACCAGCAGGTTTATCATCAACGCTATGGTGTTTGTCTAAAGCAAAATCCCTAATCTGTACCGTCTCCAGTGACCAAATTCCACGCTCTAAAGCTTGCCCTGCTAAAGAATACCCTAAAAAACCAGGAAACATTTCAGGATAAAGGGTTAAAACGCGCGCCTGAAATTTCATTTTATTTCTTATCCTTATTTTCTTAAACAGACTCTTAATAGCAAAAATAGCACAAACAAGACTTTTAACGCTATAGCGTTAATCTGAGTCTTCTTGATCTGCGCCATATTCAATACGATCCTTCTAAATACTTGCACTAAAAAAGACTCTAAAAATTCAGGACTATTTCGAGATAAAGTGCTTACAATATCTGCTCAAAAGAGCATTTTTAATATTTTCACACATTCCACTTTTTATTGACGAAATTCATCTGTTGTTTTTTACCTTCATCTTTATTTTTAGATTCAAGCTATTTCCTTTTTCTCATTGTCTCCCCCATCAATTAAACCAGCGGCCATGGGATCAACAACAAGAAAACCAGAATCCATACAAATTTCTGGTACCGCCGCCTTACTAAAGGGAATAAGAACTCTTTTACCTGTATTCAAACGTATTTCAAGCAAATCACCAGCCCCGAAATTAAAAAAACCACACACTTCACCTAAGATTTTCCCCCCACAATCTTGGACACACAAGCCTATTAAATCGACTTGATAAAACTCATCCTCCATCAAATCATCAATTAATTGATCACGCGTCACATAAAGGCGAATCCCTTTTAAAGACTCAGCCGCATTACGATTTTCTACCCCTTTAAAACGTACAATCGCCTTATTTTTTTGTATGCGAAGAGTTACAATTTCATAAGAACGCCCCATATCATCATAAAGAGTGCTGTAAAACTTGAAACGCTGTGGCTCAGCACTTAGAATTTTAACAAAAACATCTCCTTTTATACCATGAGGCATACCAATAATGGCAAGATAGACTTTATTTTTAAGCTTTTCTTTATTATACTTCATGCAAAAATATTATCTCTCAAAAATGAACCCTTCAATCTTATAGTTTTCTATTCAATCTTGTTGCCATATGAGACAATCTTCTAAAAGACCTTTCTTGGTAACAAAAAACAAATTAATAAAGGAGAAAGTCTTATGGCAAATATTATGCTATTTTACAAAGATATCACACCAATCAACAAAATTTCCCATAAAAATCTAAAATTTGCTCCTCCAACTGATATGTCTTTTGCCAAGGATACTCATTGGGTTCCTTTAGCAAGTACTGAATATTTTCAAGCAGCGCTAGACTATCCTATTTTATTTATGTGCGCCGAAGATGAACAAAAAAAACGGCACTACACATCCGCAGCTCTTGTCGGTCTTTCTAATGACGAAAATGACTATATCGCTTCTGATAAAAGTTGGAAAAACAATACTTATGTTCCAGCTTTTGTCCGTCGCTATCCTTTTGTTTTGGCACAAATTAGCAATGAAAAAGAACTTTCTGTCTGCTTTGATCAACAGTCCGGTATGTTTAATGAAGTTGCAGGAACAGAACTTTTTAATTCCGATGGCTCTATTTCTCCTTTTATGGAAGAACGTATTCGCTTTCTTGAAAGTTTTAAAATCGCTATGGAGAAAACCTCTGAGTTTATTGATGCTCTTGTAGAAATGGATCTTCTAAGCCAAAAATCCATCAATGTGAAAAACGATAAAGGTCTCTCAGCGCAATTGGAACATTTTTGGGTTGTTGATGAAGAAAAATTGAATAAATTATCAGCAAGCCAACTTGCCAAACTTCATAAAAATGGCTTTTTAGGATTAATTTTTGCGCATTTGATGTCAACACACAATCTTGTGAAAATACTCTCTCTCAAAGGTGAAAAGCAACTTATCAATCGTGAAGAGCAACCCCAAAACAAGAATGGTCATTCTAACGATGAAAAATCTAAAAAGAAAGAAACTCTCAACTAGATAATGCCCATCAAAAACGACAAGAGAAAAGATGAAAATATTCCTCTCATTCCAGCAGACCATGCAATTTTAAAAGCAAGGAAAAATTGGTTAGAGTGTCTTACCCAAACACGTCGTATGTCAGCACAAACAGTGCAAGCCTATGAACGTGATACGCGCCAATTTTTGTCTTTTCTCTGTCAACACTTAAGCCATACACCAACCCTTACAGATCTTTCTCATTTACGCATCAGTGACTTGCGTGCTTATCTTGCTTATCGGCGTACAAACAATGTAAGTGCGCGCTCTTTAAGCCGAGGGGTGGCAGGCATCCGTTCTTTTTTCAAATACTTATCACGTGAAGGAATCGTCAATGTTCCCGCGGCTCAACTTATCCGAAGCCCTAAACACCCCAAATTGCTCCCAAAACCTTTAGCGATAAAATCAGCACTTCACATAGTCAAACAAGAAAATCAACTGGAAAATGAACCTTGGATTAGCGCTCGTAATGCTGCTGTCCTCATGCTTCTTTATGGCTGTGGAATGCGAATATCAGAAGCCTTAAGCCTCACACCAGAACAATTTTCTGATCCTAAAAAAACAAGTTTATTTATAACAGGAAAAGGCGGCAAAACACGCCTTGTTCCTCTCATCAAAATTGTTTACGAAGCTGTACAAAATTATCTCAAATGTTGCCCATATCCTTTAGTGGATAACCAACCCATATTTCGCGGGGCGCGAGGCGGTCCCCTACAGCCCGCCATTATTCAGAAAACTGTACGCAACTTACGAACAAGCCTTGGTTTACCAGAAACTGCAACGCCTCATACACTGCGCCATTCTTTTGCCACCCATCTTTTATCACGGGGGGGAGATTTGCGCACGATTCAAGAACTTCTTGGGCACGCTAGTCTTTCCACCACACAAATCTATACCCACGTCGATACAGACCATTTGTTAAAAATCTATCAAAAGGCCCATCCCCGTTCCTAAAAACGTCTCATCAAAAAATTAGAGTGTTTCAACCTCAAGTGCCAAAGCATGAACACAAGTAGCTAACTCTTCTTGTAAAACTTTATAAATCGCTCGATGTATTTCTACGCGTGTCATATTAGAAAAAGAAGAAGATAAAATTTTCACTCGAAAATGTGTTTCTCCTTTACCATCAAAAGCATGTTCATTATGAGGATGCCCCTCATGAAGATGACTTTCGTTAATCACTTCAAGCTTTTGCGGATGAAAAGCATCCTGAAGCTTTCTCTGAATTATTGTTTCTATAAACATTTTTCATTCCTCAAACAAAATGAACGTGCAAAAATACACCTTTTTCATAATAGAATAAGTGTGAAAACAAATTTTTCAAAAGTCAATTCTTGTAAAATTAATCAATTTTGCATAAACCAATAATATGACAATAACATCTAAATTATTCGATTCAATTCGCATAAGCTCAAATAAAAAACAAAAAGCTGAGCCAGAAGCACAACAGTGTCAGTGGGAAGGTTGTGAAAAAACAGGGTCCCATAAAGCACCAGCAGGTCGAAATCACGAAGGACAATATTTATATTTTTGTATTGAACACGTACGCGCCTATAATAAAAATTTTAATTACTTCTCTGGTCTTAGCAATAAAGATATCGCAAAATTTCAAAAGGATGCTCTCACAGGACATCGTCCGACATGGCCTACAGATCTGAGCAATGGTACATCGAAAAAAACAGCCGCGAATTATGCAAAGATTCGCTCTGGAACAGCTGCCTATCAAAATCGCATGCGCGATCCCTTCACGCTTTTTACTGGGCAGCATTCAAACAATAAGTTCTCACGAAAATTAAAGCCCTTAGAAGCAAAAGCTTTTGATACACTGGGACTACAGGCAAACGCTTCAGCAGAAGACATCAAAATGAAATATAAAGAGTTGGTAAAAAAGCACCATCCTGATTCCAATGGTGGTAATCGTGCTTCAGAAGAGCGCTTTCGTGATGTTTTACATGCTTACAATTTGCTAAAAAAGTCTGGTTTGTGCTGAAAACATGCGCTTATATGAGTCTATTTTCATTTAGACCATCATTATTTGCGCAAAATGTTACTTTTTTTGCAAAACATTATAGAATACGTAAAAAAATCTTTCTTCAATATCTAAGGCTCTCATTATAGAGCATTGCATAAATACTTTAACTCTTGTATCGTTTCTAATGAATAAATAGCGTCCTCTCCCTTCCAGAAACATAATGACAAATCTTACCGTTGAAAATTTGCCCGATATTACACTTTGTGCTCGCGATCTATTTCATATTGAAACAGATCTGAAAGTCCCTGCTTTTAGCACAAAAAGTCCCCATGTTCCTGATATCGATCCTGATTATCTTTTTGATCAGCAAACAACTTTAGCGATTCTCGCAGGTTTTACCTTTAACCGCCGTGTAATGGTTTCTGGCTATCACGGTACAGGGAAATCAACGCATATTGAACAAGTTGCTGCACGTCTTAACTGGCCTTGTCTTCGCATTAATCTCGATAGTCATGTAAGTCGTATCGATCTTGTAGGAAAAGATGCTATCGTTTTAAAAGATGGCTTACAAATCACTGAATTTAAAGAGGGCATTTTGCCATGGGCTTATCAAAATAATATTGCTCTTGTTTTCGACGAATATGATGCAGGGCGTCCCGATGTTATGTTTGTCATCCAACGCGTTCTTGAAACCTCTGGAAAACTAAGCTTACTTGATCAAAGCCGTGTCATCTCTCCACACCCAGCATTTCGTCTTTTTGCAACGGCAAACACCATTGGTCTTGGTGATACAACCGGTCTCTATCATGGTACCCAACAGATCAATCAAGCTCAAATGGACCGCTGGTCTATTGTTACGATACTCAATTATTTACCCCATGATAAAGAGGTTAATATCATTTGTTCAAAGGTCAAATCTTTTCAAACGGCTGAGGGAAAAAAGACAATTTCACAAATGGTTCATGTTGCTGATATGGTACGCCAATCTTTTATCAATGGAGATCTTTCAACTGTCATGAGTCCACGTACCGTCATTACTTGGGCAGAAAATACAACAATTTTTCAAGATGTCGGCTTTGCCTTCCGATTAACCTTTCTCAATAAATGTGATGAACTCGAACGTGCCACTGTTGCAGAATTTTATCAACGCGCCTTTGGACAAGAGCTTCCCGAATCACTCATTCATGGTGTTTCGCCTTAAGGAATCTGTCACTCATGGCTACCGATATTGGCGACAACAAAAATCCGGCAAAAGATTCTTCCAACAACACTCTTAATGCTGAAGCTTTTAAAAAAGCACTTTCCGCCTGTATGCGTGCGATTGCAGGCACAAACAACCTTGAAGTTTCCTTTAGTCATAACCGACCATCTTTAAGCGAAAGTTGCGCGCGTTTACCAGAATTACCTCAATACGCAACGAATAAAGACATCACTATTACCCGCGGACTAGGTGATTCCATGGCTCTGCGCAAAGCATGGCATGACAACCGCATTCACATGCAATTTTCTCCACTAGAATCAGAAGCACGTGCTGTCTTTGATGCCCTCGAACAAACACGTGTTGAAGCAATTGGTACTTTAGCCATGGAGGGACTTGCAAAAAATCTTGATGTCATGCTCGCCGATAAATACAAAAGAGCCCATTATCATAAAATTAGCAACCAAAGTGAAGCCCCCATCCAAGAAGCGATTGCACTTTTATTGCGTGAAAAAATAACAAAGCGCGCAGCTCCAAGAGAAGCGGGTTCTGTCTTAGAATTGTGGCGTAAAGAACTCGAACAAAAAGCAGCATCACAACTCAATGAACTCCCACATCATATTTACAACCAACAAGCTTTTGCACAGATTGTTCGCCAAATGCTTGTTACACTCAAAATGACAGTGCAACAAGCTGAAGCTTCTAACAGTGAAAACAATAAAAAATTAAAAAATGCGTATGAACCTCAAGACCAAAGAGAAGAAGAGAGTAAAAACAAAAAACACGCTCAAAGTGAAGAACAAACCAGCACTGAACAAGAAAGTGATGTGCAAGATGATGGAAAAACACAAGCGACACAATCAAACAACAATGATCAAGCTGACGGCGAGCAAAAAAATGGACCTTGGCAAGAAAAGCCGAGCAAACCCAAACACCTTTTTTCTGATTCGGAACAAATGCAAAGACTTGGCAATTATAAAATCTTCACCCGTCAATTTGATGAAATTTTGGAAGCAACAGATTTTTGTTCTGAAAACGAGTTAGATCACTTACGCCGTTATCTTGATAAGCAAATCAATCATCTGCAAAACATCGTTGGACGTTTAGCAAACCGTCTCCAGCGCCGCTTGATGGCGCAACAAAATCGCAACTGGAACTTTGACCTTGAAGAAGGATATCTTGATACAACACGGCTTCCACGTCTAATTATTGACCCCATGCAACCCCTTTCTTTTAAAATGGAAAGCAACACCCAATTTCGGGACACAGTTGTTTCACTCCTCATTGATAATTCTGGCTCAATGCGCGGACGCCCCATTAGCGTTGCTGCAAGTTGTGCTGATATTTTGGCACAAACTCTTGAACGTTGTGGTGTCAAAGTTGAAATTTTAGGTTTTACCACCAAAACTTGGAAAGGGGGAAAATCGCGCGAACAATGGCTTACCCAAAACAAACTCCATAATCCTGGACGCCTCAATGATTTATGCCATATCATCTATAAAAGTGCTGATACTCCATGGCGTCGCGCACGACGCAATTTAGGTTTAATGATGCAAGAAGGATTATTAAAAGAAAATATCGACGGAGAAGCTTTGATTTGGGCTCATCAACGCCTTTTATCACGGCGTGAACAACGTCGCATCCTCATGGTCATTTCTGATGGTGCTCCTGTTGACGATTCGACACTATCGGTCAACTCCAGCAATTATTTAGAAAAACACTTACGCGCAGTGATTCAAGAAATCCAAACACACTCCCCTATCGAACTCATTGCCATTGGAATTGGTCATGACGTCACACGTTATTATCAACGTGCTGTAACAATTATGAATGCTGAAGAACTCGCCGACGCCATAACAAAACAATTAGAAATACTTTTTAGTGATAAAAGAACTCATATTCATAAGAAATGAACCTGCCTTGAATTAGCAACGATTACATTTTAAAAAATTATCTCTATCATTAAACCATCGGAATTTGATGGCTAACAACCTGAGAAGATAATCCCACAAATTGAATATCGAATTTTAAAGAAGCTTCTACTTTACTGGATGCATTATGAGCTCTAAAAGAAATGCTCCAACCATCTTCAAAAATTGTAATGAGTTTGTTTTTACTTTCTGGTTATATTGCGACTGATAAAGTTTTGCTTAGAACTTTCCATTTACGACCATATCCCAGAGTACCATTCAAATTCAAAGACTGAATAATCACCCATTTTTGTCTCGATCTTGTGTTATTTCATTATATTGAAATACACGTATATAGAAAAATATCTCCACTAGACATAGCTCTAAAATGCTGCTCTCACAGAAAATATAATGCCTAAACTTCCACCTTCAGTAATACAAAAAGATAAAAGTTGTATTTATTATACGCAAAAAAAGAGGATATTTTAAACACTAAGAATTTCTTTATAAAAGAATCGGCATAAATGGATTCATAGCAATTTTTCGGCAAAAATCGCTAAAGCAAGAGAAAGCCAACCTGTCCCCTAACCTTCCCAAAACAGTACTCACCACGGGTGATCTAACAACATAAGCTCCCATCTCATGGATAAAAGAAGAAATCTTTACTCTCATAAAATATAAGAAAAACACGAAAAAAAATATTACTTCATTCACGAAAAAGAACACACCATTATATATCTTATCCGCACTCCTACATTCTTCCTTGCTTCCAAGCTTATTTCACAACAGCGCCCATATATGGCATAATGCAAAATCCAGAATCATCCTTTACTTTACAAGCTACAAGCCAAAAGCAGAATCCTACTTTCAAGTTTCCAATGTTTTTAAGATAAATCAATATACTTTCAGCGCCTAATATTGCACTTTTATTGCATTAAAGCTCTTCATAAGAAGTATTTCTTTCTCAAATGACGTTGTCCGCACGCCAATTCCTCTTATAACATAGGCAAGCAAATGATTTTTATTAACTCAATATAAGAGTATTTAAAACGCGTAAAATTTTATGATATTGGGCTCTTTCACTCAAATGAAAAATATAAGTTATCATTTTAAATCAATCTATTAATAAACATCAGTTGCAATTTCTGTCACATTGAATCATTTGTAAAAGCATATTTAGCCCCTTCTCAAACAAATGACTTTATCTTTTCCTCACAAGAGAATTTTGAAATAAAAAAGCGTTTTGTGTTGGAGTTCTTACTTAAGTTGGTAAATGATAAAGTATCCATTATAACTAACGTGTCACACCAAGCATAGCGTACAATTTTCTTGGCTTCAGGAAAACAAAAAGACAAAAATCCTTATTTGTGACAAACAAAAGAGGAATCATCTTTTGAATGACATTGATAAAGAGGAAGCTTTACGATGTTAAGAATTGTCCCATAAGGAATCAACATCAACAGACTCATAATAATTTTTACCGAAAAATCACCAAAAGCAAGCGATAGCCAAACTGGCATGCCTATCCCTCCCAAAACAGTACTCTCCACCAGTGAACTATCTGCATACCCTGTTATCTTATCAAAAACAGCAAACGAGCTAGAAAAAGCAAGAGCAAAAAACAGCACTGTATCCAAAGCTGAACCAACCAACGCTGCTGCTAAAGGTGCTTTCCACCATGTTTTACGTCGCAAAGGAGTAAAAACCACAATATCAAGGAGTTGCCCAAATAAAAATGCAAAACTAGAAGCAAGTGCAAGCCGTGGTGTCGCCAATATCCAAGAAACAAAGACACCCGTAAAAAAACCAGCATAAACCACACGCCGCGCAGCAGATGGACCATAAAAACGATTGGTCAAATCATTGATTAGAAAAGCAAATGGATAGGTAAAAGCCCCGTAAGTCAACAGCTCATTCAAATCAAACCAATAGACAGGATATTGAACTAAAATATTAGAAGCCGTGACAGCAAGGCACATTGCAAAAATAGAAAAAACAACATACCTTTTCTTTTGCTGTTCTAATAAAAGACCGCTTGAAGACATTTTTTTTAACCTGGGATATGGAACCAATAAAATGAAACGATCAACCTGCAAAAAACTTAACTTCTAGAACAGAAAACCGAAATCAAAGCGTTAATAAACCAAAAAGAATGGCGCTAACAATTATGCTGCCTGTTCAGCCTTTTGCTCACCTTCTTGCTCAGCTTTTTTCTTAATGATTTGGCGTTTTAGCAAACGCGCACGTTGCGACAACTCTTTATCATCTGCTTTGACTAAAAAACCATCAAGACCACCGCGGTGCTCAACAGAACGCAATGCATTTGCTGAAATACGCAAGCGATAACTTTGCTGTAACACCTCTGAAATCAATGTCACATTGCAAAGATTTGGTAAAAAACGACGCCGAGTCTTATTATTCGCATGGCTAACATTATTACCATACAGAACCGTCTTCCCTGTCAATTCACATGCACGAGACATAAACTTCACCCTTAAACTCTAAGAAACTTTCAAATCCCCATACCCAAAGGACACAATGAACGCAAAACACGCGCAATGCAACCTTGAACGGGCATCATTGGGAAGTTTCTTTCTAATAGGGGGTCGACAACAAAAGGTCAAGTCTTTTATAAAACCTTTTTCATCTCTTGTTGGCTCATTTTTCATCTTTTTCCTCAATAAGGCGTGCAAATTCTGCCAAAAAGCGTACAAAATGTTTCTTTTAATATATACCATGTTAGAATAAAAGCCTATTGTCCCGAAAGGAAGCACAAATCATGAGCAAAAAAGCCCCCCCCATGACAAAGCTTCAGGGAAATTCTTGCCGTTTTTCTTCTTTTTTATTTGGAACTTTATGTATTTGTTTTTTTCTTCTCTTCAGTGCATTAGGTATATGGCAAGTACAACGGTTAAACTGGAAAACAAATCTTATCACCAGTGCTAATCAGCGCATTCATTTACCCCCCATAAAAGCCCCTCCAAAAAATCAATGGTCAGATGTTACTTTTGAAAAATATGAATATCAACCTGTTATTATCACAGGAAAATTTTTAACAGATAAAAATATTTTAGTCACTGCTGCCGCTCAAAATACTACAGGCTATTGGGTTTTGACTCCTTTACAAACTGCTGATAATACACTGATCTTTATCAACCGTGGCTTTATCCCCATGGATGAACGTAACAATTTTCAAAACACAGAGCAATCACATACAAATGCCTTATCTCAGCAAAATTCTACCACAGACACAGAACAAACAACGATTATAGGTTTATTACGCATGAGTGAAAAAAATGGATTTTTCCCGCGTAAAAATAATCCTGACAAAAATTTATGGTATACGCGCGATCTCCCCGCTATGGCACAAAAACTTGGTTTGTCCACTGTTGCCCCTTATTTCATTGATGCCAGAAAAACATCTCCACAAGCAAAACTTCCCGTCGTTGGTCTTACGATTATCCATTTTCGAAATAATCATCTCGTTTATGCAATCACGTGGTTTATTTTAGCTGCTGGTGTGTTAGGAGGTTTTCTTTTTCTGCTACGGCAAAAAAACTAAAAAAATACCTCTTCCATCTCAAGTAACAAAAATTTTTAGAATCTTGAAAACTGATAAAGAGAATAAAATCTACCAACTTGCGCCTTTGTTAAATTAAAGATCACAGGCATACAATGAACTTTATACCATCCACAAAAGATTTACGCGACACTCTTAAAAAACATTGTCATAAACGCTTTTGAAAAACATAAAGTCAAATTTAAAAATAATAGGAAAGATGAGCACTCATTTTTGCCTTTATAATTTTATATTCTTGCTTCATTAGATTGTTTCCCATTTCAGAGATTACTCCAATTTATATACGCAATACTTTCGCCTTCATCTAGTATAAAGGCTAATATAGCAGAGAACATACGGATGCATTTTTTGTTTCAAAACTGCTATGAAGATGAGATATTGAGTTATAAGCAACAAAAAAATATTTAATGTCTCAATGAGACTTTTATACCTATCACCACACCTCAAATGAGAGGTTTTTACAGGATAATAGAAAAAGGTGAACATCCTATATTCTAAAAAGACAGTTTATCCTTTCAGTGTATTTTGCTAAAGGCTTATGCTATAAACGTATAAGCGTGTTTTACTAGAATTTTAACTCTTTCATTTTTAAGGCTTCTGTTATGGGTGTTGTTGCCAAAAATTTTCCCATACCTGATCTTCATCGGGTTCGTCGTGTTCTCTTTTCTGTGTCTGATAAAACGGGTGTGGTTGCTTTTGCACAAGCCCTTCATGCTACTTACAATGTTGAATTAATTTCAACAGGAGGAACAGCAAAAACCCTCATAGCAGCTGGTTTACCCGTAAAAGATGTTGCTGAAGTTACCGGATTTCCTGAAATAATGGATGGGCGTGTAAAAACACTCCATCCTTTGATTCATGGTGCTTTGTTAGGGGTAAGAGAAGATCCTAACCATAGGGAAGCTATGGAAAAGAACAGCATTCATGGAATTGATCTTTTAGTGGTGAATCTTTACCCTTTTGAAGAGACGATCCTTTCGGGAGCTGATGGGCAAACGACTCTTGAAAATATTGATATCGGTGGACCGGCGATGATTCGCGCCGCGGCAAAAAATTATGCTTATACCGGTGTTGTAACAGCGATAAAAGATTATGATTCGATTCTAGCTGAATTAAAGCAGCATAATGGATGTTTAAGCTTATCTATGCGTCATCAGCTAGCAATGCGCGCTTATGCACACACCGCTGCCTATGATACGGCAATAGCATCGTGGTTTGCACGGGATTTAAAAATTGAAACTCCATCATGGCAGAGTTTTTCCGGTCATCTTGAAAGTGTTATGCGCTATGGGGAAAATCCACATCAACAGGCAGCATTTTATCGCAATAATGAAAAACGTTTTGGTATTGCAACAGCAAAACTTTTACAAGGCAAAGCGCTTTCTTATAACAATCTGAATGATACAGATGCAGCCTTTGAACTTGTGGCAGAATTTGATCCGCAAAAAACCGCTGCTGTCGCTCTTATTAAACATGCCAATCCTTGTGGTGTTGCGGAAGGAGAAAATTTGAAAGACGCTTATTTGAAAGCTCTTATGTGTGATAATGTATCGGCATTTGGTGGAATTGTTGCTTTAAATCAAACCCTTGATGAGGAATGTGCTGAAGAAATTGTTAAAATTTTCACAGAAGTGATTATTGCTCCGGATGCCACAATGGCGGCACGTGAAATTATTGCCAAGAAAAAAAATCTTCGTTTGCTCATTACAGGTGGAGTTCCTGATCCACGCTGTGGAGGACTTCTTGCGAAAACACTTGCAGGAGGTATTTTAGTGCAATCACGTGATAACGTGGTAGTCGATGATCTTAAATTGCAAGTAGTGACAAAGCGGGCACCAACTCAAGATGAAATGCGTGATCTTCAATTTGCTTTTCGTGTAGCAAAGCACGTTAAATCAAATGCTATTGTGTACGCGAAAAATAGTGCAACAGTTGGAATTGGAGCCGGACAAATGAGCCGCATCGATTCAGCAAAAATTGCTGCAAGTAAAGCAGCAGAAAGTGCGCAAAGAGCAGGCTTAACAGAAACTCTCACAAAAGGATCTGTTGTTGCATCAGATGCATTTTTTCCTTTTGCTGATGGTTTATTAGCAGCAGCTGAAGCAGGAGCAACAGCAGTTATTCAACCAGGAGGCTCCATGCGTGATGAAGAAGTTATCGCCGCTGCTGATGCACAGGGGTTAGCGATGGTTTTTACAGGAACACGTCACTTCCGCCATTAATAATTTTGCTGCTTTTCTTTTCGTATGAGACAAATGTTTCAAGGAATTTTTCATAATTATCGTATGACTATTGATAACTGTTGAAATGGAAGCAGTTATTCAATCCAAAGAAGCTACACGTGAAGAAGTTTATCACCGCAGAAATGCACATAATTTAGCCAATGCACATAATTTAGCCATTGGTTAGGGATAAGATGTTCTTGTTGATATTTTTAATGGTTACCCTTTCGCATGAGAAAAATGTTAAAGGGACATTATCTTGTATGTAGATGCATACCTGCTATGATATTATAACACAACTCTTTTTAGTAATATACTCTATTCTTAAACTAAAGAGTGTAATGAAAAGTTTGAGTAGAGGATATGAATATTCTACGTTTTTATAGTAATTGGCGCCGTTATCGTCGAACCGTTAATGCGTTAAGTCGTCTTTCAACATATGAACTCAACGATCTTGGAATTTGTCGAGGTGATATTGATTCAATTGCACGACGTTATTCGCGTAGATCTTTATGAAAGTTGTTTGAGATATTTGAGAGAATGCTTTGCTATGAAAAAGCGCGCATTTTGTGGTTTGTTATTATAACTTCATTTTTAGTATAATAACAAAGAGCAGAAGAGTTATTTTTCTCGGCCATTGTTATGTATTGTTTCTCGAATTTTCAATGCTTCTGTGATGTACAACATTTGATTTGTAATAATAATTTAGTGTTATTCATATTAAATTAGAACCCCGAATACCGTAAGATTCTCTCATTTCAAATCTGTGTATGTTGAATCAACAAAAACCATTCGCCTGCACGTTACAAGCGGGGAGAGCTGTATGGATAAAAGCTATTAAGAAAAGGCTAAAAATGCCTCTTATGAACCATCTCTAGTGCCAAGAACTGTTACAAACATTGGGCACTGATAAATAGTGTGATAGTGCCAAACTGCTCCTTCATAAGCATAAAGATGGGGGGTGCTTAATGGATTTACCGTTATACCCATCACGGGCATCGTCGCAAAATAGGCTTGGAAGCATTAAGGGATTTTTCTTTAAAATAAGTCCGTGAATATACAATACAATAGCGCTCTGTTTTTCGTGAAGAGCGTAATCCTATTAATGCAACTCTCTCAGAGAGAAATATTGATCCCAACAGCACACTTAAAAACTTATAGAAGATAAGCAACGGCTTAATTTTCTCTCCATATCTTTAAAGGATCAAAATCCTTAACTAGTACTCATCTGTCAACAATGGTCTTTCAAAAAACCTTTTTTCTGGAGCCAATCCCTTTTAGCATCACCTCATGAGATTCTATGAGCAAACCTTGCCTAAAAACATCCAACCCATACTCTAACAAAACTCTTCATGTATAAAATTGATATGATCTTCAAATTTTGAGAATATTACCACAATAAACAATAATGTTTTGCGACACGCAAAATAAAACGCAATATACTATGGGTTGGAACAATGTTCTAATTTTTTATCAAACGCTTTACGGATAAAACGCCAACGAACTTTTTCCTGAAATGCAGGACGAAAATATAAAACAATCTGTTGTGTCCGTTGTGGACCTGTTAATTCTGCAAAATCAATCGAATCTTCAAGACAAATATCTGCGTCAGGCGATATAAAATACCATATTTGTTCACTCTTCACGTTCTCGTTCTTTACGGCTAAACACACACGTTTGCCATCATAGTTAACTTCAACTTGTGGATGAAGATGAAACCGAACAGCAACATAATTTTGTTCATTTTGCACACTTTTGTGTCTCTTTCTCCCTTTATTTGGCATAAAAAAGCGATCAAAACCTTCGATCGTATCTCCATTTGTCGCCAAAATAAGACCACGCTCATGAATAAGATTAAAGGGTCGCACATAACCATTATGACTCGCAATAAAACCTGTCTTCTCTGAATCCTCTATACGGCACACTTGAACATCTGTTGGTCCATCAAACAAAAATGGCGCGCCATTTTTCTTTTTATGATAAAAAGCACCCACTGAACAATCATTAAGCGTAGCTGTTGAATGTGCTGCAGTAACACGCCCTAAATGTCGATACTCTTCCCGCCCATCAGGATTAACACCGGCATTGATAATAAAACGGTGCCCTTGTGAAGACATTTCAAAAGACAAACACCCCGAACAAGCCTGCTGTGCTACAGAGCGAGGTGGAAACTTTCCTGTATCTGCAAGTACTGTTGTCTGATTGGCTTTTAAGCGCTGAAATCCTGAATAACGGGCATAACTAAAAGGATGTCCTCCTGTTTCATCAAGCTCCAAAAGTGATGATAATCGTTCCGATACAAGGGGACCAACCCCATTAAAATGGGCCAACGTTTGATCCTCATGGATAAAGAATCGTAAAGCTGGCAACATACGCTCAACAGAATCAATCAAAATACGGGGTGCTGTTTCATTGCTACGCATAAAAAGATGCCGTAACGACAATAAATCCGATAACAAATTCAGCAAAATAACAGGACTACGGGAAATATGCCCACCATCAACTAGGATTTGACGGGAAAGCTCCTCTATAAGTGTGGTTTGTACCTTTTTTTTCACTGCCGCTGAAACAGGCAAAGCAAGAGATGCGAATGTCAAAGCCACTGCTGCTTGTAAACGTTGATCATTGTGCTCCATACTACAAACTGTTACGCGCAAATAACGAAATTGCAAACCAAGTGCACGTAAAAAGCGTTTTTCAAACCGTTCACTTGCCCCTTCTAACAACATTTTCGAATGACAAATCCATGAAATCAAGCGCCGCGCCACAACAGGATCACTCCAAGCAAGCCCTTTTACCTTCTTACCAGCATGGTCAAACCAGTCTTCTAAAAGAGAGCGTGCATGTGCAGAAGCTAAATCACTTCCTGCTGCCTCCATATGGCGCAACCAATGAAAATCATGTAGAGCCGCTTCCCATTCTAGCGTTGGTGGAACCAATGAAAACGGCGAAACAGCACCAGAATGAACAATGTGACCAGCAAAAGCAAAACGACCATGATAAAATTCATGCGCCATCATCGGATCAGCTACATGCAAATCCATGGGATGCGCTAAAATTTTATGAGGACGAAACCCTGAAAATCGCCAACGAAACAATGGTCCAACCCATAAACGCCGCATAACATTCTGTATCGTATCGATACAGGCTGCCACTTTTACCTGAGGAGCTTTTACCGCAACCGCCAAAATTTCATCTCCATTTATGCTGAATCAAATACAATTTCGACCATTTTTGTAAATGAAGCGTTAATTAAGCAATTTTTCGTAAGCGCGCAGCGAAAAAACCATCCATTCCTAAAAATACGGTTTTCTCAGCATCAAAATTTTTATGACAAAAATCCGCAGGCGTTGTCCGTAACATCCCCCCACAAAGCAAATGTTCCAGTGCTCCCATTTCCTCTGGATAAATAGGGTCTAAAACAATGTCATTGCGTGTCGATAAAATTTTCTCAATAAGATGTTCACCTTCTTCTCTTGCCAATGAACAATTGGAAAAAACAATCCGCCCCCCCTCCTTCACCAAAGAAATTGCTGCGACAAGCAAATCATATTGCAACGCCGCTAACTTGACGATATTTTCCCTCGATTTCGTCCATAAAATATCCGGATGACGACGGATTGTTCCTGTAGAAGAACAAGGAGCATCAAGAAGAACCACATCAAAAAGCTGTGTGGGATAGAAATTTCTCACATCGCCCTGCCAAATGTGAACTGAAAAATGAAGCCGTTCCATATTTTCTTTTAAACGCTTTATGCGGTTAGCAGAAAGCTCAATTGCAGTCACCTCAGCCCCTTGCAAAGCCAATTGTGCTGTTTTTCCTCCAGGGCTCGCACAAAGATCAGCAACGCGTTTACCCTCAATATTCCCAAGTAAACAAGCAGGCAAAGCTGCTGCAAAATCTTGGACCCACCAAGACCCTTCACGATAGCCTGGTAAATCAGAAACAGAACACTCCAGACGCTTCAATCGAACAGAACCATTGGGCAATACCACACCGCCAAGCCTTTCAGCCCATCCACCACTATCAGATTTCACTGTCAAATCGAAAGGAGGTTCCACACTTTGAATTGCGATAATCTTATGCGCCTTTTCTGTTCCATAAGCTGACACTAAAAGCTGTCCAAACCACGCTGGAACACCTTCAATGGTAGAAACTTGTTGACGTAAAGGCTCTGCCTCACGTGCAACATTGCGCAAAAGAGCATTCACCACCCCTGAAAAACGGCGCATTCGAGGATCAAGTTTCGCCACACGCACAGCTAAATCAATAGCCGCATGATCGGGAATATCAAGATAAAGAATTTGTGCAACACTGATATGCAAAAGATGCTGAAGTGAAAGTGCTTGTGAAGGCAAAGGACGCGCCAAAAAGCGTGAGAGAGCCACCATAATCTGCCCTCGATGACGCAATGAAGCTGTTAAAATAGCCCGACATAACAAACGATCTCGTTGTGAAAGCTTCAAATATTGTGGATGTCCGTGTTCATTATCCGTCAAACCAGACAGAGGCGTGTACTTATCAATTACCGCCCCCAAAAGACGTACACACACCTGCCGAACAGCTAATCCTAGAACATTTTTTTCAGACACATGCCCCGCTTTTTTGTGTTTCAAAACACCACCTTTATATCACAGTTTTCTCAAAATCTCCCTCAATAACTCTATGAACGAGATCTTTTTGAATTTTCATAACGAAGCCAAGAAGGACGTTTTGTAACACGCTGAAAAGAACTGTTTTCTTGTTCACCTAATACATGAGCCTGACCACTATGAAAATCTGCATAATTCATCCCGCTGCTTTTTTCATGTATAGCGTCTTCTTTATTCCATCCCACACTTTTGGTAAGAGCCCCTTTCATCTCTTCTGCTTGCCGATAAAGAGCAGCAATACGATTTGCAGTTGCTGGATGTGTCGAAAAAAGACTATCCGCTCCCTCACCGCTCAAAGGATTAATAATAAACAGATGCGCGGTTGCTGGATTATGCTCTGCTTCTTCATTATATACCCCATGCGCCCCATCAGCAATTTTACGCAATGCCGAAGCCAACCATAAAGGATTACCACATATTTCAGCCCCTCTCCGATCCGCAGCATATTCCCGTGTACGGCTAATCGCCATTTGCACCAGCATCGCTGCAAAAGGCGCCACGAGCAATGCAATAAATCCTCCAATTGCCCCAGCGCCATGAGAATCTTCTGAAGAGTTACGCTGTCCTCCCATAAAGAAAGCAAAATTACCAAGCATTGAAATTGCCCCTGCAATCGTTGCGGTTAGAGTCATTGTTAACGTATCACGATGCTCAATATGTGCGAGCTCATGCGCCATAACGCCGGCAATTTCCTCAGCGCTTAACCGCTCTAACAACCCAGTACTTGCAGCAACAGCTGCATTTTGCGGATTACGTCCCGTTGCAAAAGCATTTGGCTGTGCATTCTCAATAACATAAATTTTTGGTTGAGGAAGAGAAGCTTTTTTAGCTAAATCGCTTACAATCTTATAATAAACTGGTGCTGAATGCTGATCAACTTCACGCGCCCCGTACATGCGTAAAACGATTTTATCTGAATTCCAATAAGAAAAAAAGTTTAAACCACTTGCCATTAAAAGAGCAATGACCATGCCACCACCCCCTCCAACAAGATAACCAACTCCCATAAAGAGAGCAGTTAAAAAAGCCAAAAGCATAGCTGTACGCATTATATTCATTACTCAAAAAACTCCATGATAAAAGTCAATCAATACTATATGATGGTGTTTTCTTTCTGCTTCTTCAATGGAATAGGTGTAAAATGAATAAAAAAGATGAGAAAACAAGCAAAAAAAATGCAACTGACGTTAAACAGCAATCTCTTTCTCCCGCAGCACAACGCGCTCTCCAAGAAGCTGAAGAAAGACGAAAACACGCAGCAAAAAAAGAACAACCTTTAGAAAATGGTGGACGCGGCGGCAAGGACCCTTCCCGCTATGGAGATTGGGAAATTAAAGGCCGCGCCATTGATTTTTAAAACCATTGATTTAAAAAAACCAACGCGATTTAAACAAGCAGCTTTTTAAAGAAGATCCGTTTTTGATAGACAAAAACGGATAATATTTATTTTTCTAAAGCTTTTAAAAACACGTTGATTAAACAACCATGCTTCTTATGCTGTAGCAGATTCTGCTTCAGCCGCTGCAGCTGCTTCTTCTGCCGCTTGCTTTGCTGCTGCTATACGTTCTTGTGCTTTTTTACCCGGTTCACCTTTATGTGGATTATTACGAGTTGGACGCTTTTTCAAGCCAGCTGCATCTAAAAACCGTAAAACGCGATCTGTTGGTTGAGCCCCTTGCCCAAGCCAATATTGGATACGTTCTTCATTAAGTTTCACCCTCGGTCCATCTTTAGGCAACATTGGATCCCATGCACCAACACGTTCAAGAAACCGCCCATCGCGCGGACTACGAACATCTGCAACGACGATATGATAGTAAGGACGTTTTTTTGAACCTCCACGGGACAAACGAATTTTCAATGCCATATTTTATCTCCTATTGTCAGCTCTGGCTTTCGTTTAAATTGACTTTTTTGTTTTTTGCTCTTCAGCAATAACTTCATGATGACTCACAACTTCTTTAATAATAAATTTTAAAAATCTTTCAGCAAAATCAGGATCAAGATGACTATCTATAGCCAATTGCCGCAAACGCGCTACCTGATATTGCTCACGCAGAGGATCTACTTTAGGCAAATCATAACGGGCTTTTAAGCGCCCAACAGCTTTCGTACAACGAAACCGCTCTGCTAAGATATGAATCAAGGTTGCATCAAAATTATCAATGGATGCTCGTAAATGTGCCAATTCGTTTAATACTGTTTCCTGCATTATATTCCTTTCCCTCTTTACATCTTATTTTTTCTTAGGATGCTGAGGAAAATTTCCCCCATCGACAATGCCATTGGAAAGACCAGGAAATGTAGGTCCACGCTTAGGAAGTCCGGGCAAGAGCTTCCCTCCATTACCATTTTCAATTTGCTTTTGAAGCATTGAGAATTGCTTTGGATCCAATCCCGACAAATCCGGTATAGCTGGAGAATCCCCTCCCAAGTTTCCCATACCACCAAAACCCATTTTGGAACCAAGGCCTCCCAACATTTTTCCCATAAAACCACTTTTTCCTTTACCACCCATGGCTTTCATCATATCAGCCATTTGGCGATACATCTTCAAAAGTTTATTAATATCAGCCGCTGTCGTACCAGACCCCTTAGCAATTCGTTGTTTGCGGCTATGTTTTAAAAGCTCTGGATTCGCCCGCTCTTTGGGTGTCATAGATGAAATAATGGCCAATTGACGATCAAACAAACGATCATCAAACCCCGCAGCCGCAATCTGCTCTTTGACCTTCCCCATTCCTGGCAACATGCCCATAATACCGCCCATTCCACCCAGTTTTTTCATTTTCTGCAACTGTTCTGCAAGATCATTCAGATCAAATTTTCCGGCTTGCATTTTTTTTGCAAAAGCAGCAGCTTTCTCGTGATCCATTGTTTCAGCAGCTTTTTCAACCAAAGAAACAATATCCCCCATTCCGAGAATACGATCAGCAATACGACTGGGATGAAATTCTTCTAAAGCATCTATTTTTTCACCAGTTCCAATTGCTTTAATTGGTTTACCTGTAACAGCACGCATAGAAAGAGCAGCGCCACCACGCCCATCACTATCCATCCGTGTTAAAATAATCCCCGTAATCCCGACACGCTCATCAAAAGAACGAGCAAGATGAACGGCATCTTGCCCCGTCAAACTATCAGCCACCAACATAATCTCATGAGGAAGGGAACATGCTTTAATTTCAGCCAATTCGAGCATCAAAGCTTCATCAATATGATTACGTCCTGCTGTGTCAAGAAGAAGCACGTCATAACCACCCAATTTAGCAGCCTGTACGGCACGTGATGCAATATCAACGGGCAGCTGACCCGCAATAATAGGCAAGCTTGCAAGTTTTGCCTGTTCTCCCAATTGGCGCAATTGCTCCTGTGCAGCGGGACGGCGTGTATCTAATGACGCCATGAGAACTTTTTTATTGTGCTTATCAGTAAAACGTTTTGCAAGCTTTGCTGTTGTGGTTGTTTTTCCCGAACCTTGCAAACCAGTCATCATGATAACAACTGGAGCTGGTGCATTTAAATCACTCAGAACGCTTTCACTTCCAAGAATATGAACCAATTCATCATGAACAATTTTAACCACCATTTGGCCTGGTTTAATTGATTTAACGATTTCGGCCCCAACAGCTTTTTCCCGAACTCTATCGGTAAAAGAGCGCACAACATCAAGAGCAACATCAGCTTCCAATAAAGCGCGACGAATTTCACGCAGCGCCTCTACAACATCCTGATCCGATAAAGCGCCACGTCCCGTCAAATGAGACAGGATAGAACCAAGTCGCTCTTGCAAGGATTCAAACATCATTTACCTCATTGTTGCATAACAAACAAACCAAAATAGCATCCGAGAACGCATCGCGCCGTCGGATGTTGACCTCTGAGATCTCTTTATACCCTTAAACTGGGGTCTCAGTCGGTGGCTCCAAGTTAATTTTGTCACTGAAAGCTTGCTCCTTCAAACAATAAAACCCCAGCTTTGTCAAGTTTTATCATAAAATATCTTTTTATACGAAGAAATAAAAACAACAAATACTATACTTCAAAACTTTCAACTTCAACACGCATAAAACAACCTGTTTCCTGTTCCATGCTCCATAATTTTCCGCTAGAGATATCAAACCAAACACCATGCAATGTCAAAAAACCTTGATCTTTGCGAAGCTTTATCCACGGAAACGTCTCTAAATTTCTCAACGAATGGCGAATAGAAAGCTGCTCTAATGCCGTCTGTTTTTCTGGCCAAGACAGCGACTTATTATTCAAAACGATTTCTGCTGCTGGTGCTAAGAGACTTATCCATTGACCGATAAAATCATTTGATAATAAAGATTTATATGTCTCATTAAGAGCAGTACGAATGCCTCCACAATGGGCATGACCAAAAACGACAATATGTCTCACCTCAAGCAATTGCACAGCATATTCAAGAGCTGCTGATGTTGCGTGATATTGGTCATCAGGAGAAAAAGGAGGAACCACATTCGCCACGTTGCGCAGGGTGAAAATTTCCCCTGGCTTAGCATCAAAAATCATTTCTGGTACTGCACGCGAATCACAACAAGCAATGACCAAAACTTCAGGTTTCTGCCCCTCAATCGCCAATTGCTGATAATCTGCTATTTTATATAAAAAATGATTGTTTATAAAGTTTTGGTAACCACTTAAAAGTCTTTCTGGTAAATGCGCCATTCTCTCTTTACTTTTGCTTCTTTTTTTACTTTCATTTTGTATATTTTAAAAAACAAACTATTAACATACAAAAATACTAAAAGTGCCCTTTCCTTGAAGCAAAATATTTCTTTAAAGTACAAAATATTACTAAAAAATAGCAAAAACAAACTCATTCTTTCCAAATAAAGAGCTATTTTCTTTAGAAAGAAGGTGTTACAGTATATAAAAAATATAATGGTCTGCTTTTAATAAAGACCCCTTAAGAGCAAAAAGGGAGAGTGAATGTGTTGCAACAAAAAAAAACAGAGACAAAAAACACCCAAGATAAAATAGAACAAATCCTTTTTGCCCAAACCGATAAAGAAGATATTGCTTATTATGAAAATGAAGAACTTCAAAAAGCCACAGCCATCGCGGTAAAAGCTTTTAATCTCCATCAGACGGGAAAAAATACCATCTGCTTTGAGCAAAATTTAACCCGCAGTAACAGACCTATAACCGTTATCACGCTTGTCAATGATAACAAACCCTTCCTTCTGGATTCTATTTTAAATGTTTTTAATCAACACAAAAACCATATCTATTTGATTGCACACCCCATTATTGATTGTGCTTCTGGAAAACGCATCAGTCTGATGCAAATTCACATCGAGTCATTAAACAAACAGCAAATACAAAAACTTGAAAATGAACTCACCTTAGTTCTTGAACAGGTTAATGCTGCTGTACAAGACTGGAAACCCATGCTTGAAGAAGTTGAAAAGCAGATTCATGCCTACCAAATAAATCTTCCCCCACACTACAAACAAGAAGGCGAAAAAGCTATTGAATTTCTTCACTGGCTAATGGACGATAATTTCATTTTCCTTGGTATGCGCACTTACAACTTCATCAAAGACCAAAAACCCCTAAAATCCTTTACAGCCAGTAATATTGAACTTGGTATACTCACGGATGCTTCTATTCATATTGTTGACGATAAAAGTATGAAAGAACCTCCTCAAGAAGTTTTATCCTTCATGGAAAGCGATAATCTGTTTATCGTGACAAAAGCGAACAGCCGCTCCAAAATTCACCGTTCTGTTTGGCTCGATTATATTGGTCTTAAAATCTTTGATAAAGAAAACCAACTCTGTGGAGAATTACGCATTGTAGGGCTTTTTACCTCCTCAGCTTATACACGTTCTATTTTGCAAATTCCTTTCTTAAAAGAAAAAGCCCGAACTATTATTCAACGTCTTGGACACAATCACGCCGATTATTCAGGTAAAGCACTCATCAGTGCTTTAGAAACCTATCCAAGAGATGAAATGTTTCGCTCTGATGTTGATACATTGACAGAAAACACTAAGCTTATTCTACAATTAGATGAGCGCCCACGTTTACGGGTTCTTGCCCACACTGATTCTTTTGGACGCTTTGTTTCTATCCTTGTCTACGTACCGCGTGACCAATATAGCAGCAGCCTGCGTGAAAAAGTTGGCGAACATTTTGTTGAGCTTTATAAAGGTGACTTTTTTGAATCTTATCCGCTATTTTTGGAAAGCCCCCTTATACGTGTCTATTATATCATCCATCGCAAAGGAAACGAAACTGTTCCCCTTCATGAGCGCTCCACACTTGAACAACATGTACGTTCGATTGCACGAAGTTGGGAAGACAGGGTTCAAGCCATCGCTCTTAACAAGAAAATAACAGAGCAACAAACACGTCTAGCCAGTGAATTCCCCAACAGCTATCGTGATTTATTTTCAGCTGAAGACGCTATTAACGATGCCGGACATATTCTAAGTCTTCATGATGAAAAGCCCCTTTTCGTGATCTTTTATCACGCACAAAACAAAGAAAAACAGTGCATTTCTCTTCGGCTTTTTCACCGCCATGAAGCACTTGCCCTTTCCAAACGTGTACCACTCCTTGAAAATATGGGGTTTCGCGTTATTGCTGAACAAACCCTTGAATTACCAGATGGCAATGGGCGCTCTGTGTATCTTCATGATATGCAGCTAGAAAGTACTTTCCAACGCTGTATCAATTTTGAAAAAGACGGTCAAAAACACGCCGAAACCTTTGAAGCCATTTGGGCACAAAATGCTGATAATGACGGCTTTAATGCTCTCACCCAAACAGCTGAGCTTGATTGGCATGAAATTGTTATTTTGCGCCATTATGGGCGCTATCTCCAACAAGCTGGAATTCCTTATTCGCAAGATCGCGTTGCCCAAACTTTAAATGCTTATCCTGACATTACCCAAGATCTTTATGCTTTATTTCATTTAAAATTTCATCAAAGCCATACAGAAAAAGAACGAAAAAAAAACCAACAAGTTATTCAAAAGCGCATTGAAGAAAAATTACGGAAAGTCTCTGGTTTAGACGATGATCTCATTTTACGCCGTTATTGTAACCTTATCGAGGCGAGTTTACGAACGAATGCCTTTACGACTCTTCCTGATGGAAGTCCACGGCGTATTTTAGCCACCAAATTAAATCCACGCCAGATTGAAGGTTTGCCTGAACCGCGCCCTTACCGAGAAATTTTTGTTTATGGACCAGAAGTTGAAGGGGTCCATTTGCGTTTTGGACCTATCGCTCGTGGCGGCATTCGTTGGTCTGACCGTGCATTAGATTACCGCACCGAAGTGCTTAGCTTAGTCAAAGCCCAACAAGTTAAAAATGCGGTTATCGTTCCTGCAGGTGCAAAAGGTGGATTCTATCCCCATCGGCTTCCCCAAACAAATGACCGTGCTGTCATCATAGAAGCAGCACGACAAGCTTATACAGACTTTATAACAGCTTTGCTCTCCATTACAGACAATCTGATTAACGGCAAAATAAGTTCTCCCCACAATGTCATCTGTCATGATGACCCTGATCCCTATTTTGTTGTTGCAGCGGACAAAGGAACAGCAACTTTTTCTGATACAGCCAACGCCATCAGCCAAGCAAACCACTTTTGGCTTGATGATGCTTTTGCCTCTGGAGGTTCAGCAGGTTACGACCACAAAGACATTGGTATTACAGCTAAAGGTGCATGGGAAGCCGTCAAAAGACATTTTAGAGAGTCATTTAATCACGATATTCAAACAACGCCCTTCACCTGTGTCGGTGTTGGCGATATGTCTGGTGATGTCTTTGGCAATGGAATGCTGCTTTCCAAACAAACAAAATTGATTGCCGCTTTTGATCACCGCGATATCTTTATTGATCCAGATCCGAACATAGACGAAAGCTATGCAGAGCGTACGCGTCTCTTCAGACTACCTCGCTCAAGCTGGCAGGATTACGATAAAACCAAATTATCAAAGGGCGGTGGTATCTTCTCACGAAAAGAAAAAACCATTACCCTCTCACCTGAAGCAGCACAAGCCATTGGTTTCGAAAAACAAACAGGAACACCCTTTGAAATTATCTCTGCTCTTCTCAAAGCCCCTGTTGATCTTTTATGGTTCGGTGGCATTGGTACTTATATCCGTGCTGCAACAGAAAATGATGCCCAAGTAGGTGATCGCGCAAATGATGCAATACGCATTACCGGAGAACAAGTGCGTGCAAAAATTATTGGTGAAGGAGCTAATCTTGGTGTTACACAACGTGGACGGATTGAATATGTCTTAAATGGTGGTCGATGCAATACGGATGCCATTGACAATTCTGCTGGTGTGAATTGTTCTGATATTGAGGTCAATCTCAAAATTGTTCTTGCATCAGCACTACGTGCCAAAACGTTAACTCGCGAAGAACGCAATAAGCTCTTGAAAAAAATGACGCCTCAAGTCGAGCAACTCGTCTTGCGCAACAATTATCTACAACCTCTTGCGCTTTCTTTGGCGGAAAACCAGAGCACTGCTGATTTGCCCTATCAAATACGCTTTATGCACGACTTGGAACAAAAAAAGCTTCTAGATCGCAGAGTTGAAATACTCCCTGATGAGCAAATTTTACGACAAAGAACAACCCAAGGCAAAGGTCTTCTCCGTCCAGAACTCGCCGTTATTTTTGCCTATGCTAAATTGACCTTAAAAGAAGAAATTGCTAATAGCCCCATTGTTGATGATCACTATTTCAATACAGCCTTGCTGAACTATTTTCCAACCCAAATTCAAGAAAATTTTAAGAAGGAAGTTATTAACCATCAATTGCGTCGTAATATTATCGCAACGCTGATTGCCAACGATATTGTAAATCGTGGAGGCCCCACTTTTGTTAATAGACTACATGATGCAACAGAACAAAAGACTGAAAATATTATTCGCGTTTTCATTGCCATCCGCGATGGTTTCGAAATTCCTCAATTGTCTGAGCAAATTGATAAGCTTGATAATAAAATACTCGGTCTTGTCCAAAATAAATTCTACGCAACAATGACCCCAATGCTCTTTGAAACAACCAATTGGGGTTTGCACAACATAGATCTCTCACGTCCATTAGAAGAAATTGTAAAAACAATAAAACAAGCCCGTAGCGTTATTGAAAAAGAGCTTATGCATTCTCACGGCAACGATATTAAGCAAAAGATTGAAGAAAAAGCATTACACTACAGCGAAGAGGGAGCACCAAAAGCATTAGCGAAACAATTAGCTCTCTTGGAAGCTGCTTCAACAATCTGTGATATTTCTTTGATTGCAAAACAAAGCAACAGTGATCTTATTAAAACCGCAGAGATCTACTTTTCACTTGCGCAAATCATTCGTATAAACCGCATTAACGAAGCAAGTCGTATAATTCCTGTAGTAGATTATTATGATAGTATGGCTTTAAGCCAAGCCAAAGAAAATGTTTCTGAAAGCTTTCGGCAAATCGTTATGAAAATCCTCAAAAATTATGGAAAGAAAAAAGATCCTTTTGACACTTGGAAAAAAACAGAAGAAGATCATATTCACAACATTACAAACCGCATTAGCGCCCTTATTGAAAATGATCTCAATATTTCTCGTTTTACTTTTGCAGCAGGATTGATTTCTCAACTTCAAAATATTGGCTTTCAAACCTAAAGAAAATACAAAACGACCCTCTCAATCTCCCGTTCTATCCCACCACCACAACAAACCAACTAAGACAGAGCAGAAGTTTGCATTTTAGACATAACACCAAAAATAAAAATCTCGCTATTTATCACAATAGAATTGTTTGCAACAATTTCAAAAAAACAACAGGATTGATTTCTCACCCTAAAAACATAAACTTTCAGACTTAAAAGCAGTAAAGAAAGGACTAAAAATGCCCCTCATAAACCGCCTCAAGTGCCAAAAGCTGCAGTAAGATTGAGAATTAGCAAATATAAGCAAATATAATATGATGATGTTTTCCCCTAGCTTGTTACTCCGTAACCGAAAAGATGATGGTGCTTAATGGCTTTATCCTTATACCATTCACAGGCGACATCGTGAAATAGGAAGCACTGAGAAATATTTTTTTAACAAATGCGTAAAATCGAATAAAAAATGACAGTAAAGATGGATGTTGATTTTCCCCTTTACAACTTCATATCTTCCTACAACTAGGCTATTTACTTGTTTTAAGAGGTTACACCCAAACAGATATATGCAATATGCTCATTCCATATATAAAGACAAAGGTTCCTAAAAAGAACCACACCACCTGTATAAAAAGGCAATTCAGCATACTTTAAAATACCACTTTTCCATACAAACACTGTTACTATATGTAGTTTGACATAAGATTTTGTACTAAGTGAAAAGAGGTTGGACGAGTTAGGAGTAGGTGGTAATTTTTTATTTTTATAGCTATTTTTTTACCATTAAATACGCATTTTGTTAAAATAAATTTTTAACACTCTAAAATTGCAAAAAAGTGTGAAAATCAGAAAAAGTCGAAATTTGGTAGTAAAGATGAAAAAAGGCTTCGGTACAATACCTAAAGTGGAGCAAGACGACCAAGTTTTAAAAAGCCTAATTTTACCCACCCATTGTTAATGAGCAAGGAAAGAACGGGAGCGCCATCCGCATTTTTAGGCAAAGCACCCAAAATAAAAAATAACGCTTGAAGATTATTGGCTTGCGCGGGAAATAAGCGCTGCAGAGTGTCAAGAAGCTTCATAGACTGAATAAGGACAAGTTCAAATTTTGCTGTCAAATATCCTTCATCATCAAAAGAAAAAGGTCCACTAATACGCACTGCACCACCTGTATGAAAAGTCAATTCACCTTGCTTTAAAAGTCCACTTTTTCCATACAGTCGCTGTTTCCAATTTTTTTCTTCATCTTCAGACAAAAAAGAAATGTCATTTAAAATCCATTTCAAATTGCCATCAATTTTAGGAATATCAACAAAAGAAGATTTTAAAAAAGAAGAAGCATCAAAACCGTCAAAAGTTATATGTCCCGATAAATCATTCTTTTCATGTTTTAGATCAAAACGCAAAAATTCTGCCGTTATTTTTGGGGAAGCTTCTTTTGGCTCTAACGGCTGAATAATCACGTTATGCGTATTTTGCAAAGATGCCGGATCTTCAATATTTTCTTGTGTCGTTTTTTTATCTATCGTTTGTGCTCTTAATGCTTCTTGAAGCTTTTGATCTTCAGGGGAAGAGGAAAAAGATGAAATCTCAAGCCCTTCAGCTATAAACTTCAATGTTTTACCCGTTTTCCAATAAGGCTCTGTTTCAATCACCAAATTGCGCCAATGCGATACTATGGGAGTTTTTCCGGAAAAAACAATTAATGCAGGAGAATGAACATTAAACTCGACCAAATGAGGTGCGTAAATTGGTGCACCAGCTGTCAAACGCCCCGTCGATAAAGAAAACCCATGTAAAGGCCAAGAAAATTGAAACTTGTCACAAACAACACCGACACGTAAAGGATAACCATCCTTGTGCACATTCTCACATACCGCCGCCATATTATGGGAAGATACTTTTGTGAATATATCAGAAACATAGTCTTCTATTTTACGTGAAAAAAAAAACCAGAGTGCGCTATAAATAAATATCAGAGCAAGACAAAAGAGCCCACAAATTAAATAACTCAAAGAAAAACTTTTTTGTGATGATGGTATTTGAAAGGATTTAGACAATATTCAAACTTTCTTTATCTCTTAACTTCCTCCCCACCCTAAAAAGGATAAAGATTCCCAACCACGTTCAGTTTATACACAATCCAACTTCTTAATCGACCGGATTTTATCTACTGATCACTTCAAGAAGTCCCTATACATCGTTCTAAAGTACAGTATCTCATAAGCTCAATAAACAAGATTTTCTTAAAAAAAAACCCATTACACCCTTTAACAAAAAACACCTCATGTGTAAAGTTTTACATAGATTTTCTACCTCTAGCTTAAACCATACTGTTTTACAGCACAACAAAAATGATAATGAATAGTGTTTCTTAACGATAAAGCCATTGAGCCCCCCATCTTTACGCTTATGGAGACCCCAAAGCCAGCACCATCATTATATTTGGCTAGCCCCCAAATGTTGCGACAGCCCTTGGCACTTAAGACAGTTCATAAGAAGCATTTTTAGTCTTTTCTTATACAGTTTTGCCCACACGCCAGCCCTCCTTGTGACATGCAAACAAGAGGTTTTTATTGAGTCAACATACACAGGTTTGGAATGAGAAAACCTTACTATATTCAGGATTCTCATTCAATATACAAAACCGTGAATTACCTATATAAATCAATTTGTTGTCAACAATCACACAAGTACGGGCGGTGTACAAAAAATCTGGTGTAATGCGCTTTCAAACCATTGGCTCAAAGCTCGATCATAGATTAAACGACCTTTCAAATGTGCACAAGCAGGTTGAGCACCTTTTTCAGTCAATTTATGTGCCGAACGCACGACCAAACGCCGCATCATAGCGCGTGTAAATTCAGCATGGAACTGCAAGCCCCATGCATTGTTTCCATAACGAAAAGCTTGTGTAGGATATGTATTCCCTGTTGCCAAAAGCATTGCCTCTTTCGGTAAATCATAAATACCTTCATCATGGAAATGGTAGACCATCTCTGGCCAATTCATCAATTCCTTCCCTTGTGGGGTTGCTTCTAGTGGATACCAGCCGACTTCAACAGTCCCATCACTTCTTGTACCAACGCGCCCCCCTAGATTTCGCGCTAACATTTGTGCTCCAAGACAAATACCCAAAAAAGGCTTATTTTCCTTTAGTGATAACGAAATCCAATCAATTTCCTCACCAATATAGGCTTCGCTGTCATTCACACTCATCGGTCCCCCTAAAATAACAACGCCGGCATAATGCTCTAATGTATCAGGGAGTTTTTGTCCAAAAATAGGACGATAAATATCAAGAACAAAACCATTTTGTTGTAAAAATTTTCCCAACCGACCAGTATAGGTAGAGCGCCGATGAATAACGACAGCAATCCTTGGTTTGTTATTTTTTTGTTTTTTATCAAGACATCTCTGATTTAAAAACATTTTTTAACCAATCACCTCTGCTACCAAGCAAAACTTTATTTTTAAAGCATAAGAGAATAATTTTATTGGACAAGACTAACGATATTTTTTCTTCTAGGTCAATTGTTTCTTCTGAGAAAACATTCGTATTATCAACATTGGTGCAATTTAAAATAAACGAAATTTTTTCCTCGATAAAGATGTTTCTTCTTCTGTTTTAACCCCTGGATCATCAACATTTAAGTGAGTTTGACTGAACATTTTTACATCTTTTTCTTTTATATCTTGTTTCTCCACCTGCACATTATGCAAAAGAGAATCATCTACAGGTGTTAATTTTTCAAGCTTCTTATCTCCAACATCATCACTTTTTCCCATAACATACTCTTTGTCTTGCCTTTTCGACACAATATTGTCCGCCTCTAATGTGAGAGAAGGCATACAAGGAGGCGCCTTCCATTCAAAACAGCCCAAACGTCCACTGATTGGAGAAACCACTGACCAAGAAGAAAAAATGGCCCCATCACACATCCACACTGGATCACGTTCAGCACGAAGTGCTAAAGAAAGCCATTGACGCACAGCACCTTGATTGTTTCCCTGTGCCTCTTCAATATCTGCCAACAATAAATAAACACTTTCCCGTGGATGACATTGTAATGCTTTTTGTGCCTTCTCTCTTGCTAATGCTGTTTCACCAGCATCCAAAGCTGCTTTAGCAATAAGGAAAGCCGACTCAAATGCATCTTTATTATAAGAAGCAAGTGTCTTAGCCCTTTTCAATCGCCCAATGGCTCCTTCTTCTCTTTCAAGATAAAGCGCTCCCAAGTCAGGATGAGGCTCCTTTTGCCAAGCCGCTATAATCATTTTATCCGCTTTACGCGTTTCGTTTAATTTATAAAGAATATCAGCAGCAATAACTATTATTGGAACAAAATCAGGCGCCAATTTATGGGCTTTCAAAATAGCTTCACGTGCTTGTACAGGATGTGTATCAAACAAAGAAAGTGCCTGCCCACTTAGTAGTAAAACCTGTATATGCTGCCGCTCTGGAATCGCGCGAATAGAACGCGGGAGAGCTTTTTGCGTTCTTTCAAAAATAGTAAGTGCCTTATCCCATTTACCCTCAGTACTTAACCGATCAAGCACCGCCTGATGCGCCCATAAAAGTGCTGGCGATAAAGTCAGTGCCTCTTCAGCATATTGTTGCGCTGCCTCATAAGCTTTACTCTTCATTGCTTCACGAAACAAACCATAAAGTCCAACCAGTTTTGTCGGATCTTCCTTTCTCATCTCTTCATAAAGACCGATGGCGCGAACAGAGTCATTTTGTAAAGACAAGGTTTGCGCTTGTAAGAGTTTTACCAATGGCTCTTGTTTCCCTGCAAGATATTTAGCAACACGTGCTTCCATTTTTTGCGCAACCATACTATCACCAGCAAAAGTTGCAAGAATCCCCTTTGAAAGAGCTTCGTAACCACGCTTTTGATGGCGTTTATAAAAATAATTGGAAAGAGCATTCGGTATGGAAAAAAAGAAAGACAATAACCACCATAAAAGCACCAGCGTTACAAAAAATAAAATAAGCACACTTAACACTGTAAGAAATGAAGCAGAAAATCTGAAATGCAAAAATGTGAGAACAAAAATACCATTGTGATTAGCAACCCACGTGAAAGCTAAACCGAGGATACAAACAACAAAAATATAAATAAAAACACGTATCATCTTGGGCCTATTTACATCTTTGTTGCTTTAAAAGATCCTTGTTGCACAGACAATAACAATTGCTGCAACAACTGTTGAATAGCAATATGTCTTTCAAGCTGCTTAACAAAATCCATTGAAACATCTTTTGCACTTTGGGGCAATGATTGCCATTCGCTCAAAGCCTTTTCGTAATCACCAGCTTGAATGGCAACTTCCATGCGTGCCGCAATAGCCCCCAGCGTTGTCCCTTCAACATTTCCAATCGGTCGCGAAACAATGAGCCCTTTTATCCACGCTAAAATTCGGTCAAAAAAACCAGCATCTGACGCAACAAGATTTTGCGTACCAACAATTGCATCAGCAACATGAGCAAAATCAACTGAAAGTTGTGCTGAACTTGGAAGACCCACAGTAGCTGTTTTTTGCAACACATCAAGTCCATTAATCGAAGGCGATAATTGCCGCAACAGCTTTAATTCATTATTATAAGATCCACCACGCTCTACAGCATTTTTTAATGAACTAATTGCAGTAAAGAGCGCGGTATCTATTTCTTTTTTCTCACTATTTTTAACAGCAGTTTCTTCCTGTAGTGCTTCTAACTGTTGTTTTAACGCAGCAAGATCATTTGCATTGCTCTGCCCAACAGACAAAGCCGTCTCTATCTCTTTCGACTTTCTAACAAAAGTTTGTACAGTTTCTTCAAGAGCTTTTACTTTTTCCTCTAAAATCGCAAAAGCTTTTTTGCTTTCTTCTTTCGATAGTTCATCATTTTTCGTTGTTTTAAACTGTTGTGATGAAAAAGAAGAAAACTCTGTTTTTAACGTATCAATTTCTTGAAAGACCCGCCTCAATTGTTCCTTTGTGTCTTCACCTTGACTTTTTGCGGCTTCAGCAATCTGCAAAGCTTTTTCTCCTCTAGCAGAATTTTCCACAAAAGGAGAAGGAAAAAAACCAGCCCATTGAAGCCCCATAAAAATTCCCAAAGCAATGAATCCCCCCAAAATCCCAGAAAGGGATAAGAAAAGCCAAGTTGTACTAGAGATACTTTTATCCTGACCTTGCATATTCTGTTCTTCTCGCGCTTGAGATTCTACAGAATTATGGATTTTTTCCTCTGAATCATGGGGAACAGCTTCATGTTCAATAACTGGTTTCTTACGGCGCGTACCAGCATAATGTGGTTTAACTTTTGGTTTTGAAGAATCGACCATCTCTGTCACTTTTCGTGCACACTTTTTTTAATGATAAAATAATAAAATGAAAAAAGTTTTAAAAACGCAGCTTTTCTCAATAATATTTACAAGTATCGCCTTTAATAGACAAGTTTTTAAAAAACATTTGCATTTTATACTCGAAAATACAGCTTTATTTTTTAATCAACGATATCATAAAATTCAAAGAAAATGCCAAAACACATATTTTTCATAGAAAAAACAATTCTAAGAGAAATACTTTGCATCTTTTTCTGTTCATGGTACGCACGCAGGAAAGAAGCTTCAATATAAGGTTTTGTTTAAAATGCGTCTGCTGGGAATAGAAACAAGTTGTGATGAAACGGCAGCGGCTGTCATTGAATATAACAACGAATCAAACAGCCAAATTCTTTCCAATGTTGTTTGGAGTCAAATTGATCACCATGCACCTTACGGCGGTGTTGTTCCTGAAATTGCTGCTCGTGCCCATGTTGAAGTTCTTGATCATTTAATTCTGCAAGCACTAACAGAAGCAAACACAAAATTAAAAGATATTGATGGCATTGCAGCCACCAGTGGGCCTGGTTTGATAGGAGGATTGTTGGTAGGCGTTATGAGCGCAAAAGCACTCTCTCTTGCCACTGGCAAACCATTTATTGCGGTAAATCACTTAGAGGGACATGCTTTAACAGCCGTGTTAACGCACAACGTCAGCTTTCCTTATTTATTACTTTTAGTTTCAGGAGGTCATACACAAACAATCATTGTTCATGGAGTAGGCAACTATCAACGTTTAGGAACCACTATTGATGATGCATTAGGAGAAGCCTTTGATAAAACAGCAAAACTTTTAGGTCTTCCTTATCCTGGTGGACCAGCACTTGAAAAAGCAGCTTTATTTGGTGATAAAAATCGCATCCCTCTTCCACGACCTTTAAAAGGTGAAAAACGGTTAGACTTTTCTTTTTCAGGACTCAAAACTGCTGTTCGACAAGCCGCAACAGCCATAGCTCCCCTTACAGAAAATGATATTGCTGACATTGCCGCAAGTTTTCAAGCCGCCGTGACTGATACGGTACGTGATCGTGTTCACCTCGCTTTACAACACTTTGCCCACCAATATCCTCTCTCTCATGATCAAGAAAAGCATTCTCCTGCTTTAGTTGTTGCGGGCGGTGTTGCCGCAAACCAAGCCATTCGCTCTACGTTGCAAGAACTTGCCCGTCAACATGGTTTTGAATTTATAGCCCCTCCTCTTTCCTTGTGTACCGATAATGCTGCAATGATTGCTTTTGCCGGTGCACAAAAACTCGTACGAGGAGAAACAAGCTCTCTTGACATTGCACCCCGCTCACGCTGGCCATTAGATGAAAAAGCCCCGCCCTTGATCGGGATGGGACGCCGTGGAACAAAAGCATAATAAAATTGACGTCCTACACACACCTTAAAGAACGAAGATTTCTACTCAATCCGGTCTATAGATAGTCCGAATTCTCTATCGAGCAGATTCCACCTGCTTCCCACTCACACAATTCACTTAACCCAAAGATCGACACGTAAACCTAAATATTCACCACACATTCTTAAAAACTTCATGTTTCAAAAAACTGCCTTATATCATTACACTTCAAATGACGGTATTTTACAGCATAATAAGACGCACTCTATCCCACAAAGCATAGATATGAATGCCATTCGTTGACCTCATCATCTTTGACCATTTATTCGTTTCATTGTCATTGTAATTTTAAAGCTTTTTAGAACCAATTTTCTTGCTAAATTCTCTCCAACGCAATGCTCCAATGATCCTATAGTAACTACATTTCAAACAGCAGCTGAAAAGATGATTAAGCTTCCACATGGCTGAGCAATTTTAAGTCTATTAACTTCGATACACTGATATATTTTTCTGCTACAAGATAAGCAAAATACCTTTATACAACATGAAATATCAATGGAGCGCATTTTTCTATATACAAGTTATTTTGAAATAAGAAAAAACAGATAATGCCCGTTCTTTACTCCATTTTAAAAATCACCCTTGATGATATTACAAAGATACTTATAAAAATTGGACATGACGAATGCATAACAATCTATGAAAAAGGTGAACACATGGCTTATTGGCTTTTTAAATCTGAACCCCATAAATGGTCATGGGAGATGCAAAAGAAAAAAGGAGCTGATGGCGAACAATGGGATGGTGTACGCAATTATCAAGCCCGTAACAATATGCGCGCTATGAAATATGGTGATAAAGGTTTTTTTTATCATTCAAATAAAGGTTTAGAAATTGTAGGAATTGTAGAAATATGTGCTGAAGCGCACCCTGATTCTACAAGCTCTGATCCACGCTGGGAATGTGTGGACATCCGTGCACTTTGTGACATGCCAACACCTGTTTCATTAAAACAAATTAAAGCTAATCCCAAACTAGCAAATATGGCGCTGGTCAAAGCCAGCCGCTTATCAGTGCAACCCGTGACAGAAGATGAATGGAAAGAAGTCTGTTTGATGGGCAACCTTAAGAGGGAAATGCTTTTATCTTAAAACAATAATTTTTATTCATTAACTCATATAAAAAGATGCTTCATAGCGCAGAAGAATAAGCACAACACCTCCTTCTGTTGAGGTATTCTCATGCTAAATGCATAAATATGATATTTTTTTGTCATTTTTTATCCTGCACTCTTTCTCAATACAGTCTCCTTCCAAATTACACAAAAAACCTCTTTATGATGCATCTTTTCGGCATTGCTAAAAGCAAGGCTTACTCAACAATTATAATAAGCAACACCATGAACATAACACACAGCCCCTTCGCACACAAATGCAACGAAAAAACAAAACTGAACGTGGATAAAAAACAATAAAAATGATCGTGAAATTCTCCTAAACAGTGCATATGTGCTAGGTGTTGCACAATTCTCTTCACACTTAAAAAACGCATCATATTGCGTGTTTATTGTTTTGCATGTTGGACGAGTGCGCCTCATACCGCAGGATTCTCTCATTCCCAACCTGTTTTATATTGAATCAATCAAAAGCTATTTGCTTGCACATTCTAAGCGGAGAAAGTCCCATATAGATAAAAAACGTGAAAGAAAGGACTAAAAATTCCTCCTATGAATCGTCTCAAGTGCCAAGGACTGTCCGCAACACCCACGAGCTGGCAAAGTGAATGATAGTGGCAGCTTGTTTCTCCATAAGCGTAAAGATGATGACACTCAATAGCTAAAACACCTTCTAGAACATAAAAAACGCTTCCAACCAATACGTAAAATACCCTGCAGACGGAATACCTTCTTTTCAGCAAGCAACCATTAGAAATTATAAAAGTTTATTTTTTAGAAGCGCTCTTTTTTAATTTTCCTCTTTTAATTTTTCTTGCATGAAATCTTATTTTTCATGAAACTATATCAATCAGTGCATCAACATGCCTATAAGGAAAAAAATGAACCACTATACTCTTTTAATCGTTGAAGACGATGATCTACGCCCCATTTTAGTAGAACAATTGCAAATGCATCAAGAATTTAAAATTTCCCAAGCAAAAACAGCAGAAGCGGGAATGAGAATAATCCAAAAAGAAAATATTGATCTCACTATTTTGGGATTTCAACTTCCTGATCTTGATGGCTACAAAGCCGTTAAACAATTACGCACCCAAGGATTTCGTGCCCCCATTATCATGATAATAAATTATGATACAGACTGTGATAATATTTTAGATCTTGAAACAGGCGCCAATGATTATGTAATAAAACCCTTTCGCTTTGCGGTGTTATTGGCGAGAATTCGAGCACAGTTGCGCCAATATGAACAAAATGAAGACGCAACCTTTCATATTGGTCCCTATACTTTTAAACTAAGACAAAAACTTCTTCTTGATCAATGCAACAATAAAATCTGTCTCACAGAAAAAGAAGCAGCGATCCTTAAATGTCTCTATCATGCCAATGATAAAATTGTCAGCCGTGAAACATTGTTAGAACAAGTTTGGGGATATAATGAAAATATTGTCACCCATACTTTAGAAACCCATATCTATCGTTTGCGACAAAAAATCGAAAACGATCCCTCCAATGCACAAATTCTCATGACAGATCAAAATGGTTATCGTTTAAATCTTTAATTCGAGATTTACTGTTTCAAAAATAATTTTAATATCCTAAATGAAAACAAAAACGAGATAAAAAAACTTCGCATATAATAATTCGAATGCTATTACATAGAACTTACTCTTATGACAAAAGATATAACATTATGAATAAAAAACGAAATATTCCAACATGAGAACCAGAAACAAAAATGCTTTCAAACCTCACAATATACTTTGTAACTTCTGTTTCACATGCTTTTGTTCTTTCTAAAGTTTTTAATATGTTTCGCATATAAATAATCGTGATATCTTTTAGCAACATTCTTGATCATAACTATCATCTTTAGATGAGTGCTATTTATAATTATTTTTTTCAGAAAAACCGCTCCACGCATTGCTTTATCTCACATTCACTAACCTAACTTGAGAGATGTTTTTTATCTTTATAGTTTTCCTCTATTCTTTATGACTTTATCTCCTCTTAAGAGGTTATATAATTCATGATATAACGCTAAATGTTTATCCTAACGATAAAGCCACTGGGCACCACCATCTTTACGCTTATAAAAGAACAAGCCAGCACCATCACACTTATGTTAGATCTTGATGTTGCAGAGGAGCCCTTGATACTTGAGATGGTTTATAAGAAGCATTGTAATCCTTCCTTGTACAGTTTTTACCACCATAAACCATATTATGTAAGATCTCTTGGACTCTGCTATTTTTACGTTTACGAAGATACCAGCATTTTTTTCTTTTAAAATGTTTCCACTATTCATGAAATATGGTTCGGTATATAGATACTTGAGATTTTTATTCACATACCAATTCCACATATTAATGTACAAAAGAATATTTTTTAATTGTAAATGCAAAAAATTGAAATAAGAGAATGCCTCTATATTTGCGATTCTTATGACAATGACAAAATGATTAATTATCTTTATAAATTAAAATATTTCTTGTCTGTGGTGATAAAGCAGGAATAAAAATACGTCGCGACTGACGACGCTGTACGAGCAAACCCTGATAAACACGTTTTTGTGCCTGACACATTAAGAGTCCACCAAAATAAGGCAAAAGATAGCGAGCAAATGGCTCGTAAAAAAATGAGAGCAACCGCGAAAAATACCCCGTAGAGGGCATATAGTGTACAATTTCTTGTATTGGTCCAGAAACAAAATTTGTTTTTTCGAACAAACGAGTAATTTGTTGCCGACTATAGGGTTCGCCATAACCAAAGGGCGTAGTAATATTGCGCGCCCAAAAGCCAGAGCGATTAGGTACAATAACGATCAAGTGGCCATTGGGTGCTAAAACACGCCATATTTCATTCAACGTTTCAAATGAATTTTCTGTATATTCTAATGCATGTACCAATAAAATACAGTCAACTGACGCATCCGGAAGCGGCAAATCTTCTTCAAAAACAAGCGCTGTAGCAACTTGCTCAGAACAAGGCCAAGGCGAAACACCCTGAGAAGCTGGCATAAAAGCAAAACATTGTTGGGCACGTTCACGCAATGTAGAAAGATAAGGAAGTGCATAACCCAATCCCATAATCCGTTTATCCGTAAGATCAGGCCACCATAAATTCAATTGGTCACACAGCGTTTTTTGCACACGCAGTCCAAGTGCAGAAGCATAAAAATCTTTCAGCGTAACGATATCCAACTCAACATACCATGTAGAAACAAATTTCAAACATTACAGATTTTCATATACCAAACCTATATGGACTTCTGCTTTTTTTCCGCAATAGCGAACATTTCAATATTGCATATTTTAAACTTAAATGATTAAAAAATCAGTACAATAGGATGATTATTGCCTTACAAGCACTTTAATCATTTTTTTGGAGATAAACCCCATAGAGGTTCTTCATATACTGTTTTTGACATCAATTAAGAAAAAAGCCAACACTGGTTAATTAAAATGAAGCAATCTTTCAAGATAGTTTTTTTCTTCTTCTGAAAGATGCTCTTTACCAAGACGTTTGCGAATTTCATCCAAAATCTGCCGCGTACGCATTTGATCACTTTCTTGTGGTAGTGCCTCGCCTTCTTGTTCTTCATCTGTTGTTGAAGAAAGTGGACGTCCTAACGGATCTTTAGGACCAAAATCAGCATTTTGATCATCTCCCGTTTCTTTAAGTGTTTCGCGCATTTTTTTCAAAACATTTTGTGCACCTTGCCTCAAAGATTCCAAAGCATCAGACTGATTTTGTATAGATACCTGATGATTTCCATTATCAAGAGCATTTTCCGCAGAATTCATTTTTTCTTCTGCCCTTTTCAACGCCCCCCCTGTTTCAAATCCTTGTTCTGATAATTCTTTTTCTAATGTTGATAATTCAGATTGCAATTCAGCTTGACGTTTTTTTAAAGATTTTTTTTGTGTTTCCGGTACATTTTCTCCGCGTTTTTGTTCCATCTCTAACTGATGTGTTTCATTGAGAATTTCTTGCTGACGACGCATTAAATCTCCAAGCTGGTCCATCTTTTCTTTCATTTGTGCAGATTGGCTTTTTTCTCCCTCATTTTGATTGCCTTTTTGCACATGCAAATGATCAAGCGTCTGTTCAACTTCCGCCAAGAGTTGTTCAGCTGCTAAAGAAGAGCCCGTTTTAGCCATTTCCTCAATTAAATTTAGCTTTTCTTGTAATGTAGATTCAGAAAGATTAGGACTTTTTGAGCTTTTAGAATTTTTAGAAACTTGACTATCCGGTGCTTTTTCAGCCAAAGCACGAATATACTCATCCATAGCTTGACGTAAATCTGCCATAAGCCGTTCAATTTCTGCCGCTGAAGCACCGTAACGCAATGCATCACGTAAAGCAGCTTGTGCTTGTTTTAACTTTTTTTGCACGGATTCAAGCTGATTATCTTCAATACCCAAAGCAATTTGCCATAAATAATCCACCACATCGCGCAAATCCTCGTCTGTTTGTGCTAAAGAAAGTCTTGTCCACGCACTTTGTAGAACAATAAAATGCGATGCATTTTGCAACCCCTTTTCTGGACGCACAAGCAAAGCAGAAAGCATATCCAATACACGCTCTTTCACAGAAGCATCAAGAGCTAATAGACGACGCAATTCAACCACTGCGCGTGCAACAGGATTCGAAAAAACACGCTGTGGTAATATCATAACAAAAGTTTTGCTACGCCCTTTCTGCCCCGCACCATCTTCTGCCACCAAAGTAATTTTGACTTGCGAACCTGCCCATGGATGCGCTGATATATCCTGCACCATTCGCATTTTCCCCTTTCCACCACGCGGAAGAAGAAGTTCTATTTCCGGAGCATTATAAAGAGAAGAAGCACTTTTATTCTGAGGAAGAAAAGGCTCTATTTCAACAAAAGCCTTTGTCACACCATAATCATCATCCACCACATATCGTAACTCCAATGATCCCGTTAAAATCCTCCCTGGTTTTTCCAACCAATGAATTGTTGGACGCGTGTCCTTAATTATCTGCAAATGCCATTGCTGTTTTTTACGACGTGATGATACAAATAAATTTATTGGATGCTTTAAATGTGTTTCAAAATGAACAATTGGATCATTCAAAGCTGTTTGTTCCGTTTTCTCTGAAAACGAAACTTCCCTCCCATCTTCTACAGACTTTGCTTTTACTGTAATGCCAGCCCCATTGACAACACGCACAACAACATTACTCCCTTCAGGGATTTCTAGTTGTGTTTTCTCATCTTTTGTCAAATAAATCGGTGCCACACCGGTATAAGCAGGTGGTGTTACCCAAGCATCAATCCGCATGAGTTTTTCATCAACGATAGGACGAAAATCAAAGGCATCAGCCAAACGCCCCCCTTGTGAACCAAAAGAAAAACTAAAAGCGCACACAAAAAGAAGAGCACACAAAGCCCTCAAAGCCAAAGGATCATAATCCGCATTATTAAGAGAGATAAATCCAGTTTTTAAATGGTATAATTGCTTTGCCATTCGGCGTTGATGTTCACGCCAAATAACAGCACTAAAATCTTCATCATTTTCAGAACATAAACGATCTGTCTGAATATTCAAAGGCTGGTGTCTAAGATCATTGACGCGTTCAAGGCGGCAATTTACTTCCCGCATTGTGGGAAACCGAAAACGAATAAGAAAAAATAAACTCGCCCCAGCACAAATAAGTATAACCCCAAGTAAGAGCAAATGTGACCAATAGCCCAAAATACCAAAAAGTCCCAACCAGCTAAACGAACAAAAGAGACTAAGAACGAGGAAAAATGGCAACAACCGTACCCACATCCGTTCAAATGAAAGGATCCCCCACATCAAAATGCGCACACACAAAAGCTTCATTGCAAAACCTTTGATGTTTTTATTTTTCATAAACAAGCATTTATCCCCTTTTATCGTGGTGCATTAAGATCATAAACCCCATACAAGACAATTTCTAGAAAATAAATTGTTTCATCAAAGTTTAGTAAAAATAAGACCCAAAATATTTAATAATGCTCAATCTAATTTGGGCTCAATCCAATCTGGAATATGATCACAGCCTATCAATTGTGCATAATCAAGGCGTGGACGAATGACTGCATAACGTGTATCCTGAACCAAAACTTCCGGCACCAAAAGTCGACTATTATAAGTGCTTGCCATCACTGCGCCATAAGCCCCTGCTCCTGTTAACATCAAAACATCACCCGCTTTCAACACTGGCAAAGAACGTTCCAAACCTAAATAATCACCAGTTTCACAAATAGGACCGACAATATCAGCATTAATCAGAAGGGCATCTACTGGTGTTTTTTTCACTGGCATTACATTTTGCCACGCATCATAAAGCGTTGGACGCATGAAATCATTCATCGCCGCATCAACAATAACAAAATTTCGTCCTTCCCCCTTTTTAAAATACACAACCGATGTCACCAACACACCGGCTTCACCAACAATACTACGCCCAGGTTCTAGGATAATATTGATCCCTAAAGGCGCAATATGTTTCTTTACCAGTGCTGCATACTCAAAAGGAGAAGGTACTGGATGCTTCTCATAACCATAAGGAATACCAAGCCCGCCCCCAATATCGATATGGGTTATCGCATAACCATTATTCCATAATTGACGCACAAAATCTGCAACAATAACAAATGCATCTTCAAACGGTTTTAAATCACAAATTTGACTGCCAATATGGAGATCAACACCACACACATGAAGACCAGGCAATTGAGCTGCTTTTTTATATACATCACCCGCCAAAGACAGTGGAATACCAAATTTATTCTCAGACTTACCTGTTGTAATTTTCTTGTGAGTCTTAGCATCCACATCAGGATTAATGCGTAAAGAAATACGAGCCGTTTTTGAAAGCGCAGCAGCCCGCGCCGATAATTGTTCAAGTTCTGGCTCTGATTCAACGTTAAAACAATAAATATCTTGTGCAAGAGCAAAATCTATTTCTCTCACTGTTTTACCAACACCAGAATAAACAATATTCTGCGCAGGAATACCAACAGCAAGAGCACGCCGTAATTCCCCTTCTGAGACCACATCAGCTCCCGCTCCATTGTTAGCTAAAAGTTGTAAAACTGCTTGATTGGAATTCGCTTTAACCGCATAAGCAATTAAACTCGGCATATCATGAAATGCATTCTGATAATCTTTAAAATGTGCAACGATTGCGCTAGCTGAATAACAATAAAAAGGTGTTCCAACTTCCCGCGCAAGTTCCAAAAGAGAAAGACCTTCAGCGTGAAGCACACCCTGATGATAAGAAAAAAAACGCATAAAAATCCCTATTGTATTAACCGATCAAGAATAAAAGGTTTATCTGTTTTGCCTTGAGAAACAAAAGTTCCTTGTGAAGAATTCACTCCTGTTGAAGGAGGTAACTCTAATGACCCTTTACGCCCACACCCAACGATACCCAAGCCCCCCAAAAGGACAATCATCAACCCCTTTAATATAATTTTCATCTGTCCTCTTTCCTCATCTCGATTTCTTTTTTACCTTTAAAATACAATCACTCAAGCGCTCACGAGACGCTTTTTCCAATACGCAATTTGCCGAAGAACCTCTGAAGGCGCTGTTCCCCCAAAGCTTTTACGACTTTCAACAGATTTTTCAACGGTCAAAACATCAAAAAGTGTTGCATTGATATCAGGACAAATTGCTTGAAGTTCATCTAATGATAAATCATGAAGGCGACACTGTTTTTTTTCTGCCAATGCCACAGCACACCCTGTGATGTGATGTGCTTTGCGAAAAGGAATCCCTAAATTGCGTACAAGCCAATCCGCAAAATCTGTAGCTGTTGCATACCCTAAATCCGCTGCTTGTTTCATGGCTTTTTTATTCACTTTCAAATCAGCAATCATCCCTGTCATTGCTGCTAGTGATAATTCCAAACTCAAAGCCCCATCAAACACATATTCCTTATCTTCTTGCATATCCTTTGAATAAGCAAGCGGTAATCCTTTCATCACCGTTAACAATCCCATAAGTGCACCATTCAATCGACCTGCTTTCGCTCGTACTAACTCTGCCGCATCAGGATTTCTCTTTTGTGGCATAATAGATGAACCCGTTGAAAAAGCATCTGATAAATGAATAAAACAAAACTGTTCACTTGACCAAAGAATTATTTCTTCTGCTAAACGTGAAAGATGTGTTGCACAAAGAGCGCCAGCGCTTAAAAATTCCAATGCAAAGTCACGATCTGAAACACTATCAATTGAATTGCGTGTAGGTTCCCGAAAGCCTAGCGCTTTTGCTGTCATAAAACGGTCAATTGGAAAGCCTGTCCCCGCTAAAGCAGCCGCCCCTAAAGGCGATTCATTCATTCGCTCAAGAGCATCACGCATCCGCGATAAATCTCGACCAAACATTTCAACATAAGCCATCATATAATGACCCAATGTTACAGGTTGAGCCAATTGTAAATGCGTAAAGCCTGGCATAAAGGTATCAACATGTTGTTCTGCGCGAATAAGTAATTGCTCTATCAATCCTTTTAAAGCTTGTGCTATCTTTTGCGTTGCTTCACATACCCACAAGCGAAAATCAACAGCAACTTGATCATTGCGTGAACGCGCCGTATGCAAACGCCCAGCTACAGGACCTATCAATTCGCTCAGCCGCGCTTCAATATTCATATGAATATCTTCAAGCTTTCGTGAAAAAACAAATTTACCGTCTTCAATTTCTTGGCGAATAAGTTTCAAACCATGAACAATTTTTTCATAATCTGATTGTGAAATGATTTTCGTTTGCGCTAACATAGCCACATGAGAAAGAGAACCTTCAATATCTTGTCGATAAAGTTTTTGATCAAAATCAATAGAAGCATTAATTTCTTCCATAATTGCAGCAGGAGCTGCCGCAAACCGACCACCCCACATTTGGTTCTTTAACTTCTCATCTGTCATATTCTGAAAATACCCATCCAAAGGACAAAATTATGATTTTTCAAATTTTCATCAGCGAAAAAAACAATAAAAAAAGGCAACTCTCCCTTGCATTCTTTATCATTGCATTGAGTTTATACGCAACCATAAACTACGATACCAAAAGAGAGTTTTTTCTTTTCAATTTCATTTCAGTAGCACAAGCACAAGAAATAAATACTGATAAAGCACGAGCAGAAAAAATGATGGCGATACGAAAAGCAGCAAAAGGCTTTTTTAGCCACATACGATTTGCTGATACGCCCTCAGATATGAATAAACTCTCTTTCAAGGATATTCTAGGAAAAGAGCACACACTCAGCGAATTTACTGGAAAACCAATGCTGGTCAATCTATGGGCTATTTGGTGTGCACCTTGCCGCACAGAAATGCCTGAACTTGCGCAATTAAAACGTGAATTAGGTGGAGAAAACTTTGATGTCATAGCTATTAATATCGATAAAACTGCTTCTCCTGAAAAAATTCAGCAATTTTTACAGAATATTCATTCAGATAATTTGCTTTACTATCGCGATGAAACAATGGATATTTTCAACAATGTTAGAAAACAGGGGCTCGCTTTAGGACTCCCCATTACATTGCTCATTGATAAAGAGGGATATCTCATTGCTTCTTTCAATGGTGCAGCTCCGTGGGCCAATGACGATGCCAAAGCACTTATAAAAGCAGTCATTAAAGAAGCCCTATAACTTTAATAACCGCGTCTTTTTAAACGTTGTATAACAAGATCCAGTGCTGACAAAAAAGCAGAACGGTCTTTACGAGAAAAAGGACGGGGACCACCTATTATACTGCCCTGTCCACGCAAATCTTCCATCAAATTGCGCATCGCCAAAGCCTGACCAATTGAATTTACATCAAAAATACGCCCCGTTGGCGAAAGACAAAACCCCCCAGCTTGCACAACCCGTGCTGCTAAAGGAATATCACTGGTAATAACGATACTTGCCTCATGCACATGTTCTACAATCCAATCATCAGCACCATTGAATTCACCAGCAACGACCACTCTTTCAATGAGTGCTTCATCTGGAAGGGACAAAGAACGATTTGCCACAACAAATGTCTTAAGCTGATAACGATTCATCACACGATAAACTTCATCTTTTACAGGACAAGCATCCGCATCAATCAACAAAGTGATAGCAGGCTTTATTGGGATATTCATACCTTAGCTTTCAAGCAATAATAAACTCTTTCATTCATCTGAATGTTGCAAATCCTTGCGATAAAACATTATCGCCGCGTTTATTTCTCCTCCCAAAATAAAAATTGCACTCAATATGTAGAGAAAAATAATAGCAACCATAATAGATGCCAACCCTGCATAGGTAGAAATATAATCAAACATCGTTAAATATTGCGCAAAAGCGATAGAAGCCATAAACCATATAAACATTGTCACCACTATTCCTGGTAAAATATCTATAATTTTCCGCCGCCCTGCTGGAAGCCATTTATGAACAATCAAAAGACTGATAAACAAAATAACGATTGCAACTGTATAACGCCATACACGAATAACAGCAATATATTCAGTCATAAAAAAAGAATGATTTTGCATAATTTTGATCAACAAAGGCGCCAGAATCAATAAAAAACTAATCACAACAAGACCAACAGCTCCAAGGATTACAAAAAACAGACTTTGAAAACGACAAAATAACAAACTCCGTCGATCAGTAACACGGTAAGCTTTATTTAAAGCCGTACGCAAAGCCTCTATCCCATTAGAAGCAAAATAAGCCGTTCCAATGACAGAAAGCGTCAACACACCTCCTCGATGAATGGTTAAAACATTAACAATTTCCTGAGATAAAGGCTCTGCAATAACATCAGGCAATAACTGCACCAGTGCTTTAATTTTCTGCGGTGTATAGGTAAAAGCACCTAGAAAACGAGCAAACGATGTTCCAAAAATAAAAAAAGGGAAAAATGCTAAAAGCCCCGATAGCGCAACATGGCTTGCAAAAGCACTCCCACTATCACGCCAATAATGACTTACTGCGTCACCAAAAATACGATAGCTATACCAAAAGATATTTTTTAACAAAACTCAATACTTTCTGGTAAAACTCTTCCTCAGTCTATTTCAAGTTTTATAAAAATCATCAAAACTCTGCAAATAAACATTTTGCAATGTTGCAATATAAAGGTTAATAATCAATACGGTCAAGCCCGACTTTATACGAAAACAAAAACAATAACCCACTCTATGAAGTTCTACAACGACCTCATTTTTTTGTTACTTCTACAGATCAGTAACCTCTTCTGTACATCATATGCCCTATAGAGAGCTAAGGCAAGATGATCGTGCACACATAAAACCTTTTAAAGTCATGATTATCTGTATCGGAGCAATCGCCCCTCCTTTTTATTGCAATCTATGACTGAAGAAAGAAAAAACTTCTTATTGATTTCTAGAAAAAACCAACGAAATTCAACAAAACCCCCTTGCTTTTATTCACCCTTTTTTAGAAACACTCTGACGTCCAAAATCAGGAGCATCAATTTCCTGGCCAGCATCAATAATATTGCGACGCACAGCACGCGTACGTGTAAAAAAGTTAAACAGTGTCTCACCATCTCCTAAATGAATTGCACGTTCTAAAAAAGCAAGCCCTTCACTAAAACGACCCAACATTTCTAAAATAGCATCTTTATTATGCAAACAAATATCTCGCCACATAACGGGATCAGAAGAGGCCAAACGCGTAAAATCACGAAAACCAGAAGCGGAATAAGCAATCACTTCCGAATTTGTTACTTTTTCTAAATCACTCGCTGTCCCAACAGTATTATACGCAATCAAATGGGGTAAATGTGAAACAATAGCCAAAACAAGATCATGATGCTTAGGTTCCATCTTTTCGACACGCGCACCACAAGCTTCCCAAAACGCTGTTAATTGTGCGACCGCAGCAGCATCGCTATCCGCAAAAGGCGTTAAAATACACCAACGATTCATAAATAAATCAGCAAAACCAGCATCCGGTCCTGAATATTCCGTTCCAGCAATTGGATGCCCTGGAATAAAATGAACCGTTTTGGGCAATAAAGGTGCCATTTCCGCAATAACCAACGCTTTCGTAGAACCAACATCACTCACAATCGCTCCAAGTTTTAAATGATCACGAATGGTTTTTGCCACTTCTGCACTAGCCCCAACAGGAACAGAAAGAATAACCAAATCTGCTCCTTCAACAGCTTTTGCATTATCTGTCGTATAAAAATCCCCAAGCTCCAATTCACGCGCTCTTTTCAGGGTTTCTGGACGACGTGTTGCAATAGAAATCTGAGCCGCAAGATTTTTCTTTTTAATCACTCTTGCTAAAGAAGACCCAATCAGACCGATCCCAATGAGTGCTATTTTTTCAAACTGAATATGGAGCATCTTTCACCTTCAAAGATTCTTTGCAAATGGCAATAAAGACAATTGTAAAATCACAATTTTCTTGTTTGTTTGTTCAAGAGTTATGCGTAAAACATTAAAAAATGACAACTAGGGAATAAAGAATAACGCAGTTTACCAATTATCACCTGCGCAAGCTGACAACAGATCACTTTACCTAGAAAACACATAAAAAATAAATGACGAGAAATCTAACATCACGCTCTAAAACTCCCTCTTAATTACTGATCAAAGCGCATCACCGGAACAAAATAAAATGCACTCTCAATTAGGATAACAACGACTCTACATAAAATCTCATCAGTTTACTTTATCTTACTAATTTACTCACAAAAAAACACATCAAAAGCGTAAGCGGACACTAACTCTTCTCCAATTATCCCGATACGTTCATTAATTTGTACATTAGACCTATATAAAAACGTATTACGCCTCCACCTACAACATCAACATGAGTTTCGCGAATATTGAAAACACCGTAAAACAACGCATACCAAAAGATACCATTAAAAACATTTTCCTCTCCCGATTCCGGATACCATAAATCAAATAAATATGAGAAAAACACGCCCTCTCAATAAAGAAAAAGTTTGATAACAAAAACACTGAACATCCCTTTAATGGAATCACAACCCTCGCGTAAAATAGAACGCCCTCAACAGAATAGATTTGGATTACAAATTCATGCGTTTGTTTTAAAAAGGCATCTCGCTCCCCAGCCTATCTCACGACAATGTTCGTAAATGTTATAACTATAAATCCATTAAGCACGACCCTCTTTACACTTAATAAAACACTATCATTATATTTTCCTGCCCCCAATGTTGCAAAAAACCTTGGAATTTGAGAGCATTCATAAGAGGCATTTTTAGTGCTTTCTTGTACAGTTTTTATCCACACGCCCCCCACTTATGACGTGCAAAAGACATTGTTCTGATTGATTTAATATGAAAAATAATAAATTATTAATAATAAACGATGACTAGCTCTGTTTATGAGACACATTCATTGCTAAGATAATCATCTCTGTATCAAACATAAAAGTTTCCCCATAGGTGCTGTGGTTTTCATCATAATCTATTTTGACTTTCTTCTCATCCCATGAAGATTCTTAATTCATACTGATCTGCAAACAATTCATTTTCTTGTCTAAAAGATTCCTCTGGCTCACTATTTTAAGTGATTCAATTAATCTATAATACATTGATTTATAAAAATAATACTTTTTTTCAATTTGAATCATAACTTCGAATACTGTAAAATTCTTCCATCACAAACCCTCTTATCAATTAAAATCTCTTGGCTACACGTCACAAGAAGACATGTGAGAAAAAATGATGAAAAACGCTCTCTAATGCTAAAAACTGTAGTAACATTAGAGGCTAGCAAAGTATATAATGAGTGTCGACTTGCGCTTTTATTAAGCATAAAGATAGAGTTGCTCTATGGATTTTATATTCTTCACAAGGAACTTTACTTCTACACCATTCATAAACACCGCCGCGAAATAGATATGACGCGCATTGAAAAATATTTCTAAGAAAGCGTATGAATCTACCATACAAGTGTCTTCTGTTGTTTGAGATACTCTGTTTTACATGGGGGTGTTACTCCATTAAGACTCTATGAACCAACCTAATATTCACCAAATACCCACACAAAAAAACATCGAACACATAAAATTTGATATGGGCCTCGTATCACTACCCTAAAAACAGTATTTTACGACACAACAAAATAATAAAACTGTTTCAAAATGGCCTTTTGAAAATAAACTATTTCTTTTGAAGAAAAATTTCTATCAAGCTTTCAAGCTCCTAAAATGCATCCTCAAAAATACAAGTTCCACCAACCTCTACTTGATAGCATAACAGTTTTAATTACTGAAAATACCTCTGTGGTATACCAAAAATAAAAAATCATTATATTTCTAGGCTGTTAAGCTGCCATCTGGCGTCGTGCAATAATTGTAAGCCCTAACAAAACTTGACGAATGATAGCTTCGCCCAAAAGTGGATTTTTACGACTGTCTAAAACAGCACTCTGAATTCTTTCCATTGCATAAGAAATTTGTTCTAACTTCCAATATTTTAAAGCTTGTTCAACGATCTTTTTCCGTTGAAAAAAAATGGGAGGGCGTGCCTGAGAAACCACCGTAAAAGGTGAATTTCCTTCAACCTCTACCTGATAACGCAATAGCTGTAATTGCTGAAAATGCCTTTGAGCTGTACTCAAAATTAAAAAAAGTGCCCCCTGCACTGCTGCATGTCGGTTAAAATGCGCTTCAAAGCCTGATATATCGCCCAATAAAAGAGCATCAATGACTTCATCTTGAGAAAGAGCACTGACATCGCTTACAACAGCTTTCACATCTTCAAGAGTAATATGAACATTTGCAGCGTAAAGACAAAGCTTTTCTAATTCACCTCGTGATACAAGGCGATCCGCCCCTAAACATTCATGCAACCATCTACGTGCATCTAAAGAAAGAGTCTTCTTAAACTGTCCTAAAACCTCATCAATCAAACCGTCAAGAGACCGCATATCATCGGCAAAACAGGGTAAAGCCATCGCTTTTGATGCTGTTTCAACAGCATTGCGCAACCCTGTTCCTTTTTTTAAATCCCCTGCCTCAATGAGAATAAAACAAGCTTCTGGTGGTTTCTCAATTAAAAGTTTTAAGGCAGCAAGAAAACCTTTTTGGTTAGCAGCATTAGAGATCCATATCAAACGATCTCCCCCAAAAAGCGATAACGTACGCGCTTCATTTTCTAAACGTGCAGGATCTTTATCAATTTCAGCAGCATCCAAACGAATTGTCGAAAATGGATCTTCTATTGCTACCCGTGTAAGTTTTGCAAAACATTGTGCACGCTCACAAATAAGACCACGATCTGGCCCATAAATGAGAACAATAGGAAAAGCACGTGAAAAACGCATTAGAAACTGATCAACTTCATGTGCTTTTTTCTGAGCCACACTATTAATCCATTAACAGTTCATCATCATCAAGAACTTCCCCGCGAACTTTCTGAAACATGCCAATTAAATCATTGACATTCAAGCCCTTACGCTCTTCATGACAGACATCCAAAATCACTTTTCCACCATGCAACATCAAGGTGCGATCGCCATAATCAAGAGCCTGACGCATAGAATGAGTCACCATGATAGTCGTTAATTTTTTCTCTTCAACGATTTTTTCAGTCAACCGCATCACAAAATCAGCCATTCCAGGATCAAGTGCTGAGGTATGTTCATCAAGCAATAAAACATCCGCATGTGCTAACGTTGCCATCACAAGACAAACTGCTTGGCGTTGCCCACCTGATAAACTATCCATAGGATTATGAATATACGCTTCAAGACCAATGCCTAATTGAGCAATTTTCTCTCGAAAAAATTGCCGTTTCTCATAATTTAACGCCGCACGCAAACCACGACGACTTCCTCGAAGAGCAGCAAGAGCCAAATTTTCTTCAATTGTTAAAGAACCACAACTTCCCTCTAACGAATCTTGAAAAACACAAGCAATTTTTCCAGCGCGTTCACTGACTGATTGCCTAGAAACATTTTGTCCATTGATAACCACTTTCCCTGTTGAAGGAAGCGTTGCACCCGCTAAAACACTGAGCAAAGTTGATTTACCAGCACCATTTGAACCAATAACCGTAACAAAACTACCCTGATCAATTTTCAGGTTAATATCAATTAAAGCCTGTTTTTCCAAAGGTGTTTGCGGTTTAAATGTGACCCCAACATGAAAAAACTCAATCACGTTTATGCCTCCTCCAATAGCGTGGCACAATAAGGGTTAAAATAACCAACAGTGAAGTAATCAACTGAAGATCTGTCGACGTATCAATACCAATGCCATTTGCTTCAAATGCAAATTGCACCGCCACACGATAAAGCACAGACCCTACAATACAGCTGATTATAATCCAAAAAATATTGCGCGTACGAAAGAGAGTTTCACCGATAATCACGGCTGCCAATCCAAAAACAATTGTTCCAATTCCACCGGTAATATCTGTTGCAATCGCAGTTTGAATATAAAGAGAACCACCAAGTGCCACACACGCATTGGAAAGCCCCATTCCAAAATATATCAATGCTGATGTATGAACACCTTGCGCCGTCGCCATGCGTGGATTAGCTCCCATTGCACGCATAGCAAGACCAATTTCACTTTCCAAAAAGCGCCAAATCAAAAACGCCATAACGAGCAACACAATACCAACGAAAAGAGGACGCACAAAAATATCAGACAAACCAAACAGATTATAAAAGGGCGTTAACGCCGTATCAGCAAGAGCTAAATTAACATTAGACCCTCCCATAATTCCCATAATACGAAGATTAACCGTATAAAGTGCCGACATTGTTAAAATAGAAGCTAAAAGATTCAAAATGCCAAAACGCAAATTCAACATAGCTGTTAATAAACCAGCCACCATACCTGCACAAAAAGCGCATGCCATAGCTGTCCATGCATTGAAACCCAAGAGAATCAAAACACCACAGACACAGGATCCAAGAAGAAACGATCCATCAACCGTTAAATCAGGAAAATCTAAAACCCGAAATGAAAGATAAACCCCTATAGCAACAAACGCATAAATAAGGCCTAATTCCACAGCACCAGAAAACGCAAATATATTCATGTAAAGACAATCCCCATGAAAACTTAACGTATTTTTATTGTATCAACACTCTATCAATAAAAGTTATTGAATCACTTTTGTTGCACGATCAATAACTGCCTGCGGAATAATAATCCCTGCTTTTTGGGCTGCTTTCAAATCAATTCGAATGTCATTATTAGCCGCCTGCACAACATCAATATCACCAGGCTTTTCACCCTTTAGAATACGCACAACCAATTTCCCAGCATCAACCCCTACATCATAGAAATTCACACCTTGCGTCATAAAAGGCCCACGCCCGATAGTATTAGCATCAACAGTAAATACAGGCATATTGGCTTCCTCTGAGACCTTTATTGCACCTTCTAAAACAGATAAAATCGTATTATCAGCAGGAACAAAAATAATATCGACCTTACCGATTAAAGCGCGTGTTGCTGCCTGAACATCTGAAGGCTTTGGTGCCGATGAGGGAATAATTTCAATTCCAGCTTTTTTTGCTACATCCTTTAACGTTTTAAGTGTCGAAACAGAATTTGCCTCAGAAGCATTATAAAGATAACCAATTTTTTTCAAATCTGGTTTTACTTCTTGTAAAAGTCTAACACTTTCTGCAACATCTATACGATCAGAACTCCCCGTCATATTACCGCCAGGTTTGGTAAGTGAAGAAACGATTTTAGCTCCGATAGGATCAGAAATTGCTGCAAAGACGATAGGAATTGTTTTTGTTGCCGCAAGCATCGTTTGTGCTGAAGGCGTGGTAATTGCTACAATAACATCGGGTTTATCACCAACAAATTTACGTGCAATTTGCGTTGCTGTTGAAATATTACCCTGCGCTGATAAAAAGGTAAGTTGAAAATTTTCACCTTGCTTATAACCATTTGCTGCAAGCACATCTTCCACACCTTTACGAACAGCATCCGCAGCAGGATGGACCATAATTTGCGTTATTGCAACTTTAACGTGTTTAACTTGGTCATCGGCCTTTGCAACACTGTTCATCATAAAAACAGTTGCAATGATAATCCCTAATATATTTATTCTCTTCAACATTATATTCCACCCCTCTCCATGCAAAAATTAAAAAAGGAATAATTTATTACTGAAGAATTTTCTAAAATCAATCTTTATTTCATTTTATTTAAACATGGACAAAATAAATCAAACTAAAATGATATTTTTTTGTTGCAATTCGTAGAAGCCTACGCCATACAGACAAGATATATATCGAATCGGTAAGCGGGTGTAGCTCAGGGGTAGAGCACAACCTTGCCAAGGTTGGGGTCGTGGGTTCGAATCCCATCGCCCGCTCCATTGAATTTTGTATTTATTCGTTCTTGTATGGAGTTATAGTGTAGCTTGCCAGCGGTTTTTGTATATTTTGCCACTGTAGCTTGCCAGCAGGTTTTGTATATTTTGCCACTAGGTTTTGTACCAATTTATTTTTTTCAAAGAGTTTTTAAGGGGTTCTCAAAGGGTCTTCAAAGACCTTTCAAAGATCATTTAAAGGTCTTTTATGTGTATTGTTTCTTTTTCTATATCGCAGTCGATGATGAAAAATCTCTCACGCTAATTGTAATTATTTTCAAACGAAATAACTGTTTTCACCTATTATTTAGAGTAAATTAAGTTTTTGGGATTTCTGGCACATCATTTGATAATCCTCTTTCTTGAACAAATTCTTATCCAGAATAATCTTCAATACAAAAATAAATTAATAACTTGGTTTATAAAGATAATTTATAATTATTCATATTGAGCAAGCGTCTAAAATATCATAGGATTATCTCATTTCAAATCTCTATACATTAAAATCACTCACAATCATCTGCTCATGCATAACAGGAAAAATTGAGGCATCAATAAAATTCACTTGAAGAAAGGAATAAAAACTCTTCTTCTGAACACTCTGAAATACCAAAGATTATCGCAAAATTGGGAGCTAAAATAGTATAGGGGAGTACCCCTTTCACCTTGAAAACGTAAAAATGGGAAGCATAATAGCTTTATACACTTCATAGAGGCTTTAGACCATTCACGAACGTTATTATAAAATGGATATGACACACTTTGAGAGAAATCTCTTTAAAATAGACATGTGAATTAACAATATAAATGCATTCTATTTTACATGAGGAGCATAACTTCAAATCAAGATAAGGTAACATAAAGTATTGAAACCATCATAGCGCACAATAAAATCAGACCATTTTAAATATTTAATGGTAGCCTCTGCTAAACAACAGAATGAAAATTCAATTTTGAAAAGATTAAACCATATGCTACAGGTCTATTGAAACTCCGATTGTGTAATCGACTACCTTCTCGCTAAAACTTAATCACTATAAATATAAAAACCTTAAAGTCCGCTCTAAATTCGTAAAAGTTTCTAGATCTTGCTGTATTAAATGTTGAAACTCCTCATGGCTACTCATCTGAAACGCCAATAATTTCATAAAGCAGTTCCATAAAAAAGGATAATGACGTTGTAATATCCGAAAAAAATTTACCACATCACCTGAAAGATCATTGATAATTCCATCAGGAAGTATCAATTTCTATTTAGAAAACCCTATCCATGCCGACAAAAACTATGTAAATGTTAGATATATAATAATTTTGATGACGATTTTGGCTCATCCTGTTTTGCCACCAATATAAGAAACAGCGAATATAGTGGATCCGCTAGTTTTAATATCGCCTTGTAAAAGGTTTTTCCCTCTACTCTTTTTGCTATCAAATCCTGATTTTACAATTCCTTGCTCTCTTTTTTATACTCAAAATTGCCTCTGAAACAGGATAGATTAATCGTAAAAAATATATAAAAGAAACAAATTATAACATTTTTTCTTATCCTTCTTAATACAAAATAACTGTTAAGCTACAATGCGCTAACACTTATCAGTCACAAGTCCAAAACTTCATATAATGACGAAACAAATTCATAGAGTGAAGATTTTTCACTATCAACCGTTGTATTAATCTTTCCATAATGCATAAAAATGATGAAGCGGCCCTCGCCCTTTCCCTACTTTTAAAGCATCTGAGGCAGTTAAAGCGCCATGCAAATAATCTTTTGCTTGTTTAACAGCGCAATCCAAAGGTTGAGTAGGTAACAGAGCTGCAATGGCAGCAGAAATGGTACACCCTGTCCCATGATCATGAGTGGTTGAAAGACGAGAAGCTTCAAGTATAAAAAGGTTTTCACAATCACAATAAAGATCTGGACTAGAACAATCGTAATTTTCTGTACTATTTTTGGTCAGCGTATTCAAATGTCCCCCTTTTAACAAAACTGCATGACACCCTAGCGCCAAGAGTCGTGGAGCATATTGATACATAGTCTCTAAAGACCATCGCACTTCACATCCCAATAACAATGCAGCTTCAGGCAAATTTGGCGTGATCAAAGTTGACATCGGCACAAGAACATCACGCATAATTTCAATTGCATCAGACTTTAAAAGAACATCACCACTTTTTGCAACCATAACCGGATCAAAAACAATGAAACGCGCTTTATGATAAGCAAGACGTTCTGCAATAACCTGTGCAATCTGAGCATTTGCAACCATACCAATTTTAACGGCATCAACATGAATATCCTCAAAAACAGAATCAATTTGATCTGCAACAAAAGAAGCATCTAATGCCTGAAAAGAACGCACACCCTGAGTATTTTGTGCAACAACAGCTGTAACCACACTCATACCATAAGTTTTCATAGCTGAAAAAACCTTCAAATCCGCCTGCATTCCAGCGCCACCAGAAGGATCTGTTCCCGCAATAGATAAAATCCGTGGAATAAAAAGTTTATCTTTTTGTAATTCCATCAACCTCTTTCCTTCTGTTTTTAAATATCGGAAAATGAGTTACCGAAAAATAGATGCTTGAAAAAATATAAAGAAGATGTTTTCTCACGTGAATTATATTATATACGAAGTCTTCTTATAGATATAAAATGGAAAATGTAGTGCTTATCCTTCGTTCTATTCTTTTTACGTTCGCTTTTTATACATCAACTTTCATACAAATGATTCTTTACGCTCCCGTTTATTTTTTAATGCCCCGCAAAAAGGCATGGATTGTTCCTAAAACATGGGCGCGCGTTACACTCTTTTTGCAAAAATACATCGCAGGCACAAGTTATGAGATTGAAGGTTTAGAAAATCTTCCCAAAGGACCCTATATCATTGCTCCAAAGCATCAATCGGCTTGGGAAACTTTCAGTCTTGTTCCTTATTTTGATGATCCCACTCTCATTTTAAAACGTGAATTGATGTGGATTCCATTGTTTGGCTGGTATATGGCAAAAACGCAAATTATCCCCATTAACCGCACAACACCCATCAAAGCCTTAAAAATGATTATACAAAAAGCAAAAGAGAAAGTAAAACAAGGGCGCCAAATCTTGATTTTTCCCGAAGGAACACGCCGACAACCCGGTCAAGAACCAGATTATAAGTCAGGAATTGTCGCGCTCTATAATGAATTAGGACTTCAAGTTGTTCCTATTGCACATAATGCGGGTTTATATTGGCCACGCAATAATTTTCGCCGCTATCCCGGAACAATTCGTGTCCGTATTCTTCCCCCGATAGAGGCTGGTTTAAGCAAACGTGATTTTCTAGATCAACTTGTCCAAAAAACTGAAAAAGCGTGTGATGAACTGCTTCTCTTAGCAGCTCAAGACCCTACCCCTCCTCCTATGCCACCATACGCTGTTCAGAAACTTCAAAAACTAAATCAACATGAAACAATGCACTGATTGATAAGAATAATGCATAACTTTGTATATTGAGCGGAGTATAGGGAACAAAAATATAAGAAAGATACTTCAAACTTTCTAATTTAAAATTGTAAAACACTTGTACATGATAAGAAATGATCAATGTGTAAATTTTTTTGAAAAAGAATTCTTCCTCTCTTTAAAATCATTTAAATAACATACATCTCATTGATTTATAACGATGTTTTAGCGTTATTCAACTTGAATGAGAACCCTGAACACCGTAAGATTTTCTCATTTCAAATCTATTCTAGGTTGAATCAATTAGAATCATTTTCTTACACATTACAAGCGGGGATATCTGTGTGAATAAAACGATACAAGAAAAGATTAAAATGCTTTTTACGAACCGTCTCAAGTGCCAAGGGCTATCCTAACAGGAGAGCAAGAAAAATGCATGATTATGCAGATTCATTCCTTTCTGAGAAATTCAATTCCTCCAAGAACCTGAAATCTTGTACAATCTTCATTATTTAAAAAGTATTTCTTGAGATACTTAAGTCATCAAACCAAATTCAAGGGGAAAATAAAAATGAGAATTGGTTTTTATCCCACAGACACAACGGATACAGCAATTAACCATCTTTCCTTCCTATCCTAGACTTAAATGCTTTGTGTGCTACATTAAAACAATTCTAAATAACGAATAAGAGGGAACTAGATTTAAATTAATGCGACGTCTCTTCTATAATTTATTTTTTTCTGTGATTTTGAGTTTATCCAGCGCTGTTGCTCTAGCGCAGCCTTTTATTTCTGTTGATGTTACAACGAGGCGTATCTTAAAACATAATCAAGCTTTTGAGCGTTGGTATCCTGCTTCCTTGACAAAATTAATGACCGCTTATGTTATTTTTCGTGCCATGAGCCGAGGGGAAGTTTCACCAAACAAACATATCACCATCAGCGAATACGCCGCAAAAGCTCCCTCATATCGTTCAGGCTATAAAGCTGGTTCTGTACTCACACTTGATACAGCCTTAAGTATCACCATGGTTAAATCTACCAATGATTTAGCCATTGCCATGAGTGAAGCTGTTGCGGGTTCACAGAAAGATTTTGTACGTAAAATGAATAGCGAAGCTAAACGTTTAGGCATGTTTGGCACCCATTTTGCGAACGCAAGTGGTTTACCAGATCCTCAAAACTACTCCACGGCACGCGATATTGCTCTTTTAGCCGTTCAAATACGTCGAGAATTTCCACAATATGCTCATTATTTTTCTATTCCAGCCATTGATTTTGGTAATAATCGAAAAATCCAACATAACTCAAACAACCTCATTGGCCGTTTTTATGGGATAGACGGTATGAAAACAGGCTTTATTTGTGCCTCTGGTTTTAATCTTGTTGCCTCAGCCACCCGCAATAAACGTACAATTATTGCTGTCATTCTAGGTGCTAACAACATAAGTGAAAGAGAAGAAAAAGCTGCACAACTTCTTGAAATAGGATTTTTGCACCAAGGAAGCCCCCAATTAACACTAGCAACATTAAAACCTTATGGGAGCAACATAACACAAGCCAACAATATGAGACAACAAACATGCACACCTGAAGCCATAAAAATGCATGCAAATTCATATGATGATCAAGGAAATATTATTCTCACCTCACCTTTTATCACTGCTCCACCTTCTTTTTCTCATCCTTTATCAGTACACCTCATTCGTACGCCACAAACACCTAAAATGACAGTAAAACCACTAAGAAAACCCTATATTCCGTATAAAAGGCACGCAAACCATTCTATAAAAAGCCATAAATCATAATCTACAATTAATTATAATACTTTGATTTATAATCATAATTAATTATTTTGTACCTTATGTCAAAACCACAAGTATTGTAAGATTCTCTCATTTCAAATCTGTATTTGTTGAATCAATAAAACCAGTCTCTTGCGCGCCACAAGGTGGATGAACATGTAGATAAAATAATTAAAACAAGGAATAAAAATCCTTCCTATAAGTCCTTTCAAGAACCAAGAATTATCATAACATTGACGCTAAAAGTGTATAATATACCCACGTGCACCTACCTTTATAAGCGTAAAGATAGTGGTACAATGGATTTCATGGGGGATTAACCATTATATCCCTCACGGACATCATTATAAATTGCTTAGACATACTGAGATATATTTTTTAAAAACAAAACTATGATTGATGATTAACATGAAAATAAAGCGCATCCCTCTCACGCTTATTACGGGTTTTTTAGGCTCTGGCAAAACAACTTTGCTCAACCGTATGCTACAAGACCCTCTTCTAACAGAATGTGCTGTTATCATCAATGAATTCGGCGAAATCAGTATTGACCACCTTCTGGTTGAAAAAACGACAGAAGGAATTATTGAGCTTGCCAATGGTTGCTTATGCTGTAATTTACGCAGTGATCTCATCGACACATTAATTGATTTAATAAATCGCGTTCAGACAGGACAGATCAAACAACTCCATCATATTATCATTGAAACCACAGGGATGGCTGATCCCGCCCCTATTTTACAAATACTTTTAAGCCACCCATTGTTTATTCAAACATTGTCCATAAATGCTGTTCTTGCAACATTTGATACATTAAGTCCACTTTCCATATGTAAGCGCTATCCTGAAATATATAAACAATTAATATTTGCTGATAAAATCATTCTCACCAAAACAGATCTTAGAGACCCACAAACGCTTTCAGATGCACTCCTTAGCACACTTAAAACAATGAATCCTACAGCACAAATCATTGACGCCCATTCTAAAGATTTCTGTTCAAATCTATTAATAAATAACACATTATGGGATGAAAAAGTAGAAAATACAAAACTTAAACAAAATCTTACGACTACCCCACATGATCATACCCCCCATAAAACCATTCGTACCTTTTCACTAAACTGTGAGGGTCCTGTTGATTACGCCACAATTGAAGCTTTTTTAGATCTCCTACAAGAGCGTTATGGTACAAAATTATTACGTATTAAAGCAATTATCGCATTGCGTGATGACCCTTATCGCCCACTTGTATTACATGGCGTACAAACATTTTTTCATCCTCCCATAAGATTGCCGGCATGGCCAAAAGGAATAAAACAAACACGTTTTGTCATCATTGCCGATGGTGTTGAAAAAGACGCAATACAAAAGCTCCTCAATGCTTTTTTTAATAAACCAGCAATAGATACTGCAGACAAAACAGCTCTCTTAGAAAATCCTCTGATCATTCCAGGAATAAAATTTTAATTTTTTCTCCCCTTCAATGATATAATATTAAATTCATTGGCACCACCATCTTTATGCTTTTAAAGAAGCAAACCGGCACCATTACACACTTTGCTAATTCCCAATGTTGAAACAAGCCCTTGGTACTTGAGACGGTTTGTAAAAAGCATTTTAGTCTTTCTTGCACAGTTTCACCCACGCGGTTATCCCCGCTTGTAACGTGCAAGAAAATGGTTTTAATTTATTCAACATGGAACGGCTTTGAAATGAGAGAATCTTATGGTATTCAGGGTTCTAATTTAACTTGAATAACACTAAATTATCATTATAAATAAAATTGTTATGATAAAAAATTTAATATCCATCAATCTGCAAACAGATTGTTTTCTCTCTAAATGCGCTTCATCTGCAAACCACTTCATGTGATTCATTTCACAGACAGATTGACCAAATTCTTGGTTCTAAAATATTCTGCTCAACTCTATATTTATTCAAGCTAATTGAAATCAAAATCCCTGTTAAGAAAAAAACCAAAATCAGACAGAGGCAATATCGCATTTTAAAATATGTGAATGTGTCTTATATAACAGCACGACAAGACAATATTTTACAGCATAAAAGAATAAAACTCTTTGAAAGAAATAAAAAGAGAGGTGCATTTTATGTTAACTTACTCTTCACTAAAAACGAAGATTGACACCAGTGCCTATGTGCAAACAATCCAACTTCTTTGAGAAAATTCCTCTTGGCTTCCCACTTCATATGATTTACTTACATTAAGGCTCTATGAAAAAACTCTGCACTTTAAGACTATTGACCACTCACTTAAACACCTTGTGTGCAAAGTTTTTGCATATCCTGTATCGCCATTATTAAGTGATAGTGTTTACGGTGCTGTAAGATACAATAACACTTACTGCATTAGAGAAACTGAATTTTTATCAATATCGCGATTAAAAACGTAACGTTTTTCATAAACCTCAACAGTTGGAGGTTGACGATTTTTTTCAAAAAAATCATAACCTTTCTTAAGCATAACCCAGAATTGATAATGAGGATTCTTGCTATGACGTGACATATTATCCTCGGTCATGCGGAAAGGAAAAGCCTGCAACTGAAACTCTCTTTGTCCTCCTTTAAAAGCATCCCGTGCAAACGCATAAATCTGAGCCATGTTCTTATCACTCATAGAATAACAACCTGCGGAAAAGCAAGAACCATGCACCATAAGATTGCTTCCTGTGCGACCATTTTCCTGATCATAAAGGTTAGGAAATCCTATATTAAAAGAGAGATAATATTTTGAATAAGGATTCATTTGGTTTGCGCTAATAGTATAAAAACCCTCTGGTGTCTGAAGATCCCCTTCTTTATATTTAGGTCCAAGCTTACCAGACCATTTGCAAATGCCATAGCGAGCAACCAAGATAAAAGGTCCTGAACGAGATTGCTTCCAAACTTCAGCAAGATTTTCTTCCTTAAAAAACCGCATCATAATCGGTGCATAGGGATCTATATCATACAGAACCATTCTATTTTTGATTTCTTGCGGCAACGGCTGCTCAACTTTAGCGCGAATAGAGGCTGGTAATCTTCCTTCACATGCTGTCAATAGTCCCATTACAAACAACACACACACAGCAAGGAATCTGCTAAATGTCATCGAATAAAACTCCAATCCAACACCCCTCACAAAAAATAACCTATGTTAGAGATCGACCAATTTGAAGGTATTTTTCCCTTCGCTCTTGTTTAAGCACTTGACCATCTTTTCCAGCCATAGCTTTTAAAGCCTCTGAAATAACATCACCCGTTGCATCAATGACAATCTCTTTGCCACGATGCGCTCCCCCTAAAGGTTCCGAAATAATGCCATCAATAATCTTTAAGCGATACAAATCTTGAGCGGTAATACGCATATTCATTGCAGCATCTTTTGCACGAGCTGGATCACGCCATAAGATAGAAGCTGCTCCTTCTGGTGAAATAACAGAGTAAATTGCGTGCTCCAACATATAAACTTTGTTGGCAGCCGCGATTGCTATCGCCCCTCCAGAACCGCCTTCTCCAATAACAACAGAAACCACAGGAACTTTCAAACGCAAAGTTGTAGCTGTTGATTGAGCAATTGCTTCCGCTTGCCCACGTTCTTCAGCGCTTACCCCAGGATAAGCACCTGCTGTATCAATAAAAGTGAGGAGTGGCAAACCAAAGCGGTCAGCCATTTCCATAATACGTACAGCTTTACGATAGCCTTCTGGACGCGCAGAACCAAAATTATAGCGCAAACGTGTTTGCGTATCGTGACCTTTCTCTTGACCAATATAAGCAACGGCCTCACCTTTAAAGCGTGCAAACCCCGCTTGAATAGCCTCATCTTCAGCAAACTTTCGATCTCCGGCCAAAGGCGTAACGTCACTCAATAGGCGTTTAGAATAGTCCATAAAATGGGGACGATCCGGATGACGAGCGACTTGTGTTTTTTGCCACGGCGATAATTTTTTATAAATATCGCGCAACGCTGTTTGGGAACGCGTTTCAAGACGAGCAATCTCGTCACTCATATCAAGACTGCCTTTTTCCTGAGAAATTTTTTTTAATTCAAGAATTTTCCCATCAAGATCAGCAACTGGTTTTTCAAAATCAAGATAATTATACATTTGTGTCAACTCATTCAGTGTCACTTATACACTTATAATTTGCTTTATAAAGTCTTTTTCAAAAACATCACCTTTTCTTTAACGAGCCTTTTGCTCATCGGCAAGTGGATGATGCTCATTGACTAAACGATAAAGTCCCTCTTCCAACACATGGGTATAAATCTGAGTGGTAGCAATATCAGAATGACCTAACAAATGTTGAACGGCACGCAAATCAGCACCATTTTGCAAAAGATGACTAGCAAAAGCATGACGCAACACATGGGGAGAAAAGCTATCACTTCCTATCCCTGCTCTTCTAGCGAGATTTTTCAACTCTCGTGCAACGACTTGACGAGCAATATATCCTGTCTCGGAATGCGCAGGAAAAAGATAAGAACTCGTAGCGTCCTTTCCCTGATCACGCAAATTTAACCACTGTGAAAGAACTTGGCATGCTTTTTTTGATAACAGCACCATTCGTTCTTTTTTGCCCTTACCACGAACCAAAACGCTGTATTCATTCCTTCGAACAGACTGAACCGGCAGACTCACCAACTCACTAATACGTAACCCTGTTGCATAAAGCATTTCAATCAATAGCTGAAGACGCAGTGCACGGAAATAACCTTTGGACCCATAGTCTGCTTGATTGACTTCTAACTCCGCAAAATCAAGCAATTTTATCACTGCATCTTCACTCATGATTTTGGGCAAAGGACGCCTCTGACGAGGTGCATCAATATCATGAGAGGGATCATCTGCTCTCAACCCTTCAGCATAAAGGAATTGATAAAACTGACGCAAAGTTGATAAACGGCGCGCTTGCGACGATGCCGCAAAACCAAAAGTATGCATAAGTGACAAAAGAGTAATTAAATCTTCTTTTTGTGCTGAAAAAAGCGAAACAGAGTGTGAAGACAATTCGTCTTGTGCCCACTGCAAATCATGCTGATAAGCCGCAAGCGTATGAGACGAAGCCCCTCTCTCCGCACTCATCATCTCAAGAAAATGATCTATCACAGCACCACTTTTCATTTCATTGATTCGCTTCCGTAGAAAGATTCCATGAATCCAAGGGAACATCAATGTACATATCCACAGTTACTGGTTCAACCCAAACCACAAGAGCACCCATTATAATGAAAAGAACAGAAAGCAAAATGAAAAGAATCATCAAAAATCTAGTCAATGTTGGCATAAGACAATAACCTACCCAAAAATATTCTATCTCGTATTATGCCTCACAAAGATTAACAGGAATTGACTTTAAGATGGATAAATGCCGAAATAAAGTTATGAAAAGCAATCGACAAAAACGCGTCCCCATAACACAAATAAAGAATCAGCTCTTATCGTCCCTTGATAAAAGAGCACTTGTCCTTGTTGGTCTTATGGGGGCAGGCAAATCAGTGATCGGAAAACGCGTCGCCACCATGCTTCGTTTACCTTTTTATGATTCTGACCAAGAAATTGAAAAAGCTGCACAAATGACAATCACGGAACTCTTTGAAATTTATGGTGAATCCGAATTTCGTGCTCTTGAACAGCGTGTTATTCTAAACCTCATGAAAAAAAGTCCCCTTGTTTTAGCAACAGGTGGTGGTGCCTACATAAATGAAAATATCCGAAAAGCCATTCACAAAAATGGTATATCCATATGGCTAAAAGTCGATCTTGATATCCTCATGCAACGTGTCTCAAAGCACCCAACACGTCCCCTGCTTCAAACAGCCAATCCTAAAGAAACCATGCAAAAACTCATGGAACAGCGTTATCCTATCTATGCAAAGGCAAACTTAACAATTAACAGTCATAAAGAAAGCCGTCATACCGTAGCACAAAATGTTATACGATCCGTACAGCACTACCTATACACAGAAATTAACAATAGGGATAACCAGCATGCAAACCAAAACCGTCACTGTTAAACTGGACAAACACTGTTACGATATCATCATTGGTCCGGGTCTGATTACACAAGCTACTTCACAAATTAAACATGCTCTTAATAAAAAAGATCCTCATCAAACGCGCTTGGCACTTGTTACAGATACAAATGTTGCTTCCCTTCATTTGGAGATATTGCAAGCAGAATTAACAAAAAATAAAATTCATACTGTCCCTATTATTGTAGAAGCGGGAGAACAATCAAAATCATTTTCAACCCTGCAAGTTGTTATCGATCAAATTCTTGCTGCACGCTTAGAAAGAGGCGACTGTGTTATTGCTTTTGGCGGTGGTGTCATTGGTGATCTAGCAGGATTTGCGGCAAGTATAATCCGCCGTGGCATGAACTTCATTCAAATGCCCACAACGCTTCTTGCACAAATTGATTCTTCTGTTGGTGGAAAAACGGGAATCAATAGCCAATATGGCAAAAATCTTATTGGTGCCTTTTATCAACCACAATGCGTTATTGCTGACACGTGTCTTCTTGATACCCTGCCACCGCGTGAATTTCGCGCTGGCTACGCAGAAATAGTAAAATACGGTCTCATTAACCAACCTGACTTTTTTGAGTGGCTTGAAAAAAATGGGCAGAAAATTTTCTCTAATGGCCCTATGCGAACAGAGGCCATTGTTCGCTCATGCCAATTTAAAGCTGCCATTGTAGCACGTGATGAGTACGAAACGGGAGAGCGCGCACTCTTAAATCTCGGCCATACATTTGGACACATGCTTGAAACAGCAACCGCTTATGACTCCAACCGTTTAATCCATGGCGAAAGTGTAGCAATTGGGATAATTCTAGCTCATCAATTCTCTGCTCAATTAAATTTAATAAGCCCCACGCTTACACAACGCATTGAAGCGCACTTCAAATCTATAGGATTGCCTACACAATTAAAGGATATCCCAGGGTCTCTACCAGATGCTGAAACTTTAATGACTCTCATTGCCCAAGATAAAAAAGTTTCGCAAAACAATTTGACTTTCATATTAACACGCGGACTTGGCCAATCATTTATTGCAAAAAATGTTTCACCAGATGCAGTTTTATCCTTTTTGGAACAAAAATTAACAGAAATTCGTTAATTCATATTGAATATAATTGATTCGTTTTTATACTTCTATTAAAGATTAAATATGATGATGTCTGCGTAGCTCAGTAGGATAGAGCACAGGATTCCTAAAGAAATTGGGCACTTTGAGGAGAAATCCTCAAAGTGAATCTGCTCAAATTCGGGGAAAGCTTCATGGGCGACTATATGCCAATCCCGAGCCAAGTCTCTTTTCAAATGAGAGAAAGGTGTAGAGACTGAACGGGCAGCACCTAAAGAGCAAAAGCTTCAAGGTGAAGAGACAGTCCAGACCACAAACAGCCGATAAGGCTGGCGGTGAAAATCGAAGTGGTATGAATCCTGGGGTCGCAGGTTCGAATCCTGCCGTAGACACCATCGTATCAGTCAAATTATTCTTTGTGCACAATATTAGGAATATAGGGAAGCATCATGAAAAAAACTTTGCACATTTTAGGATTTTTCACCGCTTTAAGTTTATCACTCTTCAGCTCAAACAATAGCTTAGCTGGTTCTTTAATCATTGAAGTACCAGACAATCCAGAGCCCAAAACAGAGACCATTACCTATCAGTGTGAAACTGGAGCAGGTAAAGAGCGCATTGAGGCAGTCTATCTTAATGCTGATAATATTTCGTTGGTTGATTTCAAATGGAACGGTGACCGTGTCATTGCTGCTAATGTCATCGCGGCAACAGGAGCAAAATTTGCAGGAGCTCAGTATATCTGGTGGGAGAAGAACAAAGAAGTCACGCTTTATGACCTTGCTCAGGATCCAGAAGAAAAAAAACCTATCCTCTGTAAAGATGAGTCAACATTATTATTTTAAATAACACGGGAAATATTATGAAAAAAATTTCTTTTACTAAACAATTTTTCATTACTCTAAGTGTGCTCCTCCTCGGTTCAATTAATGCATTAGCAAGTTCTTTAGTCATTGAAGTACCAGATGATCCAGAACCAACAACAGAGACCGTCTCCTATCAATGCGATATGGGAACAAGCAAAGAGTATGTTGAAGCAACTTATTATAATGCTGGCAATATTGCGCTTGTTGATTTAAAATGGAACGGTAAGCGCATCGTTGGTTCTAATGTAATTGCCGCTTCTGGAGGAAAATATGTGGGTGGACAATACATTTGGTGGATAACTAAAAATGAAGCCATATTTTACGATCTTATTAATGATCCAAAAGAAGAAAAGCCCATCCACTGTGTAGAAGAAAAAAGCACAGAATAAGGAAGATTCTTACATTTCAAGAACCGCGCTGGCTCTCATCTCGTGATGTTCCTTCTGATGTGGGTAGCTTTTCCTCCGTTTGGTGTAATAAAAGAGCCAGCGGTTTTTCTGATTGTTTTTCTGAATGATGTCGATAAGCTGCTGTATGTGAAAGCAACATAGAAGCTACCGGTGCTGTTAAAAACAAAAAAAACATCAGCAACACTTCATGAAAAACAAAATAATGGTCCACAAATATTGAATGAAGAAATGAAGAAATAAGAATACTACCAACGCCCCAACTCGTACATACTGAAAGCATATGCAAACGCTTATAAAAATTGGAAAAACGCACCAAACCTATCGTTGCGATCAATGTCAATCCAGACCCTAATATTAAGAAAACTGTGATAGCAATAGCAACCACAAGCGATATATCATCTTTCATTCAATAATCTCCCCCCGCATAAGAAATTTCGCCAAAGCGATGCTTGAGACAGATCCCAACAATCCAATAATGAGAGCTGCGACAAAATAAGTGGTTGTTCCTGAACGAATATCGAATGTAAGAAACAAAAGAATAGTGGTTATATAAAGGGCATCCAAACCAACAATTCTATCCTGCGCCCGTGGACCACGAATCAACCGAAACAGCGCGAAAATCACCGCTAAACTTAAAAAAAACTGTGAAAAGAAAAGCCCCCAATAAAGAATCACCATACTCATAAAAAAATCTCCAAAAGCAATTGCTCATACCGTTGTTTGATCAACTGTTTGTAATCATATCCATTTTTTAAATTTAAGACATGAAGCAAAAGTTCACCCTTTTTACTATTATAGGCAACCCAAGCAGTTCCAGGGGTTGCCGAAAGGATGCATGCTAAAATAGCCAAAGCAGTGCGATTATGAAGCAGAAGAGGTACTACAATAAAACCAGATTTCTGCTCTCGAGACCTTTTTGTTAAAACAAACCAAGCCACCGAAACATTTGAGAATATAGAATCTATAAATACTCGAAAAACGAGACGAAAAACCGCACTCCAGCTTTTAATAACAACCTTCTCCGGCTCCAGAAGCCGTATCATCCAACCACAAAACAAAGCGGTTAAAATCCCTAAAAGCAATTGCCCTAAACTAAAACCATTTAAAATAAGCCACATAAGGACAATGACACCACTGAAAAAAGGGGAAGGACAAAAACAATTCATTTACTTATCTCCCTATTTTCGAGAGAAAAATCCGTTAAAACGCTCCCAATATAGTTTTGAGGTTCATACAAAGTCTTAGCAGTTTCAGACATATAATGACTAACAGGACTGGCTACAATTGTTATAAGAAAACACAAAGCAAGGAGAACGGCAATAGGCGCAAATTCTATCACTTGCACACGAGGAATACGCCCTTCAAGAGAAACCCAAAAAGTTCGGATACCCGTTCGTGTCAATGCAATCAAAGCCGCAAAACCAGAGAGAGTGACAAAAACTACAAAAAGCCAATCTTGGTAAACCGGAAGAGAAGCAGAAAAATCCTCTCTACTGTGGTTTAAAATTGCCATGAACATCATAAATTTAGCAACAAAACCAGAAAAAGGCGGCAATCCAATAATCAAAATGGCACAGATACCAAAACAAGCTCCAAGAATTGCCAAGGTTACTGGAAAATAGATGCCAACTTCATCTTCTTCCTCCTCTTCATCGTCACCATACACCTCCATTGTGACAGCAAGAACATTAGCAGCCACATCTTGACAGCGTTCTACCAACTCTACCAAAAGAAAAAAAGCTCCCAGTGCTAAAGTTGAAGAAACAATATAAAAAAGTGCGCCTGCTGTCAGTGCTGCATTGCCTATCCCGATCGCAGCCAACAATGTGCCAGAAGAGACAAGAACGCTATAAGCTGCCAAACGCACCAAAACTTGGCTCGCCAATACTCCAATAAAACCAATAATCATAGTGGCAAGCCCACCATAAAACAAAACTGTATGACTAAAATGGTTAAAATATTCACTTTCAGGACCAAACCATAGCAACGTTAAACGTAAAATAATATAAATACCAACCTTGCTCAAAAGTGCAAAAGAAGCTCCAACAGGCGCTGCTGCTGCACTGTAAGTTGGCACCAACCAAAAATTAAGCGGCCACATACCCGCTTTAAGCAAAAAAGCAATACCTAAAAGTGCAACACCTATTTCGAACAAAACAATATCTGTAGAAGATATATATTTTATTTTAACAGCCAAATCGGCCATATTAAGAGTACCAACGACTCCATAAATGAGCGCTATACCAACTAAAAAAAATAATGAAGCAACAAGATTAACCACAACATAATGCAACCCTGCACGCACGCGTGTCTGACCAGAACCATGCAAAGCAAGCCCATAGGAAGCCGTTAACATAACTTCAAAAAACACAAATAAATTAAATAAATCGCCAGTCAAAAAAGCACCATTTATCCCCACCATAAAAAATTGCATTAGTGACTGAAAATGAGAACCAGCTTTGTACCAATGAGCCCGCGCAAAAACCAACACGCTAGTCACCAACAAGCTGGAAAGTAAAAGCATCATAGCGCTTAAGCGATCAAGGACTAAAACAATTCCAAAAGAAGACGGCCAATTACCAAGTCGATAAACATCGCAAGCCGGTGCTATTTCAAGAGTACGTATAATCAATAAAATGGCAGTAACGACCAACAGTCCCGCAGAAGAAAGACTGATGAATGATTTAAGTCTTGCACGACGTTCATCATAAAAAAGAAGAAGTGCTCCAGTGATTAACGGCAAAAGAATAGGCAAAATAAGGAGATGATGCACTCCTATTTCCATTATTGCACCTCACGTCCATCAACGTGATCAGAACCCGTTAAACCACGTGAAACCAACAAGATAACTAAAAATAAAGCTGTTGTTGCAAAACCAATCACAATCGCAGTTAAAACCAAGGCTTGTGGAAGAGGATCGACATAATTAGCTGGATTAATAACAGTGGTAGGATCAACAATTGGAGCAGCATTACTACGCGGTCTACTCATTGAAAATATAAAAAGATTAACACCATAGGAGATCAAGGACAAACCAAGAATGACTTGAAAAGTACGTGGACGCAAAACAAGCCAAATACCTGATCCGACAAAAACACCGATACCCAAAGAAAGAACAATTTCCATTAATTTTCCTTCTCTTTTAAAATAGGTTTCTTACCGATTCGGTAACTCCGAATTGACTGGTGTGCAAGTGCAATTAAAATGAGAACAGTTGCTCCTAACACAAGAGAAAGCACACCAAAATCAAACAAAAAAGCAGATGCCATGGGAACTTTCCCAATTAACGGAAGATGAATATATCGAAAAAAGGATGTTAAAAAAGGATATCCAAAAAACCAAGAGCCCATCCCCGTTACGACTGACAATAATAAACCAAAGCCTATCCAACGCAAAGGTAAAACTCTCAAATGCGTTTCCACCCACCGAATATCGCGTGCAAGATATTGTAAAATAAATCCTATAGCCAAAGTAATACCACCGACAAATCCACCTCCTGGCAGATCATGCCCTCGCATGAATAAATAAATAGCAAAAGCGATAATAATTGGAAAGAGCCAACCCATAATAACAGCAGGAACAGCTAAATAATTCAATACTGTATCTCCCACATTTCGATTAGGCTGTGCTATATCAAAGGCTTTCTGGATACGTTGTTGAAAAGGCGCATCAATACTCTCAGGCGCAGGACGAAAACGTCGTAAGAGTGCAAAAACAGTAAGGGAAACAACACCCAAAACCACAATTTCTCCCATAGTATCAAAACCACGGAAATCAACCAATAACACATTCACAACATTGCGACCACCAGCATCTGAGTAAGCATGCGTTAGAAAAAAATCAGAAATCGTTGTACCTTGGGGACGTGTCATCACTGCAAAAGAAAGCCATGCTACACCAGCACCTCCTACAAGGGATATGATGAAATCACGGAAACGACGCAAGCGAACCCAAAAATGAACAGCAGCTGGCCCAGGGTCATGCAAACGTTTAGGCAACCACCGTAAACCAAGCAATAATAAAACGACTGTAACAACCTCAACAACCAATTGTGTTATTGCTAAATCAGGAGCAGAAAGCCATAAAAAGGTTGCACAAGTCATCAAACCAGCTCCCCCTAAAAGCATAAGTGAAGCAAGACGATGAAACTTTGCTCGCCAAGCAACTAAAAGCGCACATAATCCGCCAACCAGCCAAAGAGCGAGAAAAGGAATATCAAGTGGAAAAAGCGGTAATGTCCCCACTGGAATGAAACCATCGCACCAAAGTAAAAGACCAACAAAGGCAAAACAGACCCAAAAAATCCAATGCAATTGGATCTGCAAACGGCGTGTTGACAAAGCAGACTCCACCGCACGGGCCCATTTCCAAGAAATAATTACGAGAATGCGTTCAAAAATACGCGGTCCTTTTAAGTGACGGAAAAAAGGAGCCCCATCATCACAGGATAAAAAATAACGATGCCCAACAGCATAGAGCAATCCGCCCCCTAATAATGCAACAAAGCTCATCACTAATGGAGTGTTAAACCCATGCCAAACAGCCAAACTATAAGGAATTGTCATTGGTCCTAAAACAGACACGACCGCATTATCTAAAATAGGTCCTATTGTTAAATTAGGAAAAATACCAACCGCTAAACAAATAAACACCAAAAGCTCCATTGGTAAACGCATGAAATGCGGTGGTTCATGGGGAGTCTTGGGTAAATTGTCAGGCTTTGGTCCTAAAAAAACGCCATGAATAAAGCGTATAGAATAGGTCACACTAAACAGACTAGCTAGCGTTGCCACATAAGGCGCAATCCAATCGAGCCATGATTCCATATGCGTTTCAACAGCTTCAGCAAAAAACATCTCTTTCGATAAAAAACCATTCAACAAAGGAACCCCAGCCATCGCTGCACTCGCAACTAAAGCAAGAGTTGCTGTGATAGGCATAGAACGATAAAGCCCTGACAGTTTACGCATATCACGTGTTCCCGTCTCGTGATCAATAATGCCAGCAGCCATAAATAAAGAAGCTTTAAAAGTAGCATGATTGGCCATATGAAAGATCGCCGCAACACATGCAAGTGGACTACCAAGACTTAAAAGTGTTGTAATTAATCCAAGATGACTAATAGTCGAGTAAGCAAGCAGTCCTTTCAAGTCTTGCTGAAACATGGAAAAATAGGCACCTAGAAGAAGAGTTGAGAGTCCTGAAAAGCCAACCAGCCAAAACCAAGATTCTGTTCCAGAGAGCACAGGCCATAAACGAACAAGCAAAAACAATCCCGCTTTTACCATTGTTGCCGAATGCAAATAAGCCGATACGGGAGTTGGAGCAGCCATCGCGTTAGGTAGCCAAAAATGAAAGGGAAATTGCGCGCTTTTTGTTAACCCTCCCAATAAAATACAAATAAGGATAGGACTATAAAGAGAACTTGACCGGATCATATCTCCAGACTGTAGCACCTTATCCAAATCAAAACTGCCAACAGTATACCCAATCAATAAAACTCCAATAAAAAGAGCAAAGCCGCCAAAACCTGTGATCGTTAGAGCCATACGCGCACCCTCACGCGCACTTGCATTATGGTACCAATAGCCGATCAGCAAAAAAGAAAAAATACTGGTAAGTTCCCAGAAAACAACCAAAAAGACGAGATTACCTGATAAAACTATTCCTATCATTGATCCCATAAAGGCCAAAAAAAAGGAAAAAAAACGCGGTACAGAATCCGCTGGATCTATGTAATAACGTGAATAAATGACAACAAGCAGCCCAATCCCTGTAATAAGCAAGCAAAAAAGCCACGACAAACCATCTATGCGGAGAATCAAATCGCTTCCCCATTCTGGAAGCCAAGAAATATCTAAACGCACTATGTGGTTTCCGCGAACTTCCGGATAAAGCATTATTGCAAAAATAAGACAGAAAAGTGCGACAACCCCAGCAAACCACGCTTCATTATTTTTTGCTGTCGAACGAAAAAAGCCAATGACAGCACTTCCACCAAAGGGAAGCAAAACGAGCAATACCAACATTGCTTCCCGTGTTGTCATTCTTTAAACTCCATTTTACCTTAATATTTTGTCATCGACAAAACAAAAACTTATATTCTCACCCCCATTCCACACTTAATGATAATAAGATTTAATAAAACTTAAAAGCATTTAAAATTTTTAAAAAAACAATGCTTGCATGAAAATACTGCGCACCACACAAGTCTTCTCTTTATTGTAAGAACAATAACGCTCACGACAAGAAGCAATTAAAATTTTATTTAATTTCTATCCTTTAAAAAAGCGTGATAAACACTGCCTACGCCCCCCATGAAAAGGCTGAAAACTATTATCATTTTTATTATAAGAGCGATAACGCGCAAGGCAAGATTCAATATGTTGTTTAAGCATCCATGGCTCTTTTTTTTCTAATTTTTCCGAAGAAGACATTAAAAACACTTTTTTAGCATCTGGTACAACTTTTAATGATGCGCCTTTTGTGCTTAAGTGCGGTGATGTAATAAATGCCACTTCAGGATACCACCAATTATCACTGTATTTACGATAACCACGCCGATAATGACGATAACCTTTAAAACCATTAAGTTCTCTACGCCCCGTAAAAATCAAAGGCACCGAAATATCTTGGAGAGAGGTCTGAGTAACCAGTTTGGCTTTAGCATCACTCCTATTTTGCCCCCAATTAACAAGAGTGGTTGTTATAATGAAAAAACTGCTAACAAATACAAAAGCTAAAGCATAATATAATTTTTTTTTCATACTCATAACAAAAAACTCAACATAATAAACAACAGTAATTACAGAAAGCCTTTCTCTTGCTGGACAGAAACAGATTCTTTTCTTAAGATTCTTTTTTCTTGAGACATTCTGTTACTCTTTGTACTAAACGTTGATCTTGGTAATAAGATCCTACAAAAAAGAATGAATAAATGATGATAAAAACCCCCTACTATCTTATAGACAAATCGAAACTCATCAAAAACATGCAAACAATTTCTCGTTTACGGGAAATGTCCGGAGCTAAAATTTTACTTGCTTTGAAATGTTTTGCCACATGGAGTGTTTTTGATTTAATGTCTGAGTTCATGGATGGAACCACATCATCATCCCTTTATGAACTGCGTTTAGGAAGAGAAAAATTTGGCAAAGAAACCCATGCTTATTCAGTGGCTTGGGCAGATGATGAAATTGATGAGGCCTGTGGTTATGCAGATAAAATCATCTTTAATTCCATCCAACAGCTTCAACGCTTTTCTGATGCAACAAAAACCATTCAAAGAGGTTTAAGGTTAAACCCAGGAATGAGCGCATCAAATTTTGATCTTGCCAACCCCTCTCGCCCTTTTAGCCGCTTAGGAGAAACAAACCAAAGCGCTATCAAAGAAGTTCTGCCTCTTATCAACGGATTGATGATCCATAACAATTGTGAAAATGCTGATTTTAATCTTTTTAACCAAATGCTTGGGTATATGGAAGAAAAATTTGCAGAACTTTTTTCTGCTGTTGACTGGATAAGCCTTGGCGGTGGAATCCATTTTACGGCTGAAAATTATCCTCTAGAAGCTTTCGCAAAACGCTTAAAACAATTTTCTAAAACTCATGGTGTCACTCTTTTTCTAGAACCAGGAGAAGCTGCTATTACCAAAAGCACCACTTTAGAAGTCAGTGTTCTTGACACATTGTATAATGAAAAGAATCTAGCCATCGTTGATAGCTCAATTGAAGCACATATGCTTGATCTTCTCATTTATCGTGAGAATGCCAAATTAGAACCCAATCAAGGTCCACACGAAATTATGATTTGTGGAAAGTCTTGTCTTGCCGGCGATATTTTTGGAACATTTCAATTTCAAAAACCTCTTAAAATAGGCGATAGACTGTCTTTTCAGGATGCAGCAGGTTATACAATGGTCAAGAAAAACTGGTTTAATGGCGTTACAATGCCTGCTATTGTTCTCAAAGAGTGCGATGGTACATTAACACTTCAACGCCAATTCAGCTATAACGACTATCAGGAAAGCCTTTCATAAAGATAAACCATAAAAAACGTCATACAACAGTATTAAAAAGGAGATGGACCTACAATGAAAAAAAATGTTCTCATTATTGGTGCCGGAGGTGTTGCACAAGTTGTTGCGCATAAATGCGCTCAAAACAACGATATTCTTGGTGAAATTCATATTGCTTCACGAACACTCAAAAAATGTGAGGCCATCATTGCTTCTATTAAAGAAAAAAACACAATGAAAGAACAGGGTGTTTTCAAAAGCCATTCGCTCAATGCCATGAATGTAGAAGAAACTATAAAGCTCATCCAAAAGACCAAATGCGAAATTGTCATTAATGTTGGTTCTGCCTTTCTTAATATGTCTGTTCTTTCAGCTTGTATTGAAACCAAATGCGCTTATATCGATACCGCAATTCATGAAGACCCATTGAAAATTTGTGAAACACCTCCTTGGTATGGCAATTATGAATGGCCTCGACGTCAAGAATGTGAAAAAGCTGGTATAACCGCTATTTTAGGAGCAGGTTTTGACCCAGGTGTAGTGAATTCTTATGCTGCATTAGCGCGCGATGATTATTTTGATAAAATCACAGATATTGATATTATTGATATTAATGCCGGAAATCATGGGCGTTGGTTTGCTACAAATTTTGATCCAGAAATTAACTTCCGTGAATTTACAGGACAAGTATGGTCATGGCAAAATAAAAAATGGACTTCCAATAAAATGTTTGAAATCAGCCATGAATGGGATCTTCCCGTTGTGGGAAAACAAAAAGCCTATATGACAGGACATGATGAAATTCATTCACTTTCCAAAAATCTTGATGTAGAGAATGTCCGTTTCTGGATGGGATTTAGTGATCGTTATATCACTGTTTTTACGGTTCTAAAAAACCTCGGACTCTTATCCGAACAACCAATTAAAACGGCAGAAGGTCAAGAAGTTGTGCCCTTGAAAGTCGTGAAGGCCGTCTTACCCGACCCTTCCTCTCTCGCCCCAGACTACACAGGAAAAACCTGTATCGGAGATCTTATTAAAGGCGAAAAAGATGGAAACTCGAGAGAAATTTTTATCTATAATATAGCCGATCACAAACAAGCTTTTCATGAAACTGGGGCACAAGGCATTTCCTATACAGCTGGCGTACCAGCAGCCGCAACAGCTCTTCTTATTGCCACAGGCGAATGGGATGTTAAAACTATGGTCAATGTAGAAGAATTACCACCCCACCCTTTCCTTAAATATCTTGATCATATGGGGCTTCCCACTTTTATAAGAGAACAACAAGAGGATAAAAAATTACAATTTTAATACCTATAGAAAGCATATAGTTGATTTTTTAAGTTATCACAAAACTGCCCAATGAAAACAAACTTAATATTCTCGTGTAATTATGGTTTTCAAAAAAATTTTAGCTATTCGTTATATTTTGGCAACATTGCGATTTCTTAACAACCCTAAAGAAGAGACATAGCATCTTTTTAAGACATAGCGAGCAATGATCAAGAAAAACAGAGAAGAAAAAACTAATTTAATCACACTGTATAACTTGTCATTATCATCAAAAAGATAGTGTCATAAACAAAAGATATAAAAATACCGCTCTTTTAAAGAAGAGCGGTATTTTGTAGAATATTCAATTCCTCCCCTCTTCATCTTAAATGACAAAGATCCTTAACCTACACCAATCATTAAACAATTCAATTTCTTCGGGTGAATGAATTCCTCTTGGCTTCCCTTTTCATATGATTCATCATCATATATAACATGTTGATTCATAACGCTGAATACTGTAAAATTCTCTTAATCACAAACTCTCTCACATTGAAGCAATTAAAATCTTTTGTCTGCGCATCACAAACAAAGCGAGCGTGTGAGGTAAAATGATAAAAGAACAGAATAAAAATTCTCTTATGAAAACTCTCAAATAATTAAAAGCTTTAGCAATATTGAGAACTGAAAAAGTGTATTATCAATGTCAGCGTGTACTTCTACTAAACATAAAGATGATGGTGCACAATAGGTCTTATAACAGTTTGAATGAATTTCATATATTTCAAGAGAAACTTTACAGCTATACCATTCACGAGCACCATTGCGAAGTAGATTTGGGCATTTTGAGAGATGTCTTCTTAACACAAAGCACGCAGATAGGCTCAGAATCCTATCTTAAATATTTTATAACAGTATAAAAACTACCCCATATATAAAACTTTACATAGACTAAACACCACCGCTCTAAACGATAGTGCACAACAGAATAATCAATCAAAACTGCACAACAGATATCTAAAACAGTAATTATCGAAAAGCATACAACAAACGGAACACTTCAATACAATTGGTTATATTCTTTTTTAAAGTTTTAAAATGTTGTTGCATGCTTCACAAATATTTTCTGCCCCCCCCCGTACTTTTTAAAATTTACTTTTTAAAAGCTTTTTAAATATGAAGTGGTTTAGCAAATGTTGCCAAAGCTGCCTCACGCACAGCTTCTGATAAGGTAGGATGTGCATGGCAACAACGTCCCAGATCTTCTGATGAACCACCAAATTCCATTAAAACTGCAATTTCATGGATCATTTCACCAGCACCAAATCCAAGAATATGCCCCCCTAATACCCGATCTGTTTTTTTATCAGAAAGGATTTTAACAAACCCATCACTCTTTTGCATTGCACGTGCACGACCATTGGCCATAAAAGGAAATTTGCCAACATTATATTCAATGCCAGCAGTTTTTAGATCTTCTTCTGTCCTTCCTACACTCGCAATTTCCGGCTGTGTATAAACAACACTAGGAATAACATCAAAATTAACATGCCCTTTTTGACCTGCCAAAATTTCTGCCACAGCAACGCCTTCTTCCTCTGCTTTATGTGCTAGCATTGGCCCTTTTACAACATCACCAATCGCATAAATTCCTGGAACATTCGTCTGCCAATGAGCATCAATTGCAATAAATCCGCGTTCATCTAACTGAATACCAACCTCTTGTAAGCCAAGCCCCTCTGTATAAGGAGAACGTCCAGTAGCAATAAGCACAACATCAGCCTCTAAAGTTTCAGATTCACCACCTTTGACAGATTCAAAGCTCACCTGAGCAGTTGAGCCAGATTGTGTAACAGCTGTCACCTTAGCACCCGTTTTATATTCAATCCCCTGTTTTTCCATTAATTTCTGAAATTGCCGTGAAACTTCACCATCCATTGAGCCCAAAACTTTATTAAGATACTCAACAATGGTCACCTTAGCACCTAAACGGCTCCAAACTGATCCAAGTTCTGAACCAATGACACCAGCACCTACTACAATCATATGCGTTGGTACTTTTTCAAGTGAAAGAGCTCCCGTAGAAGAAACAATAGTCTTTTCATCAATTTCAACATTCACCCCTGGAATGCCTGAACTCTCTGAACCGGTAGCAATAATAATATTTTTTGTCTCAATTGTTTGTTTATTACCATCTCTGGCAACAACTTCCACATGACCCGCATTCAAAATTTTGGCTGTCCCAAAAAAAGTATCAACTTTATTTTTTTTCATCAAAAAAGAAACACCACTCGTATTGGCTGTCACCACAGCTTTCTTATGAACCATCATTTGTTCAAGATTAAGTTTAGATTTACCAATAGAAATACCAAGCGTTTCAAAACCATGCTGGGTTTCAGAAAACACTTCTGAAGCATGCAACAACGCTTTAGAAGGAATACAACCAACGTTGAGACATGTTCCTCCTAATGTTGTACGCTTTTCAATAATTGCTACTTTAAGTCCCAGTTGCGCCGCTTTTATTGCTGCTACATAACCACCTGGACCCGCTCCGATCACAGCCACATCATAAGACATCCGTTTCTCCTTTCATCCTGAAAACTGTATTTTACAAATCAAGAACAAGGCGTTCCGGATCTTCTAAGCTTTCCTTAACACGCACAAGGAAAGTCACAGCTTCTTGCCCATCCACAATACGGTGATCATAAGAAAGCGCTAAATACATCATGGGGCGGATCACAACTTGACCCTCAACAACCATTGCTCGCTCTTTAATCGCATGCATTCCCAAAATACCAGATTGTGGTGCATTCAAAATCGGTGTTGACATCAACGATCCATACACACCACCATTGGTAATGGTAAAAGTTCCGCCCTGCATATCAGAAACGGCTAATTTTCCATCACGCGCAAGACGCCCCAAACGACCAATCTCTTTTTCAATCTCTGCCAATGACATTTGATCTGCATCTCGCACCACTGGAACAACAAGCCCTTTATCCGTTCCAACAGCAATTCCAACATTGACATAGTTTTTATAAACAATATCTGTCCCATCAATCTCTGCATTAACAGCAGGAAGTTCTTTTAATGCATGACAAACAGCCTTGGTAAAAAAACCCATAAAACCAAGCTTAACGCCATGTTTCTTTTCAAAAAGATCCTTATAACGCTTGCGCAAATCCATCACCGCTGACATATCAACCTCATTAAATGTGGTTAACATTGCTGCTACATTTTGTGCATCTTTAAGACGGCGAGCAATTGTTTGACGCAATTTCGTCATACGAACCCGCTCTTCACGTGTTTCTTGGACAGGAGGTGCCGAAGAACTCGCCGCAGAAGAAGAGGGTGTAGGGGCATTTGTACTTTGTTTTAATCCACCAAGAACATCTTCTTTAAGAATTTGTCCACGTTTTCCAGAACCTGAAATATCGCTTTTTGCAACATTATTTTCAGCCATCAATTTTGCTGCTGAAGGAGAAGGAGGCATTGCACTGCTCAAAGCAGGCTTCTCCGATTCAGATGAAGCCGCTGGAACAAGTGTAGCAGAAGGTGAAAGTGATTGGGAGATACCAGCTTCTCCAGCTTTCACCACTCCTAAAAGAGCATTTACTTCAACCGTATCGCCTTCTTTTGCAATGATTTCAGATAATTTCCCAGCAACAGGAGAAGGAACTTCAACGGTTACCTTATCAGTTTCTAATTCAACCAAAGGCTCATCCATAGCGACAGCTTCGCCAAGTTTTTTAAACCATTTGCCAACCGTTGCTTCGGTAACCGATTCGCCCAAAGTAGGAACACGAATTTCAGTAGTCATAATATTTTTCCATACATCAGAGTAGTAATAAATTAAGAACCTAACGCGTCTTTAAGAAACGCAGCCAGTTGTTCAAGGTGTTTCACCATCAACCCAGAGGCCGGTGACGCACTCGCGGGACGTCCTGCATAACGAGCACGTGAATATTGCGCATTAATATGCGTCAAAACCCATTCCAAATAAGGCTCAATAAATGACCAAGCCCCCATGTTTTTTGGTTCCTCTTGGCACCAAAAAACTTCCGCCTGCAAAAAGCGCGATAACACATTCACCAAAACTTTTGCAGGGAAAGGATAAAGCTGTTCAACACGAAGGAGGTAAACATCATCAATACCCCTTTTTTCACGTTCCTCATAAAGATCGTAATAAACCTTACCAGTACAAAGAACGACACGACGAATCTTATTATCTTTTTGCAACTTAATGACAGAATCTTTGAGACATTCTGCATCATCACGCAACACACGACAGAAACTTGTTTCTGGCCCCATTTCATTGAGAAGAGAAACAGCTCGCTTATGACGTAAAAGTGATTTCGGTGTCATCAAAATCAATGGCTTCCGGAAATCACGCTTAATTTGTCGACGCAAAATATGAAAATAATTTGCAGGGGTTGTACAATTAGCAACCTGCATATTATCTTCCGCACAAAGTTGAAGAAACCGTTCTAAACGTGCAGAAGAATGCTCCGGCCCTTGCCCTTCAAAACCATGAGGCAATAAACACACAAGACCAGACATACGAAGCCACTTACGCTCTGCAGATGAAATAAATTGATCAAAAATGACCTGTGCACCATTAGAGAAATCACCAAATTGTGCTTCCCAAAGTGTTAATCCTCGTGGTTCAGCAAGAGAATATCCATATTCAAAACCAAGAACAGCTTCTTCAGAAAGCATAGAATTAACAACGTCATAAAGCGCTTGCCCCTTTTGTAAATGATTCAAAGGAATATAACGCGCCTCATTTTCTTGGTCATAAAGAACTGAATGACGTTGTGAAAAAGTTCCCCGTTCAACATCTTCACCGGAAAGACGAACCGGTGCTCCTTCCAAACAAAGTGAACCAAAAGCTAAAGCTTCAGCAGTTGCCCAGTCAACACCCTCACCGGTTTCAAAAATTTTAGCACGATTATTTAAAAAACGTTGAATGGTTTTGTGAACGTGAAAATCTGCCGGAATTTCAACAATTTTCTGACCAATTTCCTTTAAAGTTTTTAATTCAACACCAGTTGTTCTAGAATGCTGCTCATCAGAACTACTAAAAGCTTTGAGTCCCGTCCAGCTTCCATCAAGCCAATCAGCCTTATTAGGTTTATAAGAAGCACTTGCTTCAAGTTCACCTTCAAGCTTATCGCGCCATAATTTTTTTTGTTGCTCAATTTCTTCTGAAGTAACCATTCCTTCTGCTACTAATTGGTCACTATAAAGTTGAAGTGTTGTTTTATGATTACGTATTGCTTTATACATAAGCGGCTGCGTAAAGGAAGGTTCATCACCTTCATTATGCCCATAACGGCGATAACAAAACATATCAATAACCACTGGTTTATGGAAAATTTGGCGAAACTCTGTTGCTATTTTGGCAACAAAAACAACTGCCTCAGGATCATCACCATTCACATGGAAAATTGGTGCGTCAATCATTTTTGCGACATCTGATGGATAAGGCGAAGAACGTGAAAAACGTGGAGATGTTGTAAAACCAATCTGGTTATTGATAATAACATGAAGTGAGCCTGCAACACGATAACCTTTAAGACCTGAAAGACCAAAAGTTTCTTGGATAACGCCTTGTCCTGCAAAAGCGGCATCACCATGAATAAGCAATGGCATCACTTTTGAACGCTCACTTAATGGGAGTAAATCAGTATGCGCAGGTCCCATAAGTTGATCTTGTTTAGCACGTGCTTTTCCCATAACAACCGGATCAACAATCTCAAGATGAGATGGATTGGCCAACAGTGATAAATGAACTTTTTTACCATCAAAGTCCAGATCAGCGGTAGTTCCCAAATGATATTTGACATCACCGGATCCCTCCACATCATCAGGCTTGTAAGATCCCCCTTTGAATTCATGAAAAATAGCTCTATGCGGTTTGGCAAGAACTTGTGAAAGAACATTTAAACGACCACGATGTGCCATTCCTAAAATAACTTCCCTAACCCCCAAAGCACTACCACATTTGATAATCTGTTCAAGAGCGGGAATCAGCGCCTCACCCCCATCGAGTCCAAAACGCTTTGTACCTTTATATTTAGTGTCTAAAAACTGTTCGAATCCCTCTGCCTGAATAAGCTTATTCAGAATAGCTTTCTTGTCTTGTTGTGTGAAAGAATTTTTTTTATCTCGCCCTTCAATACGTTCTTGAAGCCATACTTTCTGAACCGGATCAGAAACATGCATATACTCCACACCGATTGTTGAACAATAGGTACGATTCAGAATCTCAAGCATTTGCGGAATAGTTGCATATTCCAACCCTAAAACATTATCAATAAAAATGGGACGCTCGTAATCAGCTGGAGTAAAACCATAAGCTTCTGGAGAAAGTTCCTTATAATCTTCTTGTTTTTCGGCCAATTGAAGAGGGTCAAGCTGCGCATGAAGATGTCCCCGTTCTCGAAACGCACGAATCATCATAATTGCATGAACGGAATCACGTGTTGCACGAATAATATCTTGTTTACTGGAAGTTTTTCCCTTTTGTGCAGCACCTGTTATTGCTTTTTCCTTTAATTTATCGCCAAGATATTTTTCAAGAGAAGACCAATCACCATCAAGAGCAGAAACCAATTCACCCTCTGCTTTTAATGGCCAATGATCACGCTGCCATGTTGCTCCTTCAGCATTTTTAAGAACATCTTCTTTATTATCATGAAGTCCTTCAAAAAAAGCACGCCACTGTGAATCAACACTGGTAGGATCTTTTTCATATTGAGCATAAAGTTGATCTATATAATCCGCATTCCCACCATAAAGAAATGATGTCTGTGCAAAAAGGCTATTTATTTCGTCCTGCCTTGCCATATACTTCTCCGGAACATTTATTCCGTCTCCTTATATCTCTTTTTGACCTTTAAATGCTTACAAACAAGCAGTGATTCGAACATTCAAAAAAGTTTTACCTTTTTATACTCAAGCTTTTTCACCTGAATCTAAGAACCTTTTCTTATTCAGGTGAAACTTTCTTTTAGCCTTTCAAAACTGACATCAAAGTCTTACCTATCTGTGATGGCGAAGAAGACACACGAATCCCAGCTGATTCCATTGCCGCAATTTTATCTTCTGCTCCACCTTTACCACCAGAAATAACAGCACCAGCATGTCCCATTGTACGTCCTAGAGGAGCCGTACGGCCAGCAATAAAGCCAACAACTGGCTTTTTACGACCTTTTCTTGCTTCATCTTGCAAAAACTGTGCTGCTTCTTCTTCAGCAGAACCACCAATCTCACCAATCATAACAATAGACTCGGTTTCATCATCCGCTAAAAACATTTCCAACACATCAATAAATTCAGTGCCCTTAACAGGATCGCCACCAATCCCTATAGCAGTCGTTTGTCCGAGACCTTCCTGACTCGTTTGAAAAACGGCTTCATAAGTTAAAGTTCCCGACCTCGAGACAACCCCAACAGAACCTTTTCTAAAAATAGAACCAGGCATAATACCAATTTTACATTCATTTGGTGTAAGAATACCGGGACAATTAGGACCAATAAGACGAGACTTTGAGTTTTCTAATCGCGCCTTCACTTTAACCATATCCATAACGGGAATACCTTCCGTAATACAGATAATTAAACGAATTTCAGCTTCAATAGCCTCTATAATAGCTGCCGCAGCCCCTACAGGAGGAACATAAATAACGGAAGCATCCGCGCCTGTTTTTTCTTTTGCTTCTGCAACATTAGCAAAGATAGGAAGAGTTTCACCTTTTGAACCTTCCCATGTTTCTCCACCCTTTTTAGGATTAACGCCACCAACCATTTGCGTACCATGATAAGCAAGCGCCTGTTCTGTATGAAATGTTCCTGTTTTTCCTGTAAGCCCTTGAACTAGAACTTTTGTCTCTTTATTCACAAGAATCGACATAGCTTAAGCTCCCTTCACGGCTGCAACAATTTTTTGGGCAGCATCATCTAAATCATCAGCAGGAATAACATTCAAACCACTCTCATTAATAATTGCTTTACCCTGCTCAACATTAGTGCCTTCAAGACGAACAACCAAGGGAACTTTTAAACCAACCTCACGAACAGCAGCAACCACACCTTCAGCAATGACATCACAACGCATAATACCACCAAAAATGTTAACCAAAATGCCCTTAACATTTGGATCGGCCGTAATAATCTTAAAAGCAGCTGTCACCTTTTCTTTTGATGCTCCACCACCAACATCCAAAAAATTCGCTGGCTCTGCTCCATAAAGCTTAATGATATCCATTGTTGCCATAGCAAGCCCAGCACCATTAACCATGCAACCAATCGTACCCTCAAGAGCAACATAAGCAAGATCATGCTTTGATGCTTCTATTTCCTTTGGATCCTCCTCTGAAAGATCGCGCAATTCTAAAATATCTGGATGACGAAACAGAGCATTATTATCAAAAGAAACTTTCGCATCAAGAACACGCAAATGACCATCTTTCATCACAATAAGCGGATTGATTTCTAAAAGGCTCATATCTTTTTCACAAAATGCCTTATAGAGAATCGGAAAAAGTTTTTCACCATCTTCTCGCGCACTACTTTGTAGTTTCAACGCATCACAAAGTCTTGCACAATCAGCAGAAGTAACACCCTCTACAGCATCAATGGGAAGCGTGAATATTTTTTCTGGTGTCTCTTCAGCAACCGTTTCAATATCCATTCCACCTTCTGTTGAAACAACAAAAGCAATTCGACCAACGCTACGATCAACCAAAAGTGAAAGATAAAGCTCCCGTTCAATATCGGCACCATCCTCAATGTAAAGGCGGTTGACCTGCTTACCTTCTGGACCAGTTTGTTTGGTTACCAAAGTTTTTCCAAGCATTTCTTGAACATTTGCAACAACTTCTTCAACAGATTGTGCAAGCCGAACACCACCCTTTGCATCAGGACCAAGTTCTTTAAACTTACCCTTACCACGACCACCAGCGTGTATCTGACTTTTAACCACATAGAGAGGTCCGGGCAATTTTTCCGCCCATTTTTCAGCTTGCTCTACAGAATAAACAGCGACACCATTTGCAATTGGTGCTCCATATTCATGAAGCAGACGTTTGGCCTGATACTCATGGATATTCATGCATTTGTCCTTTTCTTTTATGGATCTTATTAATCCTAAAGTTTTAATATTCTATACTTATTTTAATGAATTAAACCTTGTTCAATTTACTTGAGACTAGGTACAAGAGCAATACAAGCTTCACAAAGCTTTTTAACCGCATTTACTGAATGATCAAAAGCACCTCTTTCTTCCTTATCAAGATCAATTTCAATGACTCGTTCAACACCACCTGCACCAAGTACAACAGGAACACCAACATAGGTATCATTAACACCATATTCTCCTGAAAGATAAGCTGCAACAGGCACAACACGCTTAGTGTCCTTTAGATAAGCCTCAGCCATAGAAACAGCAGAAGCTGCTGGTGCATAATAAGCAGAACCTGTTTTTAACAAACCAACAATTTCTGCACCGCCATCACGGGTACGCTGGATAATTTGATCAATTCTTTCCTGTGTTGTCCAGCCCATCTTTACAAGATCAGGCAAAGAAATACCACCAACCGTTGAATAACGCACGAGAGGAACCATTGTATCACCGTGGCCCCCTAAAACAAACGCTGTCACATCTTTAATAGAGACCTTAAATTCTTCAGATAAGAAATGACGAAAACGCGCTGAATCAAGAACACCAGCCATCCCAACCACTTTATGTGTAGGGAGACCTGAAAATTTCTGCAATGCCCACACCATCGCATCAAGGGGATTGGTAATACAAATAACAAACGCTGAAGAAGCGTATTTTTTAATTCCAGCTCCAACTTGTTCCATAACCTTTAAATTAATGCCCAAAAGTTCATCACGGCTCATACCAGGTTTTCGCGCAACGCCTGCTGTTACAATAACAACATCAGCACCTTCAATTGCTTCATAAGCATTAGCACCTTTTAGACTGATATCAAAACCATCAACGGGAGAAGATTCGGCTATATCTAGAGCCTTACCTTGTGGCACACCTTCTGTAATATCAAATAAGACCACATCAGCAAGCTCTTTAAGCCCAATAATATGTGCTAAAGTACCACCAATCATACCTGAACCAATGAGAGCTATTTTTTTCCGTGCCATTTTATTTTTTCCTAACTTTTAGATAATTCAGCGCACACCCAATCAACGTCCGTATACTGAATATTTTTGACTTCAACCATATTCAAACAATATCATAAAAAGGAGTAAAGAAATGAAATTTACAAATTTATCTCCTTACAGAAACAACAACCCTCCGCTGAAACAACTATTAGAAAATTATCACGATGTATCGATAAAGTGAATTTAAAAAAAATACAACAGAATTATTATATTTCTTTAATTTCAAAAAGTTATTGTTTTGACAGTTTACGTAAAGGTAAAAGTATAATCAATGCTTCTTCTTCAAAAGAAAATGTTCTTCCCAAAGTTTTAAATAATCGTAGCTTTGCATTTCGAAAAGACGTGATTGTGTTCTTTGAAATTCAAATGTTTCCGTAATCTGCGCATGCCCTTTATACAAATCCCCTATCCCTGCGGCTGCCGACATAAACAACCGTATATGCCGCTCATAAAGAATATCAATAAGCAAAATAAACCGTTTTGTTTCATTGCGACATGTATCATCCATGACCGGTACATTATCAATAAAAATCGTATGATAATGCTCTCCTAATAACAAATATTCAGCCGCGGCCAAAGGCTTTGCACATAAATCCCCATAATCAAAACGAGCACATCCTGCACCAAAGCGCGGAATAGGAATAAAGCGCCCTTTTATAGAAAGCTCATCAGACATCTCCTTATGTCCTTGCAATACAAGTGCCCATGCTTGATCCATATATTCATTTGCTTGGACCCCCAACGGCGATACATACATCTGTTGTAGATTTGATTTTTCAAGGCGATAATCTGTTTTTGCATCAAGATTAACAACACGAACATATGCTTTCAAAACTTGAATAAAAGGCAAAAAGAGCTCACGATTCAAACCGTTACAATAAAGGTTATCCGGCGCCACATTTGAAGTCGCAATAAAGAAAATTCCTTTATCAAACAGAGCAGAAATAAGCCGCCCCAATACCATAGCATCAGCAATATCCGTTACACTAAACTCATCAAAACAAAGTACTTTTGCTTCTCGTACAAGATCTTCAGCAACAGCTAAAATAGGATTATCTTGTTTAAATTTTGTACACCCAGATGCTTGACGATAAGAATTAATACGCTCATGCACATCAGCCATAAAATCATTAAAATGGGCACGCTTTTTATGACCTTTAGGCAAACAAGAAAAGAACAAATCCATCAGCATGGTTTTGCCCCGTCCTACTTCACCATAAATATACAGTCCCTGAAAAAAACCTGCTTCATCTCCTTGTTTTACAACGCAAGAAATATTTTGTTTTTTCCTTTTAAATATTCTGTTAAAGAAAGAGCAAAATATCCAAGGCAAAGAATGAGAGATATTTTGTTCCGCAATTTTTTTTAATAAATGATCAAAATATTCTGTTATAGCTAATTGAGCGGGATCAAAACAAACCTCTCCTTTAGCGACAAGCTCCTTATAACGTGTTGAAACGAGAATCATCCAAAAAGCCTTTTTCAAACTGATCTCAATGAAAAATACAAATACTTTTCAAGAATCTGTCCGTCTAGTTTAGTTTATCATAAACGATCAAAAATGATTTAACGACTTAAAATAACGGGATGATCATCAAGTGTACGTCCCTCAAAACGATCAACATTTGAAGAATAAAGAACGAGGATAACACGTCCAGAGTTATTATAAAAATATAATCTTTTTCCTTTAACAGCCCACGATCTCACTTGGGAAGCAATTCCTGGACAGTGTAAAGGACCAGCACGGTACCCTTGTCCAAACTTTGTTTGTGGAGTTGCAATCCGGCAAACTTTTCCTCCCATAGAAAGATTCCATACCCCAGCAACACTTGCAGGAAATAAATCAGTGGCATTACTTGGCAATTCGAGACTAGCCATTCGTCCATCGCTCTGAGAATCTCCTTTTTCATACATCGGAGCATTTGCATCTTCAGATATCGACGAAGAAGTAGACGACAGATCAGACGCTTCTAATATTGTCATTTGTTGAGATGGATAAAAAACTTCTAATGCGTTACCATCGTCATTACCATCAAACCGTGTTGTTGAACATCCCCCTAAAAACATTACAGTTGATAGTGCAACGAAAAACGAAACTTTTGAAAACGCCATGTCTGTACTCTCTCCCACGACAATAAATAAGTTCACAAAAAAATTAAGCGAATATTTGTTATAGTTACAAAGATAAATTAACAAATTAAAAAAAACAGGTTAAAATCACTTATTTTAAAAGAAATAATTTATGTACCCAATTTTATATTTATTAAACACTAGAAATTTATAATATTTTCAGTCATATATCTTTTTATAAGTAATCATTAGAAATAGAGAAGTTTCATGAAAACGCCATTTAGCAAAATGGACGGTCTTGGAAATCAAATTATTGTTGTTGATATGCGTGAAAGCACATACGCTCTTACACCACAAGCAATCCTTGCTTTGTCGGCAGATCCTGAAATGCATTTTGATCAAATCATGGCTATCCACACACCAACCCAGAAAAAAACCGACTTCCGCATAGAAATATGGAATGCCGACGGATCAATGGCTAAAGCTTGTGGCAATGGTACCCGCTGTGTCATCGCATGGCTTAAAGATCACAATTTTGGTGAAAAATTTCATTTAGAAACTCCCGCTGGAATTATTGAAGGAAAATACCAAACCGATAATCTCATTTCTGTTGATATGGGATGCCCAAATTTCAGTGCAAAAGAGATGCCTGTTTCACGTGAAATAGTTGATACCAATCACGTAGAAATTATGGCTGGTCCCCTAAAAGACGCTTGTCTCATATCCATTGGCAATCTCCATGCTATCTTTTTTGTTGAAAATGATATTCAACATATTCCATTAGAAAAATATGGGCCAAAACTTGAACATGATCCCCTGTTTCCCGAACGGTGCAATATTTCCATTGCTTGCATAACGTCAAAGAAAAGTCTAAATTTACGTACATGGGAGCGAGGGGCAGGATTAACACAAGCATGTGGGAGTGCTGCTTGTGCAAGTGCAGTGGCCGCTTATCGTCGTGGACTTACAGAGCGCCATGTTGATGTAAATTTACCAAAGGGAACACTTAATATTTTTTACCGAGAAGACGATCATATTATCATGACAGGACCAATTAAATATCACTTTAGTGGTTTTTTAAGCCCTTTAACAGGGTGCTACAAAAAGGATCACTCCTGATGGCAATAGAAATTGTAACTTTTGGTTGTCGACTTAATAGCTACGAATCGGAAATCATTCGCAAAGAAAGTACTTCTTCAGGGCTAGATCAACTTAAAGATGGTGCTATTATCTTTAATACCTGTGCTGTCACTGCCGAAGCCGTACGACAAGCAAAACAAGCTATCCGCAAAGCAAGACGTGAAAATCCTCATGCGCGTATCATTGTAACAGGGTGTGCAGCCCAAACAGAAGCACAAAATTTTGCCTCAATGACAGAAGTAGATCTTGTTTTAGGAAACGAAGATAAACTTCACGCTCATTCTTATCGTCAACTTCCTGATTTTGGTATTAATCATTCTGAAAAGATGCATATCAATGACATTATGGAAGTACAAAAAATTGCTCCACATATGGTCAGTGCAATGCAAGAGCGCACCCGCGCTTTTGTACAGGTACAAAACGGATGCGATCACCGCTGTACATTTTGCATTATTCCTTATGGACGAGGACCATCTCGTTCAGTTCCCATGGGTGCTGTCATAGAACAAATTAAAAAGCTGCTAGGTGGGGGTATCCAAGAAGTGGTCCTTACAGGTGTTGACCTTACAAGTTATGGCCACGATCTTCCTGGAAAAGCTACTCTAGGAAAATTAACTTCAGCTATTTTGCATCATGTCCCTGACTTAGCCCGATTACGCCTCTCATCTATTGACTCTATTGAAGCAGACGAAGAACTCATAAATCTTTTAGCTTATGAAACAAGAATCATGCCCTATTTGCATTTATCTTTGCAAGCAGGTGATAATATGATTTTAAAACGGATGAAACGGCGTCATCTGCGCGAACATGCCATTCAATTTTGCCAAGAGTTGCGTGCCAAACGTTCTACAATGGTTTATGGTGCCGACTTAATTGCTGGTTTTCCTACAGAAACAGAAGAGATGTTTCAAAATAGTCTTTCCTTAATCAAAGATTGTAATTTAACCCATCTCCATGTCTTTCCCTTTAGTCCAAGAGAAGGAACACCTGCCGCACGTATGCCACAAATCAACCGTAAAATAATTAAGCTGCGTGCTGAAAAATTGCGTAAAGTAGGTGATATGGCTTACAAAAAGCATCTTGCTCATTTACAAAACAGTCTACAAACAATTCTCGTTGAAAAAGATGAAATCGGACGAACAGAAGATTATACTCTTGTACAAGTTAAAGGTGCAAAAGCAGGAACAATTGTTCAAGCCCTTATCGTTGATCATGATGGCGATAAATTGATTGCTGTCCCTCCAAAATTAAACGCTGCTTGAGCAGGAGAATTCTTATGACTAAATCTTTTATAAAAAAAATATTCTCTTTTAACAAATCTCAAGAGCAAGAAATTGAACAACAGATTTCTATTCCTGATAAAAGCGATATAATAGAAGAAAATAAAGACAAAAATGAAAAGACAAAAAATAATCAAATCTCTATAAACACAGAAAAAGAAGAACAAACAAAAAATCCAGAGTCAATACTTACAAAATATGATGAAAAATCTCCATTTCTAGAATCCCATTCTGATAAAATTCCCTTTTCTGGTAAAATTATTGTCACAGACAACATCCGTGAAAAAAAGAATGAAGAAATTTTATCTGAACCTTCTGTTGAACAAAAAAAAACAGCGTGGTTTGGGCGCCTTAAAAAAGGCCTATCCCTTTCTTCACAACGCCTAAGCGGATCAATTGGCGATCTCTTTGTTAAAAGAAAACTTGATGAAGATACATTGCAAGAGCTCGAAGATATTCTTATCCAAGCTGACATAGGTGTAGAGACGGCAACACGCATCACAAATACTTTAGCTTCCAGTCGTTACGGAAAAAACCTCTCCCCAGATGATATTCATACTATTGTAGCTGATGAGGTCAAAAAAGTTCTGGAACCTGTTGCAATACCATTAGAACTTGATCTCAGCCATAAACCTCATGTTATTTTGCTGGTAGGTGTAAATGGCACTGGAAAAACGACAACTATTGGAAAACTTTCAGCCAAATTAACAGAAGGGGGATTAAAAGTTATGCTGGCAGCAGGTGATACTTTCCGAGCCGCTGCTATTGAGCAACTACACATTTGGGGTGAACGTACCAATTCTCCTGTTATTTCGACAAAATTGGGTGCAGATGCCGCCAGCTTAGCATTTGATGCTTATGAAAAAGCAAAAAAAACAAACAGTGATGTATTAATTATTGATACAGCAGGGCGTTTACAAAATAAATCTGAATTAATGGATGAGTTGGCAAAAATTATTCGTGTTTTAAAAAAACACACCCCCCAAGCACCCCACACAATCCTTCAAACTCTTGATGCAACAACCGGACAAAATGCACTCAACCAAGTGGACATTTTCCGTGATATTGCTGGTGTTAATGGTTTAGTTATGACAAAGCTAGATGGGACTGCACGAGGAGGAATTCTTGTCGCTATCGCAGCAAAATATAAATTACCCGTTTATTTTATCGGTATAGGAGAAGATATTGAAGACCTTCAACCCTTTTCTGCTTCTGACTTTGCCGAAACTATTGCAGGAAAACACGCATGAAACAGCCTTTATCTAATCTTAATTTACACAATAATTCTGAAAAAAAGATGAATAACAATAAAAAAAATTCTCTCTCACCAACACTTAAGTTTCTTTTGGAAATGGGTCCATTGGTTGCCTTCTTTTTTGCCAATTATAAGGGAGAATGGCTGATAAAAAACATTGGATTTTTTCAAAATTTTAGTAAGCCTATTTTCCCTGCAACAGCTATTTTTATGGTGGCTATTATTATTTCCCTAAGCTTATCATGGATCCTTGCAAGACAAATTCCTATTATGCCTCTTATTTCAGGAATATTTGTTTTAGTTTTTGGCTTTCTAACTCTCTGGCTTCATAATGAAACTTTCATAAAAATGAAACCAACAATCATTAATAGCTTATTTGCTTTTATACTTTTTGGTGGGATGTTTTTTAAAAAACCACTTTTACGTTATGCTCTTGATTCTACCTTAAAACTTGATGATTTAGGTTGGCAAAAACTTACCTATCGTTGGGCGTTTTTTTTCATTTTTCTTGCCATTTTGAATGAAATAATTTGGCGTAATTTTAGCGATAATTTCTGGACAAGTTTCAAAGTATTTGGCGTCATGCCTATAACAGTCCTTTTCATGCTTACCCAAATGCCTATAATTATAAAACATTCAAAAGGACTTTTTACAGAAGAGGACAAATCTGATTCTTAAAAAAATCATCACTACCGATTATTTTATAGATTCATCGCCAAACACTGTTCGGGAGAAAAAATATGTTGATTGAACAGTTTATTTGTCGAGAAAACAATTTCGGTGTACTCCTTCATGATGAAAAAAGTGGTATGACAGCTGCAATAGATGCTCCTGAAGGCAAAGCGATTCACAACGCCTTAAAGCGCCACAATTGGACACTTAACACTATTTTTGTAACTCATCATCATCACGACCATGTAGAAGCCCTATCAGAATTAAAACAAGTTTACAACACTACGGTTATCGGACCAGAAGCAGAAAAAGAAAAGATTGATCATCTTGATAAAACACTTCAACCTGATGAAAGTTTTTCTTTTGGCTCACACCTTCTTTTAGCTCTTTCAACACCTGGTCATACTCTAGGCGCATTATCTTACTATTTTCCTGAAAATAATTTACTCTTTGCTGGAGATACACTTTTTTCATTGGGCTGTGGACGTCTTTTCGAAGGAACACCAGCACAAATGCTGAATTCTTTAAAAAAACTTCGTAAACTTCCTGATGAAACACTTCTTTATTGTGGACATGAATATACAAAAAATAACGCTCTTTTCGCACTAACAATTGACCCACATAATAAAAAACTCCACCAAAGAATAGAGGAAGTTTTTTTGCTACGTGCAAAAAACGCTATGACTTTACCAGTAACCTTAGGGCAAGAAAAAGCCACCAATCCCTTTCTCCGCTGGGATGATAGTGTATTGCGAAGAAACCTTGTAATGGAAGAAGAAACAGATGAAGAAGTTTTTGCTGAAATTCGAAGAAGAAAGGATAATTTTTAACCATGCTTAAGTTCGTATTACGTTTGTTCCTCCTTTTTCTTTTCGTGATACATATTCAACTAACAAGGGCAGAGGAAAAGGAAACAGATAATTCTTCTCTTATATCATCTCTCATTGCAAATTATCCCTTAACAGAAGATTTTCTTTTAAAGCTGGAAAAAATTGAAAAAGAATGTAAAAACTTACTTCCAGAAACAAAAAATAATCTTATAACTTATGATTCTAGTATCCACTCTAGTATTGAAAATTACACTACCTATATTTCTAGTAAACCAAAACTTGTAAATATTTTAAAAGAAAATAATATAACACCGAAAGATTTTGCTTCAGGAACCTTAGCTCTTAAAGAAATATCAACGCTTCTCATATTTGTACCTGAAAAGGAATATTCTACTGAGAAAAATACTATATTTCTAAACAATCTTGAATTTGTTAAAAAACATTTTTTTAAAGCGACAATTCTTTTAGATAGCTGCGAAAAACTCATTTTGAGCAACTAATCAGCTATGACACATTAAAAATATCATCCCATTAATCTAATAAAAAAGTCCGTGCATTAAAAATCACCGTGTTTTTATCATTCCTAATAATTGTGTTTATTTCGACTATATTTAACAAATGTTTTTATAAAAATAAAGAATAACAGACGAAAAAATATTTATTGAAATTCAAAAAAGAAAGGATAATTTTTAGTCATGTTTAAACTTCTTTTGTGCTTTTTCTTCATTTTTCCTTTTGCATCATACGCTCAAGAAAAAAAACAAGAAATAGATGATCTTTCTTTTATACCGCCTTTCATTGCAAATTATCCCTTAACAGAAGATCTTCTTTTAAAGCTGGAAAAAATCAAAATAGAATGTAAAAATTTATCTTCAGAAACAGAACAAATAAATAAAAAAAGTGACTTCAATACTTATAATGATAATATTGAAAAATACGCTGCCTATATTTCTAATAATCCAAAACTTGTGAATATTTTAAAAGAAAATAATATAACACCGAAAGAGTTTGTTATTGCTCACCTAGCACTTCAAGCGACATTGTATGTACTTACTGATGAAGAAAATTCTACTTATGAAAAAAACTTTTTACCTTCAAGCAATATAGAATTTGCTAAAGAGCATATGTATAGAATAATAAAAATTTTAAAAGATAACTGTTAAAAAAATCTTTTTAGAACAATTGATTAACTTTGTAAACGCCGACAAATTTCATCTAATTGTTCTAATGAAGAGTAATGTATTTTTAAATCTCCACCTTTTTTACCATGTCGAATAATAACTTTCATTCCTATCACATCTGCAAGTAATTTTTCTAAAGATTTTGTTTCAGCATCTTTCTCCGTATTGGTACGCTTTTTAGTTTTAGGATTAGCTTGCTCATATGCAAGTATTTCTGTTTGACGTACTGAAAGCCCTTCACGAATAATTTTCTCAGCTAAATTTTGTGGATCATCAACGGTTATAAGACAACGTGCATGACCTGCAGAAAGTTGTCCATCAGTTAAGAATTGTTGTACTTTTTCTGGAAGTTTTAACAAACGAAGCGTATTTGCAACATGACTACGACTTTTTCCTATAACTTGCGCTAAATCTACTTGCGTATAATCATGTTCATTTAGAAGCATCTCATATCCCTTTGCTTCTTCGATAGGATTAAGATCTGCACGTTGAACATTTTCAATAATTGCCAATTCCAAAGCCGTTTTATCGTCCACATCACGAATAATAACGGGTAATTGACTTAAATTTGCACGTTGTGCTGCACGCCAGCGCCGTTCACCCGCAATCAATTCAAACCGATGAGGATGATCTCTTAAAGGCCTCACAATAACCGGTTGAACCACACCGTGTTGACGAATTGATTGTGTCAAATTATCAAGCTCTGTTTCAGTAAAATGACGCCGAGGATTGTGAGGATTACATGAAATAGATTCAATAGAAATAAATTGCTCAGAAAGACTACCGGATTCATTTAATTTATCAAAGCTTGATGAACGTGCAATATTGTTGTTTAAATTGATATCTCCAATCAATGCCGCTAATCCACGTCCTAGTCTTTTTTTTGATAGATCATCGTTCATAATTTTGCTCTTTGAGTTTTCTTACAAAAAATTTTACATTTTTAAGCAGCAGCACGTGCTTGTTTTTCACGTTGAATCATTTCTGATGCTAGACGCAAATAAGCTTGGCTCCCAGCACATTTAAGATCATAAAGCAATACAGGTTTGCCAAAAGAAGGCGCTTCTGATACTCTTACATTTCGTGGAATAACAGTACGATAAACTTTATCTCCCATAAAAGAGCGTACATCTTCAACAACTTGATTTGAAAGGTTATTACGTCCATCATACATTGTTAAAACAATACCTTGGATCTCTAAAGATGGATTAAGTACGGATCGCACTTGTTTTACTGTTTCAAGTAATTGACTTAAACCTTCAAGTGCTAAAAATTCACACTGCATAGGCACTAAAACAGAATCCGCAGCCCCCATAGCATTAAGTGTTAAAAGATTAAGGGAGGGAGGACAATCAATTAAAATATAATTGAATTTTTTTTCCATTTCCGGATCATCATAGAGAGCTTTACGTAAGCGTTGTATGCGATCTTTTGATGAAGAAATTTCCATTTCCACACCTAAGAGATCAAGTGTAGAAGGAACTATATAAAGATTGGGTACGGCTGTTTTTAAAGCCGCCTGTGTAATTGAAACGCCCGAAACCAAAACATCATAAGAAGATAAAGGACGGCTATTACGATCAATCCCTAAACCTGTACTAGCATTACCTTGTGGATCAACATCCATAATAAGGACATTTTCACCAATAGCCGCTAAAGCTGTAGCAAGATTAATTGCTGTGGTTGTTTTTCCGACTCCACCCTTTTGGTTTGCAATAGCGATAATTCGTGTTTCGCTCATTTTGCTCTACCCTCTATATGATCGAATATGAGAAATTTCCAAAATAACAGAATTTTCATCAACTTTACTTTTATGTTTTAACAGATCAAAGTGCCAATTGGCAGAGGCATTTTTTATTTCTGTAGCGTAATCCCGACCTTTTTGCAAAAGAGCTATTGTTTTTTCTGTTAATAAAGGAAAAATGAGTTGTAAAAGAGTATCAAGCGGCGCTAATCCCCGTGCTGTTATAATATCAGATATGGGAATTTTTTGATATATATCTTCAATTCTAGCGTGATAAACCGTTGCTGGAAGATTAAGTTGAGCAATAACTGTTCGCAAAAAAGCAACTTTTTTCCCATTACTTTCAACAAGATTAATATGTCCTGATTTTTTTTCTTTCAAAAAGATAGCAATCACAATTGCAGGAAAACCTCCTCCTGATCCTAAATCACACCAATGTAAAGAATGAGCATACAAAGGAAAAATTTGTGCTGAATCTAGAATATGTCGTGTCCATAGATCTGGTATAGTTGTAGCAGATATCAAATTAATATGTGCATTCCACTGAAGTATTAAAGACTCAAACTGAATTAAATTTTCCATCGTTTCACGTGAAACAGAAGGAACAATATTTAATAATTGTTGATATTTTTTTTCTGTAGAAAAATTCATTAAGCTGTTTTAGCCTTTTCACGTCGTTGACGTTGAATATGTGTAATAATAAGCGATAACGCGGCGGGTGTCATGCCATCAATTTTTTGTGCATCAGCAATTGAACGCGGCGACACTTCTTGAATTTTTGATTTAAGTTCATTTGAAAGACCTGAAATTGCCTGAACATCGAGAGAAGAAGGAATTTCTAAACGCTCATCTCTCTGAAGAGAGGCAATATCTTGTGCTTGTTTATCTAAATAAACCGCATATTGTGCTTCAATTTCTAAAGATTCTGCTGTTTTAGAATCAATTGTTTTTAATTGTGGCCAAAAATCTGAAAGACGCTCTAAGGTCATATGAGGATAAGCAAGAAAATCATAAGCCGAACGCCGAATTCCATCATGATTAACATGTAATCCATGAGCAGAAGCTTCATTGGGTGTTAAAAAAAGATTTTGACATATTGATCGTGCTTGATCAAGCCGTTGTTGTTTTTTCTGATAACATTCCCAACGTATTTTACTCACAATACCCCATTTTTGTGCCAAAGGTGTTAAACGCGTATCAGCATTATCAGATCGTAAAGATAAACGAAATTCAGCACGTGATGTAAACATCCTATAAGGTTCACAAACACCACGTGAAACCAAATCATCAATCATAACACCAATATAAGCAGTAGAACGACTTATAAGTATTTCATCTAATTTACCTACTTTACGTGCAGCATTTAATCCAGCTAAAAGTCCTTGTGCTGCTGCTTCTTCATATCCTGTTGTACCATTAATTTGGCCTGCTAAGAACAAACCCGGTAAAGAACGTAATTCTAAGTTTCTCGTTAATTGTTGTGGATTAACAAAATCATATTCAATAGCATAACCAGGTTGCAAAACTATAGCATTTTCCAATCCTTCAATGGTTTTCAATAGAGAAATTTGTACATCTTCAGGAAGAGAAGTAGAAAGACCATTTGGATAAACAGTATCATCATTTAATCCCTCTGGTTCCAGAAAGATCTGATGTCCATCACGTTCTCCAAATTTAACAATTTTATCTTCAACAGAAGGACAATAACGTGGTCCTAACCCTTCAATATTTCCAGAATATAAAGCAGAGCGATAAATATTCTCGCGAATAATTTGATGTGTTTTCTCATTTGTACGTGTTATTGCACATTCAATTTGTGGTTGTTCAATTTTCTCTGTTAAAAGAGAAAAGGGTATGGGATTTTCATCTGCTTGTTGTTTTTGGAGAGCTTCCCAAGCAATTGTTTTTTTACTCAAACGAGCAGGGGTTCCTGTTTTTAATCGTCCAAGTTTTATATGATATTTTTTCAAATGTTCAGCAAGTTTTACACTTGACTGATCTCCCATACGACCAGCAGCCCATGTTTTATTACCAATATGAATAAAGCCATTTAAAAACGTACCTGTTGTTAAAACAACAGCACCAGAAAAAATTGTTCCTTGTTTTTTTAAAATAACACCTGATACACAATTATCTTTAACAACCAGATCAATAACTTCATCCTCAATAAGAGTAAGATTTTCTTGTTCTTTTAATAATTTTTGAATTGCTTTTTTATAAAGTTGTCTATCTGCCTGTGTCCGTGGTCCTCTTACTGCCGGTCCTTTACGTCTATTAAGTAGTCTAAACTGAATTCCAGCAGCATCCGCTGCTCTTCCCATAAGACCATCTAACGCATCTATTTCACGAACTAGATGCCCTTTTCCAAGTCCACCAATAGCAGGATTACACGACATTGTTCCCAGTGCTGATATTTTATGTGTAACAAGCGCTGTTTTGGCTCCTACACGTGCTGAAGCTGAAGCCGCTTCACAGCCAGCATGACCACCACCAACAATAACAACATCATATGATTGCATTTAATTCATTCCGTAGAAAATATTCTAAGGTTTCACGTGAAACAGGATATAAAATACATAATCTTTATAATCTGTCTATGAAATAATCAATGTTTCACGTGAATCATTATTTACCAACACAAAATTCTGAAAAAATAATATCAAGCAAATCTTCAACATCAATATCTCCTGTAATTTTCCCAAGAAAATCACTTGCACAACGGAGATGTTCTGCACGTAAACTGAGATCAAGGGAATGATAATTAAGAGAAAATTCAATCTCTTTAACAGCCTCCTTTAATAATTGAAGTTGCCTTTTACGTGCTGGAACAATATTTCCAATTTCAGAAGCACGATGATGACAAAATAATTCAAGTTCTTTTATAAAATAATCAAAATTTAAACCAGTTAATGCGGAAAATTGTATAGACCAACGCTGATCATTTTTTTCATAAAGATCAAGCTTATTGCCAACACACCATATTTCAGCCGATGTTTCTGGTAAATCAACTTGCTTAGGATTTCCTATATCATAAACCAAAATAACCAAATCAGCTTCCCTAACATGCTGTTTAGCAATTTCTATTCCCATCTGTTCTATTTTATTTTCTGTTTTTCTAAAACCAGCAGTATCGGTTAAAAAAACAGGTAAACCACCAAGAATAATTCTCATTTCTAAAGCATCACGGGTTGTTCCTGCTTCTTCCGTTACAATAGCAACAGATCTTCCTGAAAGACGATTCATAATGCTTGATTTTCCAGAATTTGGAGCACCAGCAATAACAATTTTTAATCCATCACGTAAAATACTCGCACGTTCTCCTTTAGTAATATATTCCCGAATAGAAGTACAAAGATCCTGAACATCTTTCCAAACTTTATCAGATATTGCGTTGGGAATATCTGCTTCATCAACAAAATCAAGTTCTGCCTCAATAAAAGCACGCGCCTTCATAAGCTTATGACGCCAATCACGATAAAGCGTCGTTAAATGTCCACTTGTACCCATAACAGCTAAACGCCGTTGGCTTTCCGTTTCTGCTTCTATTAAATCAGCAAGACCTTCTGCTTGAACAAGATCTAATTTTCCTTCCATAAAAGCACGACGTGAAAATTCACCTGCTTCTGCAATACGGCATCCAGAAAATGTCGACAATTCATCGAGAAAACGATTAACGACTGCTTTTCCTCCATGTAAATGGAATTCTGCACAATCTTCCCCCGTAAAACTATGAGGAGCAGGAAAAAAAACAGTTAAACCAGAATCTAAAAAACTACCATCACGAGCAGTAAGATTTCCATAATGCATAAAACGTGCTTTAGGTAAACGACCACAAAGCGTTTTAACTATATCCACAACATGAGGACCAGAAAGCCGAATGACTGCAACCCCTGAAGGTAACAATCCACTCGAAACAGCAAAGATTGTATCCACAGGTTTTATCCTAATAAAAACTTTAATGACTCTACGTATTCATTGAATCAAAAAATTCACTATTATTTTTTGTTTGCTTTAATTTATCAATCAAAAATTCAATTGCATCTGTTACATTCATAGATGCTAAAATACGACGAAGAACAAAAATTTTGTGTAAATCTTGTCGTTCTACCAGAAGTTCTTCCTTACGCGTTCCTGACTTTAAAATATCCATAGCAGGGAAAATACGTTTATCAGCAACTTTTCGATCAAGAACAATTTCCGAATTACCTGTTCCTTTAAATTCTTCAAAAATAACCTCATCCATACGACTTCCTGTATCAATCAAAGCCGTTGCAATAATGGTTAAAGATCCGCCTTCTTCAATATTACGTGCTGCACCAAAAAAACGCTTTGGACGCTGGAGGGCATTTGCATCCACACCACCTGTTAAAACTTTACCTGAAGAAGGAACAACTGTATTATATGCACGCCCAAGACGTGTAATAGAATCGAGAAGAATAACAACATCACGCCCATATTCAACAAGACGTTTGGCTTTTTCAATAACCATTTCTGCCACTTGTACGTGACGTATTGCAGGTTCATCAAAAGTAGAAGAAACCACTTCTCCTTTTACTGAACGCTGCATATCAGTAACTTCTTCTGGTCGTTCATCAATTAAAAGAACAATGAGATAACATTCAGGATGATTAGTGGTAATAGAATGAGCAATATTTTGAAGTAAAACTGTTTTTCCCGTCCGAGGAGGAGCTACAATTAACCCTCTTTGTCCTTTTCCCAATGGAGATATCAAATCAATCACGCGTGATGACATATCTTTCTCTGTAGGATCTTGTATTTCCATTTGGAAACGTTCATTTGAATAAAGAGGAGTAAGATTATCAAAGTGGATTTTATAACGAATCTTTTCAGGTTTTTCGAAATTAATTGTATTAATTTTAAGGAGAGCAAAATAACGTTCTCCCTCTTTTGGACTGCGTATGGGACCTTCAATTGTATCGCCTGTTTTTAAAGAAAACGACTGTATTTGTGCAGGTGAAAGATAAATATCATCAGGACCAGGAAGATAATTAGCATCAGCAGATCTCAAAAATCCAAATCCGTCTTGTAAAACTTCAACAACACCTTCTCCTATAATTTCAACGTCTTGTAGAGCAAGTTTTTTCAAGATAGCAAACATTAATTCTTGTTTGCGCATAAGGGAGGCATTTTCAACTTCTAATGTTTCAGCAAAAGAAACAAGCTCAACGGGATTTTTGCTTTTAAGTTCTTGTAGTTTCATTTTTTGCATGAAATATGCTCTTTGTAATTAAGGAGAAGATTGTTCTAAATAATTTATGGAAATTTATGAGTGAAATATTATTAAGAAAAAATATCCTACACTCAATTTTTTTAATCTGCAAGTACCATTTATATGAAATTTGTTCCTGTAATATTAAGTAATTATATGAAAAACTTGAAAAAATATAAAATCCAAATAGTATTTAATTATTTTAATAACAAAAATGTGAGTTAGTATTATAGCATTAATAAAATGCTATTCAAAAGTATTTTTTACAGAAATTTATATTAATAAATTTATATTAAAGAAAGGATTATTCTTATTTATAACTGTGTTTAGTGTGGATTATTATTTATCCTCAATTTTATCCACAAAAGGAACTGAAAAAAGAATAAAAATATCACTATCTTAAAGATATTATCCCCTCTTTTTTTATAAGAGGGATTAAATTATCACAAGCATTTAATTTGTGCATAAAAAAGGAGAATTTTTCATAAATTTTAGTTTTATAAAAAACGGTGAGGATATATACACATGTCTTAACAAGGAGTTAAAATTTTTGTGACAAAAGAAAAAAAATTCTTTCATTTACACATGCTTTCTGATGCAACAGGAGAAACATTAATTTCTGTTGGAAGAGCTGTAGCATCGCAATATGCAATGATTCAGGCAACAGAGCATATCTATCCTATGATTCGTAATAGAATACAGTTACAGAAAGCTCTTGATGAAATACAACAAGAGCCAGGTATTGTTCTTTACACAATGATTGATGAAGAACTTAAACTACTCCTTCAAAAAAAATGCAAAAAAATAGAAGTTCCCTGTATTGATATATTGCATCCTGTTTTAAATGCTTTTCAGTCTTACCTTGGAATGCCAACACATTTACGTGCGAGCGCACAACATGATCTTAATGCAGATTATTTTCGCCGTATTGAGGCACTGGATTTTACAATAGAGCATGATGATGGACAGTCTTCCAGTAGCTTATCCGAAGCAGATGTGATCCTTGTGGGAATTTCAAGAACCTCTAAAACACCAACAAGCATCTATTTAGCAAATCGCGGAATCAAAACGGCTAATGTTCCTCTTATTCCAGGAATTGATTTGCCAGAATCTCTTTTAGAGGTAAAAAATTCTTTAATTATTGGTTTAATTGCTTCAGCTGAAAGAATCTCACATATTCGTCAAAATAGAGATTTAGGAGAAGGTTTTGCTCTTGATAATTATACTAATCGTATCAACATAGCTGAAGAATTAATCCATGCAAAACGCATTTGCGAACGTTTTGGTTGGCCTATTATTGATGTCACAAGACGTTCTATTGAAGAAACTGCTGCTGCAATATTTGAACTGTTATCACGATTTCGTGAAGGAAATGAGAGAAAATTCTCATGAACGCAGATACTTTAATATTAGCATCTCTTAGTTTTTATCGTGCAAAATTATTAAAAAAAGCAGGCTTAAATTTTTCCATTGAAGGAGCTTCTTTTGATGAAAGAGAAGTAGAAAAAAAAGCAAAAGAAAAAACACCTAAAGAACTCAGCTGTTTTCTTGCGAGCGCAAAAGCAAAAAATGTTTCAGATCGTTTTCCTGATGCTTTCGTTATTGGTTGTGATCAAGTTCTTGATTTTGAAGGTCAAGTTTTTCACAAAGCAACAAATATTAAAGAAGCACATCAACGTTTATGTGAATTATCAGGAAAAACCCATTCTCTTCATAGTGCGGTAGCTTTATTTAAAAATGGTCAAAAAATTTGGGTTGAAGCTTTTAGTGCACATATGTCTGTTCGTTTACTCTCATCAGAATTTATTGAACGTTATTTAGCACGCGTAGGAAAAGATGTTTTAAACAGCGTGGGAGTATATCAAATTGAAGGAGAAGGAATTCATCTCTTTGAAAAAATTGAAGGAGATTTTTTTACCATTGTTGGTTTACCTTTGCTGCCTCTACTCATAAAACTGCGCCACTTAGGAATTATTGATGGTTGACTTAACAATAAAAAAAACAAATTATCCGCGTGCTTTTGTTGTTGGTTCTCCAATTCATCATTCAAAATCGCCAAGAATTCACAATTTTTGGCTTAAACAATATGGTTTACAAGGAGAATATCTTGCACAAGAAGTAACATCTGAAGAGTTCAGTCATTTTATTGCGTCTTTACAAAAAATAGGCTTTTGTGGAGGAAATGTTACTTTGCCTTATAAACAGGAAGCTTTTCGTTTAGCAGATTATAAAGATGAGAGAGCAACAATGATTGGTGCTGTTAATACACTTTGGTATGAAGGAGATAAGCTTTGTGCCACGAATAGTGATGCCTATGGTTTTAGCGCTAATCTTGATGATTTTGCATCTGATTGGGGAGGGGAAACAGCTCTTGTTTTTGGAGCAGGTGGTGCCGCACGCGCTATCATATATGCCTTAAAAAGACGCGGATTTGAACAGATTTATTTAATTAACCGTACAAAACAACGTGCTGATAATTTAGCTCAGCATTTTGGAAAAATCATTAAAGTTTACGATTGGCATAAAATCCATGAAATACTTCATCAAGCTGATTTGATTGTTAATACAACCTCTATTGGCATAAAAAGTCCAGAAGAAAAAAGTGATTCTTTTTTTTGCGATTTTCATAAAGCAAAAAAAACGGCATTAGTAACAGATATTATTTATACACCATTGATAACTCCTTTTTTACAACAGGCAAAGGCTTGTGATCTCAAGACGGTTGATGGACTTGGGATGCTTCTACATCAGGCTGTTATAGGGTTTGAACAGTGGTTCGGAATAAGACCACAGGTAACAAAAGCGTTACGGACAGCTATTTTAGAGGATATGAGTGAAAAAAGAGAATGAAGATCATAGGATTAACGGGATCAATTGCTATGGGAAAATCAACAGTTGCTGATTTTTTCAAGCAAGCGGGTATTTCTGTTTTTAGTGCTGATGAAGCAGTACAACAGCTTTATAAAAGTGAGCCAGCTTTGTCATTCATAGAGCGTATTTTTCCTGGTGTGGTTGAAAACGGAGAAGTTAACCGTTTGAAACTTTCTGAAATTTTGATTGATGATAAAGAAAAATTACAAACATTAGAAAAAATAATTCATCCTTTGGTGCAAGAAAAAGAAAGGGAATTTATTGATATAGCGCGTGAACAAGGGAAAAAATTAGTTATTCTTGATATTCCACTTCTGTTTGAAAAAAATGGTGAAAGTCGTGTGGATAGCGTTATTGTTGTTTCTGCTCCACCAGAAATACAAAAAGAACGTGTAATGATTCGCCAAGGTATGAATGAGAAAAAATTTGCCTTTATCAACGCTCAACAAATGCCAGATGAAAAAAAACGAGAACGCGCTGATTTTATTATTGATACAGGGAAAGATTTAGAGAATACACGTCAACAGGTTTTTGATGTGATAAAAAAATTGCTAAAGAATTAAAATTATGCGTGAAATTATTTTTGATACAGAAACAACAGGTTTAGATAAAGAGAAAGATCGCATAATCGAAATTGGTTGTGTAGAAATGGTTGATCGTTATCTCACAGGACGCCAATTTCATGTTTATTTAAACCCTGAAGGCGTTATTATTCCTGATGAAGTTGTAGCAATTCACGGATTAACCAATGAACGCTTGAAAAACGAGAAAAGTTTTAGTGATATTGTTGATGAATTTTTGGAATTTATCAAAGACGCGACAATGATTGCGCATAATGCGAGTTTTGATATTGGTTTTATTAATGCAGAATTAAAACGCGTCAACAAACCGCTTATCAGTGTTGATAATATTCTTGATACATTGGCTATGGCGCGGCGTAAATTTCCTATGGGTCCTAATTCTCTTGATATTTTATGCAAACGTTTTGGAATTGATAACAGCCATCGTGTTCTTCATGGTGCTTTGCTTGATGCAGAGATTCTAGCCGATGTTTATATTGAGCTCATCGGTGGAAAGCAAGGTGTATTGGGTTTTGATAACAGAAGGGGTATTGATGAACATATCCAGAACGATAAAGATACATCTTATGCCGTTAAAATTCGCCCGCAGGCTTTACCTTCAAGATTGAGTATGCAAGAAAAAAAGTTACACGCTGATTTTATCTACAAAATGGGTGAAAAAGCTCTGTGGAATAACTTCAAAATTCATGAATAACATCATCTTTTATCTAAAAGAGTCACGATTGAAATTAAAGAATATCGATGTCAAAAAAAACGGTCGTTGTGGGGAGGGGAACACCACAACGACCCTGTCGCTACATCGTACCTCAGCTATCATAGGAGGAGCAAAATGAAAGCTATTAATCCTGTAACAGCAAAGAAAAGCTCTAGGTACTTAATATAAAGTGCAACGACTTCACATCTTATGAAGAGAAAAAATGGCTTTTTAGAGGCAAAGTGAAAAAATATATAAGGGTAATTTGTTTTTTTAGCTGAAATGGAGAAAAAATTGTCATGAAAGCAACAGATCATCTTTTTTTGGTTGACGGATCAGGCTATATTTTTCGTGCTTATTATGCTTTGCCGCCTTTAAAACGTAAAAAGGATGGACTTCCTGTAGGAGCAGTAGCTGGTTTTTGCAATATGTTATGGAAATTACTTTGTGATGCTCGTAATACAGCTACGGGTGTTGTTCCAACACATTTTGCTGTTATTTTTGATTATTCATCTGATACTTTTCGGAAACAAATTTATCCTGAATATAAAGCGAATCGCGTTGAACCTCCTGAAGATCTAATTCCTCAATTCGCGCTAATACGCCAAGCAACGAAGGCTTTTAATTTGCCTTGTATTGAAAAGGAAGGCTTTGAAGCGGATGATTTAATTGCTACCTATGCAAAGTTGGCAACAAAGGTTGGGGCAAAAACAACCATTATTTCTTCTGATAAGGATCTTATGCAACTCGTAAATACGCATGTATCTTTGTATGATGGAATGAAAGATAAGCATATAGGTATCTCAGAAGTTATAGAAAAATGGGGTGTTGCGCCTGAAAAAATGATTGATTTACAAGCATTAATTGGAGATTCAACGGATAATGTACCGGGTATTCCAAGCATTGGTCCAAAAACTGCAGCTCAGTTGTTAAATGAATTTGGTTCTCTTGATCTTTTATTGCAAAACGTAACAGAAATTAAACAAACAAAACGACGTGAAAACATTCAAGCTTATAGAGAACAAGTTAAAATATCTCGTGAACTTGTCAGGCTTAAAACAGATGTTCCTATAGATAATGATTTAGATGATTTTATTTTGGAGCCACAAGATGGTCCACGTTTAATTGCTTTTTTGAAAGCGATGGAGTTTTCAACATTAACGCGTCGCGTGGCAGAGGCAACAACATGCGATGCAGCTGTTATTGACGCACTTGATATAGATGTTGAATGGGAAAAACTAAGCCCTAGGAATGATTCTGATATCAGGCATGATTCTGATATCAAGAATACTGAGCGCGCATCCCTTCATAATTTTTCTGAAAATTCTCCACAAGTTTTTGCACAAGAACGTAAAGATCAAGCGCTGACTCAAAAAATTACAAGAGATGCTTATACAACAATTCTTGATGAGGAAATTTTAAAAGACTGGTTATCACAAGCACAAGAGCAGGGTTTTTTCGCTTTTGATACTAAAACAACATCTCTTGATCCGATGCAAGCAAAGCTTGTTGGTTTTTCACTCGCATTACAGCCGGAAAAAGCAGCTTATATACCTCTTGAACATTTTGATGAAGGAGAAGAGGACCTTTTGAGGGGCGGGCGCATTGCTTCACAGATTGGGGCTCGAAAAGCTTTAGCACTTTTAAAACCGATATTAGAAGATTCAGCGGTGTTAAAAATTGGTCATAATATAAAATATGATTGGTTGGTGATGAAGCAATACGACATTATGATAAGCTCTTTTGACGATACCATGCTTTTATCATATGCTTTTGATGCTGGAATGTTAACCCATAATATGGATGATTTGTCTGAACGTTGGCTTGAGCATAAACCAATTGCCTATAAAGATTTAACGCATAACGGGAAAAAAATTACTTCTTTTGCACAAGTAGATTTAAAACAAGCAACCCTTTATGCGGCGGAAGATGCTGATATAAAGCTACGTCTTTGGCAAGTATTGAAACCGCAACTTGTTGCTCGTGGAATGACAAAAATTTATGAGCGTCTTGATCGACCTCTTGTAGAAGTTCTTGCAAGAATGGAAGAACGGGGGATTCTTATTGATCGGCAGATTTTATTGCGTCTTTCAGGAGAGTTGGCACAAGCTGCTTTGATTCTAGAAGAGGAAATTTACAAACAAGCTGATGAAAAGTTTAATCTTGCTTCGCCAAAGCAATTAGGGGATATCCTTTTTGGCAAAATGGGATTGCCTGGAGGCGCTAAAACAAAGGGTGGACAATGGTCAACTTCTGCACAGACCTTAGAAGAGTTGGCTGCTGAAGGTCATATTTTACCGCGTAAAATTATTGAGTGGCGTCAACTTTCAAAGCTAAAATCTACCTATACAGATGCCTTGCCTTCTTATATTTTTTCAAAAACAGGGCGAGTTCACACGAATTATTCTTTGGCAATAACATCAACAGGTCGGTTATCATCATCAGAGCCAAATTTGCAAAATATTCCAGTGCGAACTGCTGAAGGACGTAAAATTCGAACAGCTTTTATTGCTCCCAAAGGACATGTGTTACTTTCTGCTGATTATAGTCAGATTGAGTTGCGCATTCTTGCACATATTGCGGATATAAAAGCATTAAAAGAAGCTTTTGCTAAAGGGCATGATATTCACGCTATAACGGCATCACAAATGTTTGGTGTTGCGATAGAAGGAATGCATTCAGATATACGACGGCGTGCAAAAGCGATTAATTTTGGTATTATTTATGGTATTTCAGCTTTTGGATTAGCCAATCAGTTGGGAATTTCACGCCAAGAAGCGGGTCGTTATATTCAACTGTATTTTGAAAGATTTCCAGGAATTAAAGATTATATGGAGAAGACCAAAATCTTTGCACGTGAAAATGGTTATGTAGAAACAATTTTTGGACGTCGTATCCATTATCCAGAAATAAAAGCAAAGAATGTAAAAATTCGTTCTCTTAATGAGCGGGCAGCTATCAATGCTCCAATTCAAGGTTCTGCAGCCGATATTATTCGCCGCGCTATGATACATATGGAAGATGCTTTAAAAGCAGAAAAACTATCAGCAAAAATGTTGCTGCAAGTTCATGATGAACTGATTTTTGAAGTACCAGAAGAAGAAAGTAAAAAAACCATGACTGTTGTTAAAAATGTTATGGAAAATGCTACAATACCGGTTTTATCTTTATCTGTCCCGCTTGAAGTAAAAGTTATGACGGCTCAAAATTGGGATAAGGCACATTAATTTTTTTATTTATTTTTAAGAATATTGATTGCGTTGGAAAGATTAAGATAGGCTTTGATAGGCAAATGATCTGAAGCAATGCGTGCAAGTGGTGAATAATGATTTTCAATACTTGTTACCAATTGGTGGGGAAAAGAAAAAACTCTATCAAGGGCTAACAAAGGAAAACGAGAGGGAAAGCTTGGTACAACTTCAAAAGTGCTATCAAAATAGGGAAAAAAATGATTTAAAGATGAGCCTTTTCCCATTCGCCATTCATTAAAATCTCCTATGAGGAGTGTAGGCATAAGGGGGCGTTTTTGGAAAATTTCAAGGAGCATTTTTGTTTGTTGTTTACGAGAGTAACGTAATAATCCAAAATGAGCCGCAATAATACGAATAGGTCCTGCTGCCATTTCCAACTCTACAATTACAGCCCCACGTGGTTCAATACTAGGAAGAGTGACTTGTAAAGTATCACGTACATATCCCTTTCGCAAAAAAAGAGCATTCCCATGCCAACCATGGCCATGAGGTGACATAGTATTAAGAGGTACAGGAATCAAACCGGTTTCAGCTTTTAATAGCTGAAGATTAATCAAACCGATGCGTTCCCCAAAACGTTTATCTGCTTCTTGAAGAGCAAGGATATCAACTTGTAATTCAGTAATAACACGGACAATTCTTGTAGGATTAAAAACTTTATCAACACCTACACATTTATGCACATTATAGGAAGCAACGGTCAGATCATAATTACTATTTTGATTGACAATGTTTGATTGATGATGAGAGCGGCTATGAATTGTATTTAAAAAGGAGCTATGGAGTTTTTGTTGGATAAAACCGGTAAACCAAGGGAATTTTTGCTTATAAGGGATTTTTGTCATTTTGCGAAAAGAATAGTTTCTAAGAAGCAGAGGGTAAAGATTTACACTAAAAACAAAAGAACCTTGTTTCTAAAAGAAACAAGGTTCTTTAATTAAGTAATGATTTTTGCAATCAATCACGGTTTGAGCCAAGAAACTGTAGCAAGAAGACAAACATATTGATGAAATCAAGATAAAGATTCAGCGCGCCCATAATAACTTTACGTCCTCTGGTATCGCTTTCATCTCCTTCATAATACATCAACTTAATGCTCTGGGTGTCGTAGGCTGTTAAACCAGCAAAGATAAAAACACCAATCACAGAGATAGCAAACTGCAAAGCGCTTGATCCAAGAAAAATGTTCACAATCATGGAAAGCAACAAGCCGATCAATCCAATGAATAAGAATGAACCGATTGCTGTGAGATCACGCTTTGTTGTGTATCCATAAAGTGAAAGAGCTCCAAAAGTTGCGGCGGAAATGACAAAGGTTTGCACAACACTTTCTGTCGTATAGCGCAAAACGATTGAAGACAGTGAAAGACCAACCAGAGCAGCATAACCAAAAAAGAGACTACGAGCAGCATTTGTGCTCAATGTATTAATTTTAAAACTGAGAAATAAGACTGCTATGAGTGGTGCAAACATAACAATATAAGAGAATGGCGATGTATAAAATGTTACTCCAAATGGTGTTAGATAAACACTGCTATTGATTTGAGCTGCTGCTTGGCTCATATCTGTTGTCGTTGCTAATGATACAATTGCATAAGCGGCAGCAGCTGTAATAAGCAAACCAATGGCCATTGCATTGTAGACACCCAACATATAGTCGCGTAATCCCTGATCAATTGATGCATCGGCATGAGAAGCAGGTGCCGAACGTAAATCTTTAAAATTAGCCATAATATAAAATCCTTTAGCATATGTTCTGTCAGGTATAGGGCTTTAAAGGTGTCTCTGTCATTACACAGATAAGCTTGGTATAAGCCTTAATTGGGCAAATACAAAAACCCTTAAGAATCACTGACAGAATTCCAGCATATATGCTCTTATTATGGAGATTTATTTAAAAATTACAAGAGATTTATATGAAGAAGGAACCTTACAAATTGGTAAGGAAATAGTTCATTTTAATAAAAAATATTTCCATTTTTTGCCATATTTTTGCAAGATAAAAAGACTATACTTAAAAACTTTTCTATTTTCACAGAAACTATGTAATACAATCCCTTATAAAATATTCACTATTTTTGCGTTTATGAGAAGAGCGGCAAGTATCATCACACTATTTCAACCTCCAATATTGCATCTGTTTTGCACGGTTATAAGAGCTATTGAATTGGATTTTTTATAATATATTGATGTATAATGATAAATTGTCTTTTTGAATGCTAAATGATACTCCGAATATCGCAAGATTCTCTGGTTGAAAATCTGTTCATATTAAATCAATCAAGATTATTGACTTGCTTGTGTCTTGCAAGAGATATGGTTTTAATGGATTCAACATGAACAGATTCCAAATAAAAGGGATTTAGAATAGTAAGGGCTTTTATTCAATATGAAAAACGGTAATTTATATTTATAATCAATATGTTGCTTTAACAAGACACTATTGAAAATAGTTGAAAAAATGTTTTTTATTAAACAATATATAAAATAAAAAAGGAGAGTTTTTAAACGAAGCACTTAAGAAAGGCTCTGTAAAATCGATATCTGTAAAAACTAAAAAACATACGAAAAGCAATTGTTCTAATCAAATAAACAGAACTTCGAATGCTGTGAAATGTCTCATCAAAAATTGTGATGTAGGACACATGGATAAAAAATATTGATTCTATTTGAGTTCATTTCTTTTGCACTAACTAAGTGTAGAAATGTAAAGTTGAAAAGAAAGTAAGATCTTATAGTCCCATGAAGAGAAACACGTGAAATGACGAGCAACAAGAATTGATTAAGAGAAATCAATGCGTAATCAGACTTGTGATGGTCAATAATCTCTGTTTTCTAAGGCACTGAACATATCAGTGAGAAGATGTACTATTGGAATGACGCCTTGCTTTCATCCAAGTACGCAATTCTTCAATAAGGATGGCAATAACACCGAGAGTGATAAAACTATCTGCAAGGTTGAAAATAGCAAAATAAAAAATATCATCAATATGAAAAAGTATATAATCAGTGACATGATGAAAGCGAATACGATCAATGAGATTGCCGATGGCTCCCCCAATAATAAGAATAAGGCCAAAGCGCATTAAAGACTTATTATATTCAGTATTTTTCCATAACCATAGAAGAAAGATAATCACAATGATCGTGATGGCGATGATTCCCCACTGAGAAAAGGAAGAAAAAAACGAAAATGCAATGCCAGAATTGCGCACATGATAAAGGGAAAGAAAAGGAATAAGCGAAATTTCTGTTCCTAAAGGCATATTGTGCATAACCCAGTATTTGACAGCTTGATCAAGTACTACTGTAAAAGCCAAGCCCAAGAGAAGAAAAGGGAGTGATTTACGAATCATGTTTTTCCTCACATGGTTCAAGTATTAAATAGGGGCGACGGATTTCATAAAGCATAACAGCTGTTGCTACAGCTAGATTAAGCGAGTCTGCTCGTCCGCTTTGTGGAATACGCGTAAGTTTATCACACCGATTCGTAAGAAGATCTGATAATCCCTGTTTTTCATTCCCCATTAAAAGGATAATAGGGCCATTTTTGAAGTCAAGTGTGCGATAATCCAGAGAACCTTTGAGGTGTGTTCCAACAATCATACCTTTAAAGTGAGAAGACCAGTTTAAAAAGCCGTTTTCATCAAAACGATAAAGTGGTACAGAGAAAATAGATCCCATGGTTGCGCGGACTGTTTCAGGCGAGAAAGGGTCTGTTGTCTCGCCAATTAAAATAACACCTTTAGCACCTACAGCATCAGCGGTTCGAATAATGGTACCAAGGTTTCCAGGATCACGTACACGATCAAGCGCGATGTAAACATCTTTAATCTGCCTTTTTATCATTTCAAAAGAGTGCCATTTTTGCTTGAAAATACCAATAACTGTTTGTGGATTATCGCGTCGGGTAAGTGATTCCATAACCTTTTGTGAGGCTTTAATAACAAAACCACCGTTGGCTACAGCACGTGCGGCAGTATTTTCGATAGTAGCATTACCGATTTCACTTTTAGAAAAAATAAGCGTCTGTATTGTCCAGCCAAGATTGAGAGCATCAATGACCAATTTCAATCCTTCTGCCATGAAAAGACCTTCTCTATTACGGTTTTTCTTTTGGCTAAGTGCTTTAAGATTTTTTATGATGGGGTTGCTAAGAGAGGTAATTTCTTTCACTCTACCAGTTTTGGGTCTACACATATTCAAGCAATCCAACGGCTAAAAAGAGAAGTAGAAAGAGCACGTCCTGCAACTTCTTCACGCAAAATGAGTTCTCCTGATTCGACCGTACCACCAAGATTTACAAATGCATCACGCATTAAAGCATGAAGTGCAAAGAAGGAAGCACGAATAGAATAAGCTGTAAGGACAACAGAGAGCGGTTTATCAGAGAGAAGTTTACGACAATTTGTGATCATGGCGGGTAAATGATCAAACAGTTGCCAAATTTCACCATGGGGTCCACGCCCATAAGCAGGGGGATCAAGAAGAATCATATCATAGCTTTTTTTACGACGCAGTTCACGCTCGACAAATTTCATAGCATCATCGCAAATCCAGCGAATAGAATGATCTGGTAATCCTGCTCTTTCTTGATTAGCTTTTGCCCACGCAATGGCTTTTTTAGAAGCATCAACATGGGTAACATTCGCACCCGCTCGTGCTCCAATCAAAGAGGCAATACCTGTATAGCCAAAAAGATTCAACAATTTTATAGGGCGTTCGGCTTTAACAATTTGTTCTTCCATAGAGCGCCAATGGGCATCTTGTTCAGGAAAAACCCCCACATGACGAAAGGAAGTAAAACGGCCTAGAAAAGACAATCCATTCCAAGCAAGAACCCATGTTTCATCAAGTGGCTTTTTAGGAAAATGCCAACGCCCAACCCCTTCTTCATCAAGGTTTCCTGTGAAAATAGCATCAACATCAGCCCATTGTTTTTGTGGTAAAGCGGGTTTCCATAGTGCTTGACCTTCTGGTCGAATAATGCGGTAAGCTCCATAACGTTCTAATTTTTGTCCATGACCAGAATCAATGAGAGCATAGTTTTCGCTTATACCCGTTTCTAAAATAAGGGGCAGCTTTTCCTGCGGATATCTATTGTTATGGGAGAATTGAAAGCATTGTGCAGGCATGTTTTGTATCACGGTATATGAGGTATAAAAATATATTATAAAGCTCTTAAATGTTTCGTAAAAGTGCAAAAAAGCTAAAGTCAATTAAAACAATGTATAAAAAAAAAGAAAAAGAGCACTTTTAACTCTGTACTGAATATAGAATACAGAGAGAAAAGATTTCATTTAAATACCATTACACCAAATTTGTGATAGATGTTTTCAATTTTTCAATCTCGGCTTTACTTTTTTTGAGAGCTTTTTTGTATTTGTGATAGGAAAACCAACTGATCAGATTTCCTAATAAAATACCAAAACCAAAGAAGATAAAGAGCCATATAAAGAGGGGAGCATGATAAGTAAAACTTTCAGGATTTGCTCGAAAAGGATCAAGGGTTAACGGAACCATTTGACGATTAGCCACGATAAAAACAATCAAAACCGCTGCGAGAATCACACCGATACTTGTTAGAAGAATACGTTTAATAATCATAAGTTTCTCACTGATTAAGACGGTCGCGTAAATCCTTGCCAGTTTTAAAAAAAGGAATCCACTTTTCTTCAACAGAAACGGCTTCACCTGTTCGTGGATTACGTCCATTACGGGCTGAACGGCTTTTTACAGAAAAAGCTCCAAATCCACGAAGTTCAACGCGATTGCCATTTGCAAGTGCTGTTGCAATTTCCTCAAAAATAGCGTTTACAATATTCTCCACATCCCGTTGAAAAAGATGCGGGTTATGACGAGCGATAATTTGCACAAGCTCTGATTTTACCACAATAGCCTCACTTTCACACAAAAAAATTTTGTAATTGTGCACTCCATGCATATTACAATATATAAACGGATAAAAGCAAAATAAAATCAAGAAAAAACAAATTGCAAGAAACAAAATTTGAAAATACCTTCTATAAAGGGTATACAGATTAAAAATGCGGAGGATTTAAGAGATCAGGAGAGTATGTCCGTACACAATCATTATAAAGCCTTTTCAACGCAATCATCTTTTGGAGATGTTTTAAAAAAAGCATCCCGTCATTCGCGTCGCATTAGCATATTAAAAATTTTTTTACCTATCTTAGCGTTGATTTCAGCGCTGGTTTTTTGCTGGTTTACGTTTTTCTTGGTTCCCGTTACTTCTGATTCTATGCCTTTGAATAATGGAGAAAGTGGCGTGATGAATTTGACGATGCTCAATCCAAAATTAGAAGGGTATACGCGTGCTCATGAACCTTATTGGCTTAAAGCAGAAAAGGCATTTCAAGATCATACCCACGCTGGAATGATTGGGTTGCAAAACATTACAGCTAGAGCATTTATGGGCCAACAAAGACAGATTTTTCTCGCAGCACAAGGGGGGGTTTACGATAACATTAATGGTTTTTTACAGTTGGACAAGCCATTCACCATTATGACGAATGATGGGATGATGGTACAATTTATGTCAGCTAGTATTAACTTATCCGAGGGACAGTTAAAAACAGATCAACGTGTTAATATTCAGCAAGCCGGTTTTCATCTTGCCGCAAACGCCTTACAAATTCGAGAAAAAGGAAAAAACATGTATTTCCATGGTGGTGTGCATTTAGTGCTTCAAAAGCAATAACGCAATATCAATACAAATCTTTAAAGGATATTTATAAAGAGAAGTATGTGTATATACAAACAAAAGAATTGAAATAATGAAATCGTACAAAAGATGGATAGGTGTGATGTTGGCTTTTAGCATGGGAATGTTAGGAGAAGGAGCAGTTTTAGGATATGCTGAAGTGGCCCATTTTGGAATAAGTCTATCAAGCGATAAAGAACCGGTAGAACTTCATGCAGATTCTTTGGAAATACGTGATAAAGAAGGGATAGCGCTTTTTAAGGGTGATGTTTCAGTGGTACAAGGTGAACGTCTTTTAAAAACGGCAGAATTAGTTGTTTACTACGATAAAGCATATAAAGAAATTGATAAAAACAAGGAAGATACAAAGGCATCATCTGTTTCTTTATTTGGTTCGTCGAGTATACAAAAAATGGAAGCTTTGGGAAAAGTTTATATAAAAATTGCTACTCAAGTTGCTACGGGTGATAAAGGCGTTTTTGATGGAAAGTCAAAAATGATGAGTTTGACAGGGAATCATGTTGTGTTAACTGATGGTGACAATGTGGCAACGGGGTGCAAACTAACGGCAAATATGGAAAGCGGAAAGGCTTTTTTAGAAGGTTGTGAGACGCCTAAGAAAAAAGGTCGTGTTTCTATTATTTTAAAACAAAATCAAAAGAATGGCCATTAAGATTTCATGTTTGGAATCAAAAGAAAAAAACAGACCGATAGGTATAATCTTGAAAGTGAAGCTTCAAAAAATCCCTTAAAAGGGACCTTGATTGCCAGTAATTTGATTAAAGTTTATCGAGGAAGACGAACTGTTAATGGTGTTTCTTTTGGCATTCGTACGGGAGAAGCCGTTGGCATTTTAGGGCCCAATGGGGCAGGTAAAACAACTTGTTTTTATATGGTGACAGGGCTTATAAAATCTGATGGAGGATCCATTAAAATTGATGGATTTGATATTACGCATCTTCCGATGTATCGACGTGCGCGTTTAGGTATTGGATATCTTCCACAGGAAGCGTCTATTTTTCGTGGTCTTTCAGTAGAAAATAACATTAAAGCTGTTTTAGAGGTCGTTGAAAAAGATCGCCTTAAACAACGTGAAGAGTTAGATAGCCTTTTACATGAATTTAAAATTGATCATTTACGTAAAATGTCTGCACTTTCGTTATCTGGAGGTGAACGTCGGCGACTTGAAATTGCGCGCGCTTTAGCTTCTCGTCCCCATTTTATGTTACTTGATGAACCATTTGCAGGAATTGATCCTATCGCTATTTTCGATATTCAACAACTTATTCGTCATTTAACGAGGCGTGGCATTGGTGTTTTAATAACGGATCATAATGTGCGTGAGACATTAGGGCTTGTCGATCGCGCTTATATTATTCATACAGGGCGGGTGTTAGTTCACGGTTGTCCTAACGATATTATCAACAACGTTGATGTACGCAGAATTTATTTGGGAAATCAGTTTTCTCTTTGATTTTACAGCTTTCACGAGTTTCCATTTAAGTTTAACCAAACATTATTACTGAAAATTTCCTTATTTATGCCAAAACTTCTTTTATGACTATAACCTTAATGTTGTTATTGAGTGGTGAAAAAGGCTTCATCATTAGAGGTTAGTTTGTTGTTTTATAAGTTTAGCTTACTCATAATTGTATCATAGATAAAGATATCACTAGATTAACGTGATAATGAGTGATAAACGAAGCTCTCAATAAATGCGTGTGTTATTGAAAGGTAAGAGATATTTATCATATTTTTCTCTGTCGAATCAAAAAATATATCGATGATGCTGTTTTAGGTATTTTAATGGGAGCACCGGTTTATATATTGCGGTTATTCAATAGGAGTTGTCGTATTTTATTGGTTTATATCGCCTATTTGAAAATAGGAGCTTGGCTACAGATATCAGGCTAAATCTATAAATCTTTTAAAATAATCATTAAATTTCTAAAAATCTTTATATTCTTGTTATAAGTCGATGTTCAAGCTATACAGTAATTTTCAAAGTAAAGGTCCATTTTGCTCAGTATGCTTTTCATCTTAATTTAAGGGCTCATTTTTAAAGAAAGAAAAACTTTGATGGCGGATTATACATCAAACTCTTATGACAAGTTTAATAAATTTATGAATAATGGCCTTTTCTAGAGTCGTAAGGAAATTAACTTTATGAACAACTTCATTTCCTTGGTTTCTCATGCCGTTAATGATGATCCGAATACTATTTATTATTGTTTTAGAAGTGATATGAGATGTATTGAGCCATCACCTATTATAAATTGAAAAGTAAAAACACATGCGATGTTGCGAAAAGTGAAAGAACATTAAGTATCTATAGCGTTTATAGGTTTATTGATGAGCATTTTAGCGTGTAAGAGGAAAATTAAAGTATGAATTTGAGTGAGTTAATAGCACCGGAAGCGATCATTCCGGCTCTTAAGGCTAATTCGAAAAAACAGGTTCTGCAAATTTTAGCCGAAAAAGCTTCCAAGCTAACAGGTCTTAGTGAGCATGTGATTTTTGATGTTGTTTTACAACGCGAGAAGCTTGGTTCAACGGGTTTGGGTGGAGGTATTGCGATTCCTCATGGAAAATTACCTGATATTAATCGGATCATTGGTATATTTGCACGTCTTGAAAGTCCTGTTGATTTTGAAGCTCTTGACGACGAACCTATAGATCTCGTTTTTCTCCTTTTAGCACCTGAAAATGCTGGTGCAGATCACTTAAAAGCTTTATCACAGATCGCACGTGTTTTGCGTCACACTGATGTTGTACAAAAGTTGCGCAGTACGCATAATGCCAATGCGCTTTATGCTTTATTGATTCAAACTTCAGAATCAAATGCAGCTTAAAAGTTATTATGAGCGTATAAATTGCGAGGTATGCACTACAGAGCGTAGGAAATAATATAATTTGCATCTTAAGACTAATAACAAAAGGTTATGTCATGAGATTTAAGAAAATTACTTCTAATTGAACCTTCTTTTTAAAGAGCAACCAACAAAAACGAAGGGCTTTTCCTTTCTTGTTCTCGTATATTAAAGCATCTAATTATTATGTTCGTGGATTCTTTTATCCTGTTATACTGTAAAAACACTATCATTTGAGATATGGTGAGATAAATTCTGTAAGTCTTCTTAATATATTAAGTGCTTTTAGAGTGCGTGGTAAATATTTTTAAACAGGACTTGTCTGTAGAGCCTTTAGTTAAGTGAATCACATGAGTGGGAAGAAAAGAGGAGATTGCTCGACAAGAATCCAAACTTTTTCAGTCCAGATTGGATTAAGAATCTTCGTCCTTTGAAAGCGGGAAAGAAATCAACAGAAAAGTTTATTTGTGCATTGAATTTTTTTGTAAGTTGAGTTTGAGTGTTTAGGGATAATATTTTAATGCTCAAGAAGAAATAAGAGATATATTGTATCTTCAGTATAGCAAGATATTGATTTTAAATATAATTCACTATTTCGCATGTTAGATGAGAGATCCGAATATTGTAAAATTCTCTCATTCCAAACTTGCTTATGTTGAATCAATCAAAACCATTTCCTTGCACGTTGTAAACGGAATTAGCGTGTGGATAAAAACTGTACAAGAAAGGGGTAAAAATGCTTCCTATGAATCGTCTCAAGTATCGAGAGTTGTAGCAAAACATTGGGAGCTGGAAAATAGTGTTATGGTGCCAGCTTTCTTCTTCACAAGTGGAGAGATCAACTATTTTATAGATATGATTTAGATGTCTGCTGTTGTATAGAGCTCATGCTAAAGAACAATTTTGTACGGTAAGAATGAAAATTATACCTTTAGGTTGGGTGAAAGAGTTTTTATGCATAGGAAGATTTATTTAAGTGTCTTTAATTGATTAAAATATTTCTTAAAAAACGGTAATGTTAGAACTGCTATAGAAAAAAGTTTTATATTTCTTTTTATAAATTACTTAGAAATAAGATAAGGAGACTTTCCCAAAGAATTCTTAAGAAGTTTTTTATAACAGAAAGAAAAATATCGTCTAATACATTAAAATAATACGATTAAGCTATTATAAGCTACTAAAATCATTTTAGAAATTAATAATTGGAGATGAAATATATAGGGAAATAAGATCAAAAGAAACAAAATTGTATGTGATTATTGAGATAGAATCTAAATTCTTTATGTTTTATTATTAATATCTTGATAATATTTTATTATTTTTACAAGGTCTTTTGAAGATTGAGAAAAAGTGTTATCGGGACGATATTGAATACGAAATATGAATGCACTATAATGAGTAAAAGATGGAGTATTCTGCGAACATAAATGTATTGAATGCATAAAGTCGAGAAGTGATATTCGTAAGGCGATTAAGCTTTTTTGCGGGGAGTCTGGGGTGTATTTTCAAAATTTTGCATCAGATTGCTTGTGATATAAAGAGTATGGTTTATTTCTTAACAGAGTGATGGTATATTTTCATCTCGTTTTGAAGTTCTATAGCTTAAAGAAATCGTTTTTTATACAAAAACGAAATAAGTAGCGCAAAATGAAGATATTATTTTTTAATGTGGTTATTGAATAAGAAGTTTATGTTTTGGTAACGATTAAAAGGTCACAATGAAACGTAGAAATCTATTTTGATTAGTGTGAAAATATTTCGCTTATTGAAGGAATTAGGACAATAACACATGAATATCGAGGAGTTTTTGTTGAATTTTTCCAATGAAGAAAATCTTGTTAGAGACTAAAGAAGTGAGCTAAATGAAGATGTTTGAAAAGACTGTTATTGCTGCATCTGTAATGGTTCTTGTTACAGCGGGAGTGGCATATGCACAAACGCCAAGCCGTTTAAATCAATTTGAAGCGTGGGGAGCCTATTCTTATAAATCGCCCAAAAATACGATTTGCTATGTGTTATCGGTACCTTTGAAGGCTCTTCCAACGACAGTTAATCATGGTGATAACTTTTTCTTGGTTACCAAGCGTTCTCATTCACCTATTTCGTTTGAACCGCAGTTTATGGCTGGTTATACCCTTCAAGAAGGGTCGAGAGTGACAGTGACCATTGGAGGTAAGGACTTTGATTTTTTCACAAAAGATTCCTCAGCTTGGCTGGCGTCATCAGAGCTAGAAAAGCAGCTTGTTTCTGCTATGCGTGCTGGAAGCAATATGACAGTGCAAGCGATATCAAAACGAGGAACGCATACCACTTATACTTATTCCTTAAAAGGGGTCACTGCTGCATTAAATGCAGCTCAAAAGTGCCATTAAGGTTTCGATAACTCTAAAATAGTGATGTGAATTGGAAAGCAATGGCCATTTCCTATGACCTTAGACCAGTTAGTTCATGTTTTGCACGAAAAACAGATAATGTGGTCGTGAAGGAGAGTTCTAAGCTCTCTTTAATTGGTTTGTCGCAAGATGAAATGATGCAAGCTTTAAAGACAGTTGGTGTACCAGAGCATCAAACGCGTATGCGTGTGCGTCAGCTTTGGCATTGGCTTTATGTGCGTGGTGTTTCAAATTTTGATGAGATGCTGAATATTTCTAAAGCAATGCAAGAAACACTTAAGTGTCATTTCTCCATTGCGCGCCCAGAAATTGTTGGAGAACAAATATCAAAAGATGGTACGCGTAAATGGCTCTTACGTTTTCCTGCACGTGGAGCTGGAAGGCCTGTTGAAATTGAAACGGTTTATATCCCTGAAGAAGGACGTGGTACTTTATGTCTTTCATCGCAAGTAGGGTGTACGTTAACCTGCTCTTTTTGTCATACGGGAACGCAGATACTTGTTCGTAATCTGACCGCAGAAGAAATTTTGGCACAATTATTGGTTGCACGTGATTGTTTGGGTGATTTTCCTGATAAGAATACCCCTGATGGAGCAATTGTTCCCATTGAAGGACGAAAAATTACCAATATTGTTATGATGGGAATGGGAGAACCTCTTTATAATTTTGAAGCTGTTAAAAAAGCTTTATTGATTGCCTCTGATGGCGATGGACTTTCTTTATCAAAACGTCGAATTACGCTTTCAACTAGTGGAGTTGTTCCTGGAATTATCCGAACTGGAGAAGAAATTGGTGTTATGTTAGCAATTTCACTCCACGCAGTACACGATACACTAAGGGATATGCTTGTTCCCATTAATAAAAAATATCCGCTTGCTTTACTAATAGAGGCTTGCCGTAATTATCCTGGTCTTTCCAATGCAAAACGAATCACATTTGAATATGTTATGCTGAAAGATATCAATGATAGTTTAGATGATGCTAAGCGATTGATTCAGTTATTGAAAGGGATTCCTGCTAAGATTAATTTAATCCCTTTTAATCCGTGGCTAGGGAGTAATTATCAATGTTCTGATTGGGAGCAAATCGAGCGTTTTGCTGATGTCGTTAATCAAGCGGGCTATGCTTCTCCTATTCGGATACCGCGTGGACGCGATATTTTAGCTGCATGTGGACAGCTTAAATCAGCTTCAGAGCGCTTACGTAAATCTGAACGTTTACGACTTGAAAATGCCATTGGTCATTAGGTAACGCAATTTTCAGCGATATCGAGGCCTATACTTTTTTGTTTGTAATTTAATATCCAAACTTCATGCGATGGCATATGTGAGACAGAGATTAAGATGGATAAGTGCTAGACGAACAGTTTCAGCGTTTATATGCTAAATGGGGTAAGAGATTGTCTATAGTCTGTTTACATAATCTCTGAAATAAGAAGGAAACCTAATTTAGAGGGAATATGAGGTCTTAAGGATTATAACTAATTTCTACCTTATTATCATACTCGTTAATTCGGTTTTATGTCTTTTAAAAGCATCTACGGTAATATCTTTTAAAAAGTGGAGATTGTGCAGTGCCTCATGCTTTTGTTTATTATTTTCTTAAATAAGATCACGCTTCACAAGCAAAACAGAGGATCTAAAATATAAATACCATTGAGTTATCCATTGATATGTTTTTTAAGTATCCCTTAGTGCACTCTTCATATCACGATAATGCTTGAGGAGTATAACAAAAAGCTTCTGTAAATGTATTGTACTCCTACACCTTTATGTTTAATAAAGGTGTAAATTGGTACCACCATTCTATTTTTCAGCTCCCAATGTTGTAACAGCTTTTAGTACTTGAGATGGTTTATAAGAGGTGTTTTTATTCTTTTCTTAGATAGTTTTTATCCATACGAAAACTCCAGCTTCTCTTGTGATGTACAAAGTAAAGGTATTGTTTTATTCAAAATAAACAGGTTTGAAATGAAAAAATCTTATAATATTTGTTTTGTTATTTAAATTAAAAGCGATACATTACACTTATAAATCAATGTTTTGTAATGATAAGGAGATGGAGGGCAAAGCTGGTAAAAGTACCAGCAATAAGCCAGTCGAGAAAGCGAATATAAAGAGGGTTCTTTTTGAGAGTTTTGGTAAGTTTATGCGCTGTAAAAACGATTGCAATTGTAATGGGGAAAGAAATAGGGATATAAGAGAGTCCTAAAAAGAGCAATTTTTGTGTTGCCATAGGATCATTCGCATTGATAAATTGTGGTAAGAATGTCGCGTTAAAGAGTATAACTTTAGGATTGAGAAGATTAATCCCAATACCAGCAAGATAGTTACGTTTAGCGCTTTGAGATTTAGAAGATGTCTGTTCAAAGGAAAAAGTGGGGTTTCTCCGTAAAGCTTGAAAGGAAAACCATAAAAGATAAAAGGCGCCAACAATTTTCAGAAGAACAAAAGTATGTGGGGCAGCAAAAATAAGCGCTGATAAGCCAAGTGCTACAGCCGTAACCTGAATGGCAAACCCTGTTGCACTACCCAAGGCGCACATAATTCCAGCTTTTTTGCTTTGTGTAATGGTTCGCCCTACAGAAAGCATCATATCTGGTCCTGGAATAAGTGCTAAAATCAACGATGCTAAAGCAAATTGTACAACAATAGACCACTCCGGTAGAAATGACACGTAAATCTCCTTTTATTTTTAAGCAGTGTTCACTATTTATACTTTGAGGCGCCTTTATTTACGCTTTTTGCGTCTTTTTAATGTTGCTTAAAAAGAATTTATTTTTATATTTCTTGCATCGTTTTGATTTTTGGGTAGAAATAAAAAAGTAGCTCATATAGAACGTTAAAATGAAAAAGTGGCAAAATATTAGAAAAGTTGTTTTGGCTTATTCAGGTGGATTGGATACGTCAATTATTCTTAAATGGTTGCAAAGTGCGCTAGGTGTTGAAGTTGTAACTTTTACAGCAGATTTGGGGCAGGGAGAAGAGCTAGAACTTGCTCGTCGTAAAGCTGAAATGCTAGGTGGTGTTAAAGAAATCTACATTGAAGATTTGCGTGAAGAATTTGTGCGTGATTTTGTGTTTCCGATGTTTCGAGCCAATACCGTTTATGAGGGGACTTATCTTTTAGGAACATCAATTGCACGTCCACTTATTTCAAAACGCCTTATTGAAATTGCTGAGGAAACAGGGGCCGATGCCATTGCTCATGGAGCAACAGGAAAAGGCAATGATCAGGTACGCTTTGAGCTTTCCGCTTATGCGCTTAATCCTGATATAAAGATTATTGCTCCATGGCGTGATTGGGATTTTAAGAGTCGGACAGATCTCTTTGAATTTGCTCGTATTCATCAAATTCCTGTAGAAAAGGATAAGCAAGGTGAAGCGCCTTTTTCAGTGGATGCAAATTTATTGCATTCTTCATCAGAAGGAAAGATTTTAGAAGATCCAGCACTTCCTGCTCCTGAATATGTCCATATGCGTACTCTTTCGCCGGAAGATGCTCCAGATCAAGCAACCAGAATTACTCTTGGCTTTAAAAAAGGCGATGCTGTTTCAATCAATGGAAAAAATTTATCTCCTGCAACTTTACTTGCAGAATTAAATCATTATGGGCGCGATAATGGTATTGGTCGGTTAGATTTGGTAGAAAATCGCTTTGTGGGTATGAAATCGCGGGGTATTTATGAAACACCAGGTGGAACCATTCTTTTGACGGCTCACAGAGCTATAGAATCTTTAACGTTAGATCGTGGCGCAGCTCATTTAAAAGATGAATTGATGCCACGTTATGCAGAACTCATTTATTATGGATTTTGGTTTTCGCCGGAACGTAAGATGTTGCAGGCAGCTATTGATTTATCTCAAGAACATGTTGAAGGTGAAGTCACGTTAAAGCTTTATAAGGGGAATGTAATTGTTGAAGGGCGCCAAAGTAAAAAATCACTTTATTCCAGTGAGTTAGTAACTTTCGAGGATGATCAAGGTGTTTATGATCAAAGAGATGCAACTGGTTTTATTAAATTAAATGCTCTACGTTTGCGTACATTAGCAATGCGTCATCAAGGTGATAAAGAAAAGAAATAGAAAATTACGGTGACAAGTGTAATATGGATTAGTGCTTTTGTATGAAATGCCTAGTTTAAGCATTTTTCTGTCGGTTTTTACCGTTCTTTCGTTCAATACTAGAAGCTTATCTTCTGCGCTAATAAATATAATAAGCAAAACCCATGATAATAATAGCAAATGAAGGCTTCGATAATCAAAACAGGTCAATTTTGATTTATAATATTGAATGTTTTTGATTTTTATCAGAACAAAATATGTTTATAACGAGGGCGGTTTTTGTATAGTGACTTAAGAGTATAAAGAAATTTTCATCTTTTTGCTTGCTATTATTGACGAATAAATTCAAGAACCATACACCCTATTTTGAAAGAGTGTAATTTTTAGGATAAATAATGATGCGTGATCAGTGTGATACCCTCAACCTTACGCCTGAATTAAAAGATGCAGCTTCTCAATCGAGAACTTGGCCATTTGAAGAAGCACGTAAGATTATCAAACGGTATGAAAAAACGGGTTATCCAGACAGTGTGATATTTGAAACAGGTTATGGCCCTTCTGGTTTACCGCATATTGGAACTTTTGGGGAAGTTGCACGTACAACCATGGTGCGTCATGCATTTCATATTCTCACGGAGAATAAAGTAAAAACAAAATTACTTTGTTTTTCTGATGATATGGATGGTTTGCGCAAGGTTCCTGAGAATGTGCCTGATCGCGAGAGGATGGAACATTATCTTGGTCAACCGTTGAGCCGTGTACCCGACCCTTTTGGAGATGATTATCCTTCTTTTGGAGCGGCAAATAATGCGCGGTTACGGGCTTTCCTTGATCGTTTTGGTTTTGATTATGAATTTGCAAGTGCTACGGATTATTACAATTCCGGTCGTTTTGATGAAACACTTTTGAAAATCCTTGCCTGTTATGACAAGGTTATGGCAATTATTTTACCAACATTAGGTGAAGAACGGCAAGCGACCTATTCACTCTTTCTACCGATTTCTCCCTTTTCTGGAAAAGTATTACAGGTACCGATGATTGCGCGTAATGTTGAAAAAGGGACTGTCACTTATATTGAACCTGAAACAGGAGAAACCATAGAAACAGAGGTTACGGGGGGCAAAGTTAAGTGTCAGTGGAAGGTAGATTGGGCAATGCGTTGGACAGCACTTAGCATTGATTATGAAATGGCCGGAAAAGACCTTATCGATTCCACAAATCTTTCTTCTAAAATTTGTAAAGTATTAGGTGGAACCCCCCCAGAAGGATTCAACTATGAGCTCTTTTTAGATGAGAAAGGGCAGAAAATTTCCAAATCCAAGGGAAATGGCTTAACCATTGATGAATGGCTTACTTATGCCCCAACAGAGAGTTTAGGGCTTTATATGTTTTCAAAACCTAAAACAGCAAAAAGGCTTTATTTTGATGTTATTCCTAAAGCTGTAGATGAATATTATGCTCATCTTTCTGCTTATGGTCGTCAAAAATGGCAAGAACGGCTCAGTAATCCTGTATGGCATATTCATAATGGTTGTCCACCGCAGGTTGATTTGCCTGTATCCTTTGCGATGCTTTTAAATTTGGTAAGTGCTTCAAATGCAGAGAATGCAGAAGTTCTTTGGGGTTTTATTTCTCGTTACGCTAAAGAAGCAAATGCACAAACTTATCCAGAACTTGATCAATTGGTGAAGTTTGCCATTAAATATTTTGATGTTTTTGTTAAACCAAACAAGAAATTTCGTATACCAGATGATAGCGAACGAGCAACATTAGCACAAATTGATGAAAAATTAGCTCATTTACCTGAAACTGTTGATGGCAACATATTACAAAATATGCTTCTTGATGTTGCAAGGTTAACGGAACGCTATCAAGATCATAGCAAAAAAAGCCCTGAAGGTGGGCCTGGTGTTTCTAATGTTTTTTTTCAAATGTTGTATGAAGTCCTTCTTGGACAAGAGCGAGGTCCACGATGGGGATCATTTATAGCGCTTTATGGGATTAATGAAATGCGTGCACTGATTGCTGAAACACTTGCACGTCCTGTGGAGGAATAATGGAACGAAGAGTGCAGGAAGTAAAGCGACGCCGTACATTTGCAATTATTGCTCACCCAGATGCGGGGAAAACAACATTAACAGAAAAGCTTTTATTGTTTGGTGGTGCTATTCAACTTGCAGGAGAAGTAAAAGCCAAAAAAGATCGTATTCAAACCCGTTCTGATTGGATGAATATTGAGCGTGATCGTGGTATTTCCGTTGTGACTTCGGTGATGACGTTTGAATATGAAAATCATATTTTTAATCTCCTAGATACTCCAGGACATGAGGACTTTGCGGATGATACGTATCGCACTCTCACAGCTGTTGATAGTGCTATCATGGTATTGGATGGGGCACGCGGAATTGAGCCAAGAACACTGAAATTGTTTGAAGTATGTCGGATGCGGGATATTCCTATTGTTACTTTTATCAATAAAATGGATCGTGAGGCACGTGATCCTATAGAGCTTTTAGATGAAATTGAAGAAAAGCTTGCTCTTGATACCGCCCCCATAACATGGCCCATTGGGTCGGGTAAAGATTTTGTCGGGACCTATGACCTTCATCATAACCGTTTTCGCCAAAAAGATGATGAGATAACACAGCGGATCGTTTCAAATCCCAGTGAGGTTGTCCATTTACTTCCCCAATATCAACGTTCCACTTTTCTTGAAGGAGTAGAACTCGCTCAAAGTGTTTGCAAGAATTTTGATCTTCAAGCTTTCCGTGAAGGTCATATGACACCGGTTTATTTTGGTTCAGCTTTGCGAAATTTTGGTGTTCGTGATTTGATCAATGCGCTTATAGATTTTGGTCAAAGTCCTCGTGATCAAAGTGCAGATCAGCGCAATGTCATAGCAACTGAACCTAAAATGACGGGATTTGTTTTTAAAATTCAAGCGAATATGGACCCTAATCATCGTGATCGTATTGCATTTTTTCGGGTATGTTCTGGAACACTTGAACGTGGTATGAAAACAAAGTTGGTTCGAACAGGAAAACCGATGACACTTTCGGCTCCACAATTTTTCTTTGCGCGTTCGCGCCAAATTGCTGATCAAGCCTATGCTGGTGATATCGTAGGGATCCCTAATCATGGAACATTGCGTATCGGCGATACTTTGACTGAAGGAGAAGATATCCTCTTTAAGGGAGTACCAAATTTTGCACCAGAGATTTTGCGTCGTGTTTGTTTAGGCGATCCAATGAAAGCAAAAAAGCTCAAAGAAGCTTTGCAACAAATGGCTGAAGAAGGGGTTGTACAATTGTTTATTCCTGATGATGGGTCGCCTTCTCTCATTGGTGTTATTGGTGCTTTGCAAATTGATGTCTTAAAAGAACGATTAAAAATAGAATATTCTTTGCCAGTGAATTTTGAGTCTGCGCGCTTTAATTTATGCCGTTGGATTTCAGCGCAGAGCAAAGATGAGTTGCAAAAGTTTCTCAGCAATCACCGCTCTGCTATTGCGTATGATTTAGAAGGTGATCCAGTTTTTTTAGCGGAGAACCATTTTTCATTAAATTATGAAGCAGAAAGAGCTCCTAAAATAAAATTTTCTGCTTTTAAAGATTATCAAGTACGCTCTTAAAATAAAGAAGAATTTTTTATGTAACAATTTGGTTGATAATGATTTTTCATATTGAGTTGGGGATCTGAATATTGTTATTTTTTCTGAAAACAAAAGGAGTATGTAAAGAACACTTTCAGATTGCACTGTATAAAGAATACGGTAAATTTATTTTATAATATTCAATAAGTTATAATATATTTGTAATTGTAACGTCTTTTAAAATTTTGATATATTTTTTCACAATAGCTTAAGACAAGGTCATATATTTCAGTATTTTGAATGTCAGCTAAAAATCTCCTGTATAAATAGAGCTTTTCAGTTTTTTCTTGTATGAAAATTGTATACAGTCAAAATAAAGCAAATAATCAATAAGATGAAATTTGTTATTCCCAATATGAGATCATATGACTTATAAACCACGTGTCTTTTCTATATCTTCTGGAATGGCTTTTTTGCCTCACTTTGTTGAGGCACTGCTCTCCGGTACCCTTATTGATAATTTCGCTCCCAATGGAGACATTCAAACTGCTCTTGCCGATAGCTTTATTTATGTTCCGACACGTCGTGCTGCTCGCGCTTTACGTTTAGCCTTTGTTGAAAGAAGCGATACACAATCAACTTTCTTACCAACCATTCGTGCTCTAGGAGATGTCGATGAAGACAGTTTCCTTTTTGTTGAAAATCATACCAGCACTCTGAATCCACCCATTGGAAAAAGTGAACGCTTACTGCTTTTAGCGCGCCTTATTCGCCCATGGCGTGAAAATTTACCTGCGCATCTGCGTGCCATGTTTGGTACAGAAGATGTACTTATTCCGGCTCATAGTGCTGATGCAATTTGGCTTGCTCAGGATTTAGCGCATTTGATGGACGAAATTGAAACAGAAGGAGCAGATTGGTCGAAACTTAAAGATATTGCACCTGATATGGTCGCTGAATGGTGGCAAATAACGCTCGACTTTCTGACTATTGTTACGCAAAATTGGCCACAAATCTTGACCGAAAGGCAACGAAGCAATCCCGCGGAATGGCGTAATCAAGCACTCACAATGCATGCAGAGACTTTGCGATGCACGCAGCCTGATAAACCTATCATTGCTGCTGGTGTGTCAGGTTCTATGCCCGCAGTTTCTCATCTTTTAAAGGTTATAGCTTCTCTGCCCAAAGGGGCTGTTGTTCTTCCTGGCCTTGATCTTCATATGGATGAAGAACAATGGAATGCACTAAGCACAAGCAATAAAGAAAAAACAGCTTGTGATTTTTTTGATCCTGCAGAAAATGTTTTTAGCCATCCTCAATATCATTTAAAAAAACTTCTAACTCTCATGGAGTGTCAACGTCATCATGTTTGCGAAATTGGCCAACAAAGTATAACAAAGAAAAAACGAATGGCTCTTTTATCAGAAGCACTCCGACCTGCTTCTACAACAGATAAATGGATACAAATTATCCGTGATGATTATGAAAATCTTTGTGCAGATTGGTCATTTATTGAAGCTATAAATGAACGTGAAGAAGCTCTCGCTATAGCTGTTACCTTACGCAAAGCTATTGAAGAACCTCAAAAAACTGCAGCCCTTATTACAAATGACCGTAATTTAGCACGCCGTGTTGCTGTGGAATTACAGCGATTTGGAATTGAAGCAAATGATTCAGGCGGAATACCACTTGCACAAACATTGCCTGTAACTCTCTTACGACTTATCTTAGAAAATGTATTGCAACCTGATGATCCCATTGCTTTTCTTTCTCTTCTTAAACATCCCCTTACAACACTCCAACAAAATCGTCATCGTTTACGGGAAATGGCAGAAAATTTTGAACTTTTTGTTCTTCGAGGGAATACAGGGCGTATTAATCTTTGCGAATGTGATCAATTTCTTGAAAAATGGATTGAAACATCTTTTCATAATAGTTCTGAAAATAACACCCTTGATCAGCAGAAATGTGAAGAAGCACGTCTCTTTTGTCATCTTTTAAAAAAAGCTGTTGAGCCTTTAACGTCTCTTATGAAACAAGAGAAAGAATGCACCATCAATGAGGCTGCAATAGCAACTGTTGAGGTTTTTGAAAATTTTGGTCGCAATGAGGATAATTCTCTTGCACATCTTTATCAACATGAAGCAGGACAAGCCTTATCAAATTTTTTGCGTGAATTGGTCAGTGATCAATCGGGATTAACATTTCATCTTTGTGAATGGCCCGCTATGTTTTCTGCCATAATAGCAACCCGTTCCGTCGCACCTTCGCCTGGAGGACATCCACGTTTATTCATCTGGGGTACTTTGGAATCGCGTTTGCAAACGGTTGATACAGTGGTCATTGGTGGTCTTAATGAAGGATCATGGCCGATATCAACCCGAAATGATGCTTTTTTATCGCGACCGATGAAAATGATGTTAACTCTGGAACCACCAGAACAGCGTATTGGTCTTTCCGCGCATGATTTTCAATGGGCGATGGGAATGGATAAAGTGGTGATGAGCCGAGCACTACGAGTTGATCATGTTCCTTCTCTCCCTTCACGCTGGCTACAACGCTTAGAAACTGTCGTAGGACAACAAGTTTGGAAACAAATCCGTGCACGAGGTGAAAAGATACGCCATTGGGCAAAGATGCTTGACAATACGGACATGTCTGCTTGTGCAACACGCCCTTACCCTGTGCCACCCATTGCAGTGCGTCCACGTCATTTTTCCATCACCGAAATAACAACGTTACGCCATGACCCTTATGCCATTTATGCTAAAAAAATCTTAAGGCTCAAACCACTTAAAGCCCTTATTCATGACCTTGGTGCTTCTGAACGCGGAACACTTTATCACGCTATTCTTGCAGATTTTTGCACACAAATAAAAAATCTAAATGCTGCAAATGCATTAGATGTGTTGCTCGCTATTGGACGTAAAGAATTTGATAAGTTTAATTTGCCTGCTGATGTTGAAACAATCTGGTGGAATACATTTGAAAATCTTGCTCCCTTTATTTTGCAATGGGAACAAAGTCTAGAACCCCGAATACGACATTCGGAAGTGGAATCGCAAAAAATACCCATAGGTACAACAGGGGTAACTCTTTCAGGACGTGCTGATCGTATTGATATATTGCCAAACAAAACGGTTGAAATACTTGATTTTAAAACGAGTACACCCCCTTCATCAAAACAGGTTCGCGAATTATTATTTCCACAATTAGCATTGGAAACCGCTCTATTAATGAGAGGAGCTTTTACAGATTTTCAAAATCTGTCCCCCTCAAAACTATTTTATATTCCTCTTAATGGAAAAGGTAAGATTACTCCTCAATTAATTCTTTCAGAAAAAGCGGAAAAAGATCACCAAAATGTTATTAATCTTGGTGAAAGGGCGTGGGAACATCTTATCGCGTTAATGGAGTATTATCAAAATCCACAACAAGGCTATCTTTCACACGCAGTCCCTATGTTAAAACAATATGAAAGTGACTATGATCATCTGGCACGCTTATGGGAATGGTCAAATGGATTTCATAAAGGAGATCAATCATGACTCTTTTTTCTATTCCTGAAGCAGCCCTTGATGCACAAGCAACAGCAACACATCCAAAAACACATGTATGGGTTTCTGCAAATGCAGGATCTGGAAAAACCCATGTTCTAACCGAACGCGTTATTCGTTTGCTTTTAAACGGTACTTCTCCAGCACGTATTTTATGCCTTACTTACACGAGAGCCGCCGCCGCTGTTATGCAATCGCGGATTTTTCGCACACTCTCCAGCTGGAATGAACTCGATGATGCACAGCTTAAAGAAATCTTATCGAAGTTTGAAAACAAACCTATCAGTGCAACAAAAATAACCTATGCGCGCCAACTCTTTGCTCGTGCTTTAGAAACACCTGGTGGTTTGAAAATACAGACTATTCACGCATTTTGCGAATCTCTCTTGCATCAATTTATGCTAGAAGCCAATATTGCTGGACATTTTGAACTCATAGATGATATCAACCGCAAGAAATTACTACAAGAAGCCCGCTGCCAACTTTTAAAGCATCATGATATACAACCCGCTCTAAAACAGCTGCTTAAGGTTATCAGTGAACATACTTTTAACCAATTGCTGTATGAAGCAGCTGAAAAGCAACATAAACTGTCTGATTTTTTGTCTTCTCTTCTGTCTGAAAATGGAGAAGAGAAATTGCGGGCGCTGTTTAATTTAGCACCTGATGATACAAATCAGCAATTACTAGAAAAAATTCAACAGACTGCTCGTCTTCCTCTTTATGCTCTTAACCATTGTGAAACCCATGGGAATAAAAACACTAAGAGTATCATTGAAAAACTTCCCCAATTAGAAACTGCTTGTGATGAAGAAACTATCATTGATATTGTTTCAAATATTTATTTTACAACAGAAGGTAAACCTCGTAATTTTGCACTTATATCGTCTAAAAAATCAGATGAAATTTGGCCTTTTATTCAACAATTGATTAAAGATAAACAAAGCAAGCTTTCTGTTCTTTTAGAAAAATATCACTGTGCAAAAGTTGCCACCCTCAATATGGCTGCTTTTCAGCTTTGTGCCCTTTATCTCAAAATTTATGCAAATTTAAAAAAAGCCAATGGTTTTTTAAACTTTGATGATCTCATTGAGCGCACACTCCATTTGTTACAGCGCAAAGGTGCAAGCCAATGGGTGCACTATAAACTTGATAAGGGTCTTGATCATATTTTGCTTGATGAAGCACAAGATACGAACCCTGATCAATGGAAAATTATTCAACTTTTAGCGCAAGAATTTTTTACAGGTCATAGTCAACGTGACAATATACGTACTCTTTTCGCTGTTGGAGATGAAAAACAGTCTATTTATTCCTTTCAGGGCGCTGCACCAGAAAATTTTGCTGCAAATGGCAAAATTATTCAAAAAAAAGCACAACAAGCAAAGCAGAAATTTGAAAAAATACAATTGAATTACTCTTTTCGCTCCACAGCCGATGTTCTTAAAAGTGTGGATCTTGTCTTTGAAACACCAGAGAATTATAAAGGGCTTTCAGCAGAAAATACAAAAACCATACACGAAGCTATCCGTACTCACAGTCCAGGTGAAGTTATTTTATGGGATGCCATTTCTAAAGAAAAAGACGAATTTCCTGATGATTGGCATGTAACTGTTGATCATTTAGATATACCAGCAGTACGTTTGGCAGAAAAAGTTGCTGAAACGATTGCAGGCTGGTTACACAAAGGAGAAATGCTTCCAGCAAAAGGGCGGTTATTGCGTGCTAGTGATATTATGGTTTTGGTTCGTAAGCGTGATCAATTTGCCCTAGCGCTTTCTCGTGCCCTTAAACAACGCAATATACCCGTCGCTGGTGCAGACCGTTTACAGCTTATAAAACATATGAGTGTGCGTGATTTAATGGCACTCGGACGTTTTGTTTTGCAACCACAAGACGATTTGTCTCTTGCTTGTGTTTTAAAAAGTCCACTCTTTGCGCTTAGCGAAGAGGAACTTTATCAACTTGCCGCTCACCGTACAGGCTCCCTTTGGAAAAGCCTTTGTGAACAGGCATCGTCGCATATTCCTTTTAAAGATACTTTTGAAAGCTTGAGTCAATATCGTACTTTAGTGGATAAAATACCAGTCTTCGAATTCTATAGTCATATCTTAAATGATGATAAGGGACGACAAAAAATTTTAGCGCGCTTAGGCTCGGAAGCCAATGATGTGCTTGATGCTTTTATGGACTACACACTCGCGATTCAAAAAACGGGGTTACCAGGATTACAAGCTTTTTTGGAAACATTAAGTGTCAGTGAACCAGAAATTAAACGTGAGTTTGACCAAAATCATGAAGAAATTCGCATCATGACTGTTCACGCCGCAAAAGGACTGGAGGCTGCTGTTGTATTTTTAGTTGATCCCGGTAGTGCGATTTGGCATCCCCAGCATTCACCTCACTTGCTTGAAGTTCCCTTGAACAATGCATATTTGAGTGACCAACAAGCTTTTATCTGGCGCCCTAATGCAGAATTCGATACAATGCCTTCTAAACAAGCAATTTTGCGTTTAAAAGAGCGTGCTGAAGAGGAGTATAGGCGCCTTCTTTATGTAGGAATGACACGCGCTGAAGATCGCTTGTTTGTTTGCGGGTATAAAGGTCCGAAAACGCCATCTCATACATGGTTACAACTGGTAAAGAGAGCTCTCGAACCACATGCGGTAGCTATAAAAGGTCCTGCGGGAGATATTGCAGCTTGGCGTTATTGCATTACACCGCCTTCTTCTACTTCTATAAACCAAAAAATTTCTTCCGTTGAGTGCCAAACACTTCCACCTCTACCAGACTTTTTCTCCCATAAAGTACCAGCAGAACCAGTGTTACCAAAACCGTTAAAACCGTCAGTGGCGAGCCTTTCCATTGAAGCTGATACAGAGCTGTCCTCAAGTCCAAAACAGCTTACCACTTCACCTGTTTTAGGAGCCATGAACACAAACAGAGCTTTTTCCATTGAATATGGTAATCTCGTTCACCGATTGTTACAGTATTTACCCGATTGTCCCCCACAAAAACGTCGAGATTATGCTCGAAACTATCTCAATATCAAAGCCTCTCATTGGCATGAGAGCCAAAGAGAAGATGCTCTTTGCCATATTTGGAAAATATTAGATCATGTTTATCTCAAACCCCTTTTCTCTGAGCATTCACGTGCTGAGGTCTCCTTAATGGGTATTGTGAAAATTCGTGGAAAAGAACAAGCAATCTCTGGTCAAATTGACCGTCTCTACATCACGCAAAACAGCGTTATCTTTGCAGATTTTAAAACAGGAACCCCGCCAGAAAATGAAGCTGCTATTGCTTCTCATCATTGGTTGCAAATGGCTCTTTATCGAAAGTTATTGCAAGCTATTCATCCCGATAAAGATATACAGGCTCTGCTTATCTACAGTAAAGAAGCCAAAATTTTTAAACTTCCTCCAGAAAAACTTGAGGCATTTCTTAGTGAAGTTGCCTTATAAGTTACTCTTTTCCTTGCAAAGCATTTTTACATTTTATTTACTTTCATAAAATCGCTCAAACAAACACAACGCACAATCCCTAGTGTAAAAAAGTCCTTTAATAATTTATCTTTGCAATAACTTGATATGAATTGTTATTATACCAATCTATAAAAGGTGAATATAAAGGATAAATCAATGACGTGTATAAAAGTTGATAAGGACAATTTCGAAAGTGAAGTTCTAACTTCTTCCACCCCTGTTGTGGTTGATTTTTGGGCAGAATGGTGTGGCCCTTGCAAAGTGATTGCTCCAATGTTGGATGAAATTTCAATAGAAATGCAAAATCAAGTTAAAATTGCTAAGGTAAATATTGATGAAAATCCGGAACTGGCTACCCAATACGGAGTACGTTCTATCCCTACATTATTAATGTTTAAAAATGGAAATATTTCATCGAATATGGTTGGCGCTACCTCTAAAGGACGTCTTTCTGAATGGATAAAAGATGGGCTTAGTTAATTCCACGTATAATTACTATAAAGGAGAGAAATTTTGTCTCTCCTTTTGACTTTTTTAAAATATTCTTTTTTGCATTATGTTATAATGAAAAGACAATAAAAATCAAAATTTTAAATGAATTTAAGAATTCGTGCTTTTATGCATGATTCAATTGGCCATTTTTTATAAAAAATTGCTTTGTATGAAGAATATATGCAATTCTTTCCTTATAGGCGCGTTAAAAATATTGGGTGAATGATAATTTCATTAAAGGTATTTCTTCTTAGATAAGACTATTGAGATAGATAGTGTTTTCAACACATAAAGGGAGATTTTAAGCAAAAACTTTGCAAATTACTTTTCTGAAGCTCACAATTTTTAAGCAGAAAGAGACAAGCAATTCACTACAGGTTATATAATGCTCTTCTAAAGGGTTATCACTTCAATTTAAAATTCTCTTATACTATTCTCTAAAATCAAAATTGTAGGTATCAGATTCTCTAAAATAAATTGATGAATTTCTATAAATTAACGGCTGTCCTTTGCAATTTATGTCATTGTTATATAAAAGAGTCATCATTTCGTTTCATCTTCCATGGTTGGTGCCTCCATGAAGCCTTCTTTATGTTGTCTATCATCTCAGATTTCATAGGTAGTACTGAGGTATTATCAAATTAAAAAATGATGATGTTCATGTTTTTTTAAAATGTACGAATTGTAAAAGACTGTTGCAAACATTCAATGGAATGTTGCGCTGATCTAACTGTTACATGACGCCCATGTTCTTTATAGTGTAAGGTGAGTGCAAAAGTGGCGAGTTCTAAAAGAGCTGTATTTCTTTCTGGCCATTCAACAAGTAAAATATTTTTCTCACGAGCTTCATGAAGCCCTAATTCATCAATTTCTTCTGCCATAGAAAGGCGATAAAGATCAGCATGAATAATTTCAAACTTTGGAAGTTGATAGCTTTGCACAAGAGTAAAAGTAGGGCTTGGAACATCCATAGTGTTATCGTTCGCAAGTGTTTGAATGATTGTACGTGCAATGGTTGATTTTCCAGTTCCAAGATCTCCTTGCAGCGTTACAAGATCTCCTGGCTTTAAAGAAAGAGCTAAATTTTGTGCAAAAAGCTTTGTTGCCTCTTCATTTTCAAGAAAAAAACTAAAATTCATTAAAAGTTCCATGAAATGGATGAAAAATTTTTGTTATCATAAAGGTTAAAATTAAAAAATCGTATCTCCTTTGGAGAGTGGGAAAAAACATTTAACTGTTGTTCCTTTTCCAGAACCGGTAAGAATTTCAACATGTCCACCGTGTAGTTCAACGAAACTTTTTACAAGGGAAAGGCCAAGACCCGCTCCCGCACGCCCACCATGGTGTGAATGGGAAGAAAAACGTTTAAAAATACGATCAAGAACGTCTTCTGGGATGTCAGAGCCCTGATTGTGAACGCTAAAGACAATGTTATCATCTTGTTCATCGACGCAAAATTCAATAGTACTCGCCTCCGTTGCAAAATTAATAGCATTACTCAGTACATTCACAAAAATTTGATGCAAGCGCTTTTCATCAGCAGAAATAGAATTTAAGGAAGGAGAAATTTGTTGTAAAAGCGTAATATGCCGTCCATTAAGGCGATCTTCTACACGTGCTACTGCTTGTATCATAGCATCTGCAATATTAACCGATTTTATGTCCAACTCCATAATGCCTGCATCAAGGGTAGCAAGATCAAGAATATCGTTAACAATATTTAAAAGAGTTCCTGATTCTGAATGAATATGCCCAAGATATTCTTGTTGACGTTTATTGATAGAGCCGAAAATTTGATCACGTAAAATATCGGAAAATCCAATAATATTGGTGAGAGGTGTACGCAATTCATAGGAAACATGTTGGACAAATTCATTACGCAAACGATCAGCACTTTCTAATGCTTCATTTCTTTCTTGAAGAGCACGTGCAACATGGACTGTATCTGTAACATTCACAAAAGTAAGCATTGTTTGTCCATCGGGAAGAGGAACCAGAGTATAGTCAATAATCATATCATTTTTAAGATCTATACGACCTGAATATGTTTCACGTTTTTCAGCAAAACCGGTAATGAATTTGGTAAATTGATCCCATTCTTGTCCTAAGGTTAAGGCTGAACAATGGCTTTGTAACTGTGTAATATGGGTCCCTTCTACCAGTAAATTATAAGGAAGAGACCACAATTTCGACAAGGCAGGATTCGATAAACGAAGGCGTCCATCAGTACCAAAAACAACCACGCCTTCGGAAAGTTTATCAAGTGTTTCACCTTGTATTTTAATAAGTGTATTATAACGGCGTTCAAGATCAATTTTTTCTGTAAGGTTTTCGTAAAGCCAAGTGACACCTCCTTGTGGATGAGGGTTCGAGATAACACGCACCGTACGCCCATCTGGAAGATTCCAAATTTGTTGGTTCGATTCTGTTTGTCGATAGGCTTTAAAAAGTTCTTCTTTCCATGCGCGCCAATCGGGGTGTTCAGCAATGAGCCCTTTTTCACGTAGACGTTCAAGAAATAATGTATGGCTTGGTTCACTTTCTAAAAAGGAAGTCTCCAACGGCCATAAAATTTTAAAAGCATGATTACAGAATTTTAATTTTTGGTTTGTATCAAAAATAGCTACAGCTGTTGAAATTTGGTCAAGTGTTTCACAATGGCTTTGAAGAACATAACTTAATTCATGAGCAAGATTTTCATATGCGCTGTCATCACGCGCAAAAGCTGCCATCCCTTCGGCTGTTGTAATACGTGTGAGATGAAAACGATGTCGTTCTCCATCAATAACTGTGTGAACATGTTCTTGAAAAATTGTTTCTATTTCATCTGTTTTGCGTTGTGTATTTTCATTGAAAAGATCCCCCACTTCATCACTGCCTTCACGAAAATCTGTCATTTCTCTAAAGGCGCGATTGATAAAACAAACTTTTCCTTCACAATCTTTTATCCATACGGGCTCTTGAATAAGATCAAGAAGATTACGCTGCATTCTCAATTCAGTAAGAAGGCGGGCGATATCTTTCTGTAAACGAGCATTTTCACTCTGTTGTTTTGAGATATCTTGAAAGCGAGCAATAGCGACTGTTCCTGCGATGACTCCTGTAACTTGTAGCGGTACATTGTTTGTGGTGGTGATAGAAAGATCAAAAGGGTGACATTTACAACGTAGTTGAGTCAATGCATAATCAAGTTCTCGCAGAGAATTTTCTTCAACCCAGAGCTCAAAACGCTGAAAATCTTTCTGGTCGATTCCTATTTTTTGCAATGCAGAAAGGGCACCAACGACACGGGGTAAGGTTGTTGGATTTTCCCAAATAAGAAGGAATTGCTCGGTTTCTTCCAGAAGCCATTCATAATATTTAAGTTTTTCAGAAAAATTTGCCTGAATTATCTTCAAAGGCTTCTGTGCAGTTTTTTTTGCACGCATAATAACAGCTAGGCACGTGAGAAGTGAAGCACAAGAAATTCCTCCACACAGCGCTAAAAGCAGCCATGGACCATTCGGCAAAGTGAAGAAAAATGGTAAATAACCTTCCAATGACTGAGCAAAAGCGCATGTTGGAGAAAAAAAGAAAAAAAGGCAAAATATATACGTATAGATTCGGATCTCTTTTTGAGCTTTTTCTTTGGGGTTATAGTCACCAAAGCTGAGCACGGCATCTTTCCCTTTTTTAACCCAAGGAAACGTATTAGTAACGATAATGGTTTGGTTTATAAGGTCCTTGTGGTGAGACTCCAATATAAGCGGCTTGTTCTTCTGATAAAACACTTAATTTTATTCCTAACCGATCCAGATGTAGACGTGCAACCTTTTCATCAAGATGTTTAGGCAAAACAGTGACTTCATTTGTATAGTGTTCTGAACGGGTAAAAAGTTCAATTTGCGCTAAAACTTGATTAGTAAACGAGGCTGACATGACAAAAGAAGGATGCCCAGTCGCATTCCCGAGGTTTAACAAACGCCCTTCAGAGAGCAAAATGATGCGTTTTCCATCGGGAAAGGTGATCATATCAACTTGTGGTTTAATATTTGTCCATGGCAAATTTCTAAGGGCAGCGACTTGGATTTCGTTATCAAAATGACCAATATTTCCAAGAATACACATATCCTTTACTTGTCGCATATGATCTAAACGAACAACATCTTTATTGCCTGTTGTCGTGATGATAATATCAGCACTGGAAGCAGCATCATCCAAATTAACAACTTCATAGCCATCCATAGCGGCTTGAAGAGCGCAGATAGGATCAATTTCTGTTACTTTAACACGAGCCCCAGCACCAGAAAGAGATGCTGCTGAACCTTTTCCTACATCACCATAACCACAGACAATGGCAGTTTTACCAGCGATCATCACATCTGTTCCACGTCGAATACCATCGACCAATGATTCTTTACATCCATATTTATTATCAAACTTTGATTTAGTGACGCTATCATTAACATTAATAGCAGGAAAAGGTAGAAGTCCTTCTTTTTGTAACTGATAAAGACGGTTTACACCTGTTGTGGTTTCTTCGCTTACACCTTTAATTGCTGCGCGCTGTCGTGTAAAAAAACCTAGCGTTGCATCCATACGCTTTTGTATTTGTTTGAAAAAAATTTCTTCTTCTTCTGTTTTGGGATGCGATAAAATATCTTTATTTTGTTCTGCACGACTTCCCATTAAAATATAGTTTGTGGCGTCAGCTCCATCATCTAAAATAAGATTGGAAGGATTACCATCTGGCCATTGGAAGATTGCATCTATATAAGTCCAATATTCTTCCAATGTTTCACCCTTAACGGCAAATACAGGAATGCCAGTTGCGGCGATAGCTGCTGCTGCATGGTCTTGCGTAGAAAAAATATTGCTAGAGCTCCATCGTATATCGGCGCCAATCGCTTTTAATGTTTCAATTAAAACAGCTGTCTGAATTGTCATGTGCAATGAGCCAGAAATACGCGCTCCGCGCAAAGGTTGGCTGGAAGAAAACTCCTTACGACAAGCCATCAAACCAGGCATTTCAGTTTCAGCAATATTAAGTTCTTTACGACCATAAGCGGCAAGTGCAATATCTTTGACAACAAAATCTTGAGCTGCCATTCTTCATTCCTTTAAAATAAGTTTTTCCAAGACGGTAGGAGAAATTAAAAAAAAATGCAAGACAAGAAGAGGACTTCTCTATGTGAAAAAGCTCTTTTAAAATCTCCATAAATTTGTGCAACAAATATGCATTTACGGATCTGAGTAGTGATGTTACTAACAGAATAAGAGATCTTCATGATAAGTCTTATTATATAAACAAAACTCTATCCTTTTCACGTAACTTTAAAGCTTTTAAAAATCTCTAGAGGGAATACCTTTTAAATAATAAAAATGGTGCATTGCTTCACAGTTTTTATATCGATTTTTTATGGGATAATATCGAAAGTAGTATACCCATATTCTACTCACTTATGCGGTTGTTGAAAAAGGAAGTATTACTTTAATCTCATTATTAAGCTTTTTAGCAAAATAATATAATGCAAAGCCATAGGCTATCATGTTTATGAATAGGCAATTCAGAATCGGTTCTTTAGGATTCCAATGTTGCATCTGCTCTTGGATAAAGACAGTTTATAAGAAGTGCTTTTCTCTTGTTTTCAACGATTTTTATCAAAAGATTATAGATATACGATTAAACATTTTTTGTGATACTGAATAGAGTATTTAAAATGTAAAAACATCACTCTATTGAACACTCTGATTTTAAAACTGCTAACAACGAGCGATGAATTATAAATCAAATAATTAACTCAGTTTTAGAAGAATTTATTCTAAACGAATAGGTTTTGGGAAAATTGACCATGTGGACGAAATCGCCAAAGATAACTTGGCAAGAATGCTGCCATTGCTCTGGGGGTAATTCCCACACCTTCTAGAGTATATCCATTCTCTATAGCTTCTTTAGAAACAATGTTATCCATTTGCAAAAAACGTATCTGATTGGCTGTTACGAGTGTTGGTACAAAAGGCAATTTACCGACTGTTCCCAAAATTCCTCCAATCAATAGACCAGCAGAAAGGGGCATGGATAGGATTGTTTTTTTACGGTGAATAATTTTGAGTATATTTTCAAGAGTATTTTGGAAGGTGATAATCTGGGGACCACCAAGATCATAATTTTTTCCCCAAGCAACTTGTCCATCTAAAGCGCGCGCGATAAACTCAGCAACATCACCAACATACACGGGTTGCAATTTGCTTTTCCCACCTCCAAAAAGAGGCATAATTGGTAAAAAACGTGACAAATCTGCCAAGGTGTTAAAGAAACAGTCCTCTGGTCCAAAGATAACGGATGGACGGATAATAATTGCTTGAGGATGCTTGTTATGAATGATTTGTTCACCCATAAACTTAACACGTGCATAAAGACATGAAGCATTCTCGTTAGCCACAAGTGTTGACATATAGATTAGCGGAATACCAGTTTCTGCTGTTAATTCAGCAACATTGTAAACACCATCAATTTGTGTTTTTTTAAAATTCGATTGATTTGCTTGTTTTAAGCTACCAGGCAAAAACACTGCCGCATCAGCTCCAAGCAATGCGCGTGCAACAGAAGCACGATGCTTGATATCTGTTTTAAGCATTTGGGTTTGTCCTACTTCTCCTATTTGGAGCATGTAATAAGCTTTTTGTGGACAACGAACAGCGATACGAACGCGATATCCCCGCTTAGTCAAAGTTTCAACGACATGTCGTCCTACAAAACCGGATCCGCCAAAAACAGTAATGAGTTTAGGATGTTGATAAAGTGCACAATCAAGTTGCATGATTAAAAAGTCTATCTTTCAAAGCTTTAAAAATAGCTAATTATCTAGCACGGTGGTGTTTTATTGTCACGCAAAATATCACCCGCAAGATAAAGAGAACCACTAATAAGGACAATAGCCTCTTTATATTCCATTTTAATTTTATGCAAAGCATCTTGTAGGTGCGCTTTTGGGGCAGCAGGGATTCCTACTTTTTGGGCTGATTCAGCTAAGTCTGTTGGAGAGATACTGGCATTATTGTCAAGCAGCGGTATCGTATATACTTTATCGACAAGGTTAGCTAAAGGACGAAAATAACCGACAGCATCTTTGGTATTAAGCATGCCAGCAATCATAATAATGGGGCGATCTGTTTTTTTTCTCCATTGTGTAAGTTCTGCCGCAATAACTTTTCCTGCAGCAGGATTGTGACCACCATCTAACCATAAATCAATATCAGGAGATAGTTGATCAACCAAAAGTCCTTGGGTAAGATGCTGCATTCGTGCGGGCCAATAAATATTTTTTAAAGCGTCATTTATGGTTTGTTCTGAAAGTTGAAAACCCGCTTGATAAACTGCTTCAAGAGATGCACCAGCATTGGCAACTTGGTGGTCTCCAATAAGGTTAGGAAGGGGAAGATCCATGAGACCTTGATTGTTTTGAAAAACCATACGTCCATGTTCTTTATAACTTTGATAATCTTGATCAAAGAGAGCATAAAATGCTTTATTTTTATTAGCAAGGGGTATTAAAGTAGCAAGAGTTTCTTCATAATTTTGCTTCCCAATGACTACAGGAACGTTTGGTTTGATAATCCCTCCTTTTTGAAAAGCGATTTGAGCAATTGTATTTCCAAGAAAGCTCTCATGATCATAATCAATGGGCATAATAAGCGATACAGCTGGTTTGTTAACGACATTGGTAGCATCAAAACGTCCTCCCAATCCAACTTCTAAAATGACAACATCAGCTGGATGTATACTAAACAACATAAAGGCAGCGGCTGTAAAAATTTCAAAAATAGTAATCGGCTCTTGACGATTTACTTTTATAATTTCACGGATTGTCTCAGCCAATTGGTTTTCTGTAACAAGTTGACCACCTCCTTTTTGACCTAACCGGCAGCGTTCATTCCAGTTGACGAGATGAGGTGAGCTATAAACATGAACGCGGTATCCTGCATTTTCCAAAAGAGCACGGCAAATTGCTGAAGCAGATCCTTTGCCATTTGTTCCAGCGATGTGAATAACAGGGGCAAGTTTTAAATGTGGGTTACCAAGACGCTCTAAAAGGTGAACAATACGCTCTAAGGAAAGATCAAATTTTTTCGGATAATTTTTTAGTAAATCATCCACCACCCTTTGTATTTGACTTTGTTGCATAAACTTAAGCTGCTTTTGTCCTAGAAAGCGATGTTTGAGAGTCTGTTGGGGATGGATCGGAAGGGTTAAAAACAGCAGGGCGTTTCATCATCAAGCGTAAAATACGCGCAATTGTTGTTTTCATTTCTAAACGCGATACAACCATATCAATCATACCATGTTCAAGCAGATATTCACTACTTTGAAAACCTTCTGGTAGGGTTTCGCGTATAGTTTGTTGAATCACACGTGGACCAGCAAAACCAATCATAGCGCCAGGCTCGGCAATGTGAATATCACCAAGCATGGCGTAAGAAGCAGTAACACCACCGGTGGTTGGATTAGTCAGCACAACAATATAGGGAAGCTTTGCTTCTTTCAACATTTCAATCGCTACTGTTGTACGGGGCATTTGCATCAACGAGAGTGTTCCTTCTTGCATGCGTGCACCACCAGAAGCAGCAAAAAGAACCAGCGGACGCCTTTCAGCAATGGCAGTATCAAAAGCTTTGATAATAGCTTCTCCTGAAGCCATACCAAGTGATCCACCCATAAAGGCGAAATCTTGAACAGTTGCAATAATTGGCAAACCCTCAATCGTACCACGTGCACTTAAAATATTGTCATCAACCCCAAGTTTAGAACGATAATCTTTTAACCGGTCAATATAGCGTTTTTCGTCACGAAATTTTAAAGGATCTGTTACAACTTTTGGATTTTCAAGAGCTGTATAAACACCATCATCAAAAAAATGCATGAGACGATTTTTAGCACTGATACGCATATGATGACCAGAATTGGGAGCTACAAATTGATTAGCTTCCAGATCTTTATGGAAGACCATTTCACCACTGGTAGGATCTTTAATCCATAGATTTTCTGGAATTTCACGGCGCCCCAATATAGAGTTAATTTTAGGACGAACATAATTTGTAATCCAGTTCATCTTTATAACCTTCCTTTAAATATTGTGCATCTTTTGCATGATTTGAAAGAATATAGAACTTAAGCAGTCACATTTGCTTTACCGGTTGAACAAAGGAGTCTATTTAATACTTTTATCAGTGTACGTATAGCTTGTTTTTTAATTTTTAATTTTTCCCATATTATAACAATCATATGCATCATGAAGAGTATTCCCTATAATAAATTTCTCATAAGTTTTAAGAACTTACATGTTTGTATTTTTTACTTTGGTGTTAAAATTTACTCCTTGCGATGGTTAACAAACGCCTTATTTTTTAATAAAAATGAATATCCAATTAATCATTCGTATCAACAGTTTTGAAGAAAAGAAACCTTATAATATAAGGCGCTAACAAGGCTAAAATAATCCATTAAAGATAATGAATACAATAACGCTATATTAGCGAAACGCTAACATCAGAGCAAGATTTTTTTCAAAAGGTTTCTTTAAAGCGCACGCTTTTTACAATTAAAATAGAATACGCTCAAAATACCATTATATTACTCATTTACGTGCTTGTTTTACACAGATATCTTTCAATAATTTCCAAAACTCTCTTATGAAGAATATACACTCTCCATGAATGGTATAAAAGACATTATGCTATCCGTTTTTACTGAAATAGAAGGTACAAAGCGGCACCATCATACTCTTTTTCAGTTTTCAATACGACGATAATGTTTGCATTAAGAGGATTCATATAAAGATATTTCACGCCTTTTTGAAAGTACTTTTATCCGCACACCACCTCCGTTTATGATATATTAACAAACGATTTCAATTGATCCAATATGAATAGGATTAAAATGAGAAACCCTCATAATATTTAGGTTTTTCACTCATGTTGTGAAACGATAAGTTATCATTATAAATCAATATATTGCTTTAATAAAAGATAAAGCATAAAATTTTATATTATGCTTTCTTTGGCTGGCAAGTTTTATTAACCTTAAAGTCAAGGAACACTATTTTTGTGTAATGCGTGCTATGGTCTTTTGGGAAAGCATTTTGTGTAAATGTGTCATAAAGGCGGCGGCAAAAAGCGGTGTTGCTAGATTAATAATAGGAATCGAAACAAAAAGCGCTATCAATAATCCTGCGCCAAAAACTGTTGTGTAATGAGTATGTAAAAAAGCACGCGCATTTTGCTCTGTTCGAAAACGGTAAGCCGCAAACAAGAAATATTCATGACCGAGCAAATAACCATTAATAAGATAAAAAGCAATTAAATTAATACCTGGTATGAAGAATAAAATAAAAGCAATTCCATTACCAAGAAGGCTTAAAATAACAAATTTAAAGGAAATGATAAGAGAACGCTGAAACGGCAAGGCTTGTCCAATAGGCTCGTTTGGGTAATCCTCCTTTTCAATGATTTCAGCAGCAGAGTCAATGAAAAAACCACCAATCATAGCTGTGATGGGTGCAATCAAAAAAGCCAACAAAAGAGCCAACCCAAGATTAAAGATGATAAGCATGCTAAAACCAATCCATCCCGCCCAACTAGGGAGTCCAGGAAGAAATTGAGCAATCCAGGGCCAAAAGTAAGACACAAAAAGTTGGTGCACACATAACCATAAAATGGTGAGAATGAAAAAAGTAACCCCCAATGCTTTCAGTATCATAATACGATATTGCGAGGTCAGAAGACGTTGTAAAGCACGATAAGCAGCAGTAAAAATCATAGATTAATAAACTAAGGAAAGAAGCAAAAAAAACAAGAAATATATTTAAAGTATGTACAGTGTAATTTTTTCTTTCTTTGAATTACAAGATTTTTTTCAAGAACATTATAAAAAACGGTTAAGGTTTCTTTGTTAAAAATAAAGTTTGAATAAATAGAAATTTTGATTTTTAAAAACAAAGAAGAATTTAAAAAGTAGCTGTTGTAGAAGAAATTTTTAGTATTTTTGTACATAGTGTAGATTATTGCGTTTATATGATATATGTAAAAAATTAAGGAATAAGAACTATTTGGGAGAAAAGTTGTTTATTTCTATTTATTCAGTAGAGTTATCTAACTTCGTTTATCTAAATGTTTAATTGTTTTGCACAATTCCTAAAATTCTGTACTTTTCTACTATTTGGCGGCATGCTTTTGCCTCTCGCTTTCAAAAAAATATTGAGTTCAATGGAATAGGGGTAACGTAGTAGCTCCGTAGATATTCTAATTTTGGGCAACAGAATGATTAATATGATAGAAGTGGAAAAAATAAGCTTAGGCGATTGACTGTCAGATCCCATAGAAGAGCAGTTTTTTGAGAAGAAGCAAAGAAAGGGAGAAACCACGGATGCTTAAAAATGATGAGATTTTGAATTTTAAAAGCCATAAGTGCAATGAAGTAAGCATTCATTGAAGCACTTTTCATACAAGTGGTGCACTGTATCAAATAATTTTTAGATAATAACACCACTAATTTATCGAAGAGAATTGATCATTTTCAACTTGAATAAAATCCCAAATATAGAAATATTCTTTAATTTCAAAGACTCTATTCAACATCAAAAAATTATTTACGTACACATTATAGGCGAGACCAATGTATGGATACAAAGCTTTCGATAAAGGAATAAAAATGCTTCTCATGAAACATCACAATGTGAAGATATCATGGATAAAATTCTAGTCTTTGTGGTCTTGGTATTCTGGAGAGAGGACACAGACATTTAATCTTAAAGACCGATCACTGAGGAAAATAATAAAGGCTTCAGTTTCATAAACTTATAGACAGTGGTACAATGAATTTTGTCTACATTCTTTATGAGCGTCAGCATGAAGTATGCTTAAAATTGCATTGAGATGTTATAATATTATTGATTTATACATTATTTTTCATAGCGAATAAGAGCTCAAAATAAAGTTGTCATATTTTCTCATTAGCTGCTCTCATCATGAAACAATCAAAATCATTTATTTGCATATCATAAATATGACCAATATGTGGATAAAAACATTGAAGAAAGAAAATGCTTTTTATAAATTTTATCCATTACAAGAGCTTTGTCAAAATTGATGGTAGCCAAAGTGAATGATAGCTTGTTTTTTTATAAGCTGGCGAGACAGTGGTGCAATAGATCCTGCTTTTATGAAGGCTAGGGTGAGATAGGATTTTTTAAAAAAACATTTCCCAACGCTCATCACACCCATTTCGCAACAGCGTTTGTGAATGGTATATGGGTAAAGCTCTCGTGAATAATATAAAACTTATAGGGCATCACTAACTTTACGCTTAATAAAAAGAGCACGCTGGCACCATCATCCTCAGTGTTGTCCGAGACAAGCCCTTGGTTCTTGAGACGGTCCATTATAAGCGCTTTTAGTTCTTTCTGAAACGTTTTGTATTCATACAGTTATCCTTGTTTACAACGTGCAAGAAAATGATTTTTATTGATTCAACATGAGAGAGATTAGGAATGAGAGAATCTTATGATATCTGGGATTCTAATTTAATATGAACAATGCGATATTATCATTATAAACCAGAAATATTATATACTAATTGAGATGGATAGACACATATTGTCAGTTCTATTTTATAAGGTGTTTTAATATCAACGCGTTTGAAGAGTTCTTATTTGCAAAGGGGTATATTTTCCTCATGAGGAGTAGGTGTTTTGGGGGCAAGAAATGATACAATCACATTTGCTAATTTTTGCGCTACGTGTTGTTTACTCATATGGGGCCATTGTTCAACTTTTTTTCTACTTACGAGATAAACTTGATTTGTATCAGCACCCATGACACTTGTACCATCTAGTTGAAGAGAAATATCATTAGCAAGAATGAAATCAGCTCCTTTTTCAACACATTTTTTTTGCGCATTGGCAATGATATCACATGTTTCAGCAGCAAAACCAATGACCAATGAGGGGCGGTTTGGAGCGTGTCCAATCGTTGCTAAAATGTCAGGATTTTCAACCATATGAAGGGATGGTGGTATTTTATGAGCATTCTTTTTAATTTTGTGTAAAGACTGCGTTTGACTGCGCCAGTCACAAACAGCGGCAACAAAGATAGCACCATCAGCAGGCAATGCGGTTTGAACGGCTTGTAACATCTGTTGTGCTGTTTCAACATGAATGGTTTTTACTTCTTGTGGGTCTGCAAGATTAACAGGTCCACAAATAAGTGTTACTTTTGCACCCAAATGCGCAAGAGCGGTTGCGATGGCATGGCCTTGTTTACCTGAAGACCGATTAGCAATATAACGCACTGGATCAATTGGTTCATGGGTAGGGCCAGAGGTAACGATGAAATGGCGGTCAGAGAGAGGTTTTTCATGCACATTCAAAATAGTCTCTATGGTAGCGACAATAGTTAAAGGTTCGCTCATGCGTCCATATCCTATCTCGTCACGTTCAGCCATATTTCCGATTTCTGGTCCGATGATATGAACGCCATCTGCGCGCAGTTGTGCAACATTGCGAATAGTGGCAGGATGCGCCCACATGGACGGATTCATGGCGGGTGCAATTAAGAGTGGACAGCGTGCCGCTAAAAGAATGCAATCAGTCAGATCATCTCCTATGCCATTGGCTATTTTTGCAATGCGATTGGCTGTAGCAGGGGCTAAAATAATCAGGTCAGCATTACGTGCTAAACGGATATGTCCGATATCGTGTTCTTCTTCGCGTGAAAATAAATCAGTATATACAGTACCACCGCTTAAAGCTTCAGCGGCTAAAGGCGTAATAAACTTTTGCGCTGCTTTTGTCATTACAACTTTTAAATGTGCTCCACGTTCTTGTAAACGGCGAATCAAATCAAGTGCTTTATAGGATGCAATACTTCCACCAATAATAAGAAGGAGAGATTTTGATTTCAATGATTGCATTTCAACAGCGCTAGTATGAAGGGGTTGTGTGGTGAGAGGAGTGGGATTGCTTAAAAGGCGTCGGACTTCTTCTTCCATAGAAATACCATTTTGCGCGGCGCGTATGCGTAAAGCTTCTTTGGTTTCAGGAGACAGGTTACGAATGGTAATACTGGCCATAAAATACCTCCAAGAAATAAAATGATTGCAATGATTTCATTGTTGATATTTTTAGCATATTAAGGAGATTAGAAAAGATGAAAAAAGTAAAAAGTAAGACAAGCGCAACAAAGTGCAATGATAAAAAGACTATAACGACCATAACGGTTTCTATGACTTTGTTCCACAGCAAGTTGTTTGAGGGTAGCAGGAGAAAGATTAAAACCTGTTTTTCTCATTTGATTGAAATCTTCTTCTATCCGTTGGAAATTTTGAACCAATTGTGGTGTTTTGCGTGCCAGCGAAAGGAGAGCTTGTGCTCCTTCACTAAAGTCTTTTGCAACGCCTACGGGTCCTAAATTTTTACTAATCCATTCTTTGACAACGGGTTCAGAAGCTTTCCACATATTAAAAGTGGGGTCTAATGTGCGGGCAACGCCTTCCACAACAACCATCGTTTTTTGCAACAATAAAAGTTCAGGTCGCGTTTGCATGTCAAATAATTCAGTGACTTCAAACAATAAAGTGAGCAATTTAGCCATGGAAATGCTTTGTGCTGATTGTCCGTGAATTGGTTCGCCAATAGCGCGGTTGGCTTGCGCAAAGCTTTCGATATTATGGTGTGAAGGAACATAACCTGCCTCAAAATGGGCGCGTGCAACCCGATGGTAATCGCGGGTAATAAAGCCATAAAGAATTTCAGCAAGGAAATGCTTTTCTTTTTTACCAAGCCTTCCTGTAATGCCTAGGTCAACAGCAACAATACATCCTTTTTCATCTACAAATAAATTACCAGGATGCATATCGGCGTGAAAAAAACCATCACGCAGTGTATGACGAAGAAAAGATTGAATAAGCGTAATAGCAAGCGCCTTCAAATCAAATCCTGCTTCTTTGAGTTTGGAAGTTTCGGATATTCTTATACCATCAATCCATTCCATTGTAAGAACATTACGTCCTGTCCGTTCCCAGTCAATACGTGGAACCCGAAAGCCTGTATCATGTTGAATATTTTCAGCCATTTCAGATATAGCTGCTGCTTCTAAGCGTAAATCCATTTCAAGTCGTGTTGTTTGTGCTAAAGTATCCACCACACAAACAGGACGAAGCCTTCGAGAGGCAGGGATATAGCGCTCTTGTAAATGAGCAATGAGATAGAATCCTCTAAGATCTTTAGAAAAACGTGCTCTGATATTGGGACGAATAACTTTTACAGCACATTTTTTCTTATGGCCAGTTTCATCACTGTATTCAGCTGGATGAACTTGAGCAATAGAAGCGGCGGCAATGGGGGGATAAAAATTTACGAATAAATCATCAATAGAGCGACCAAGAGAACTTTCAATTTGAGCAATAGCGGCAGTGCAAGAAAATGTTTGGACACGATCTTGTAGCTGTGACAAATCTTCCGCAATATCACGCCCAACAATATCAGGTCTTGTGGCAAGAAATTGACCAAGTTTTATGTAAGAGGGTCCAAGCTTATTAATGGCATATGAAATATTTTCAGATCGCTGTTTCTTTTTTGTTTTGCGTCGTGCTAATGCACTCGCTATACGATGACATAGCGCTGGAAATCCTTGAAGATCATCATGAGGAAGAGCACTTAAAACACCTTCACGTGTTAAAACCCATCCTGCACGCATCAATTGAAAGTAAGGGGAAATTTGCACCATTTTTAAATTTTCCAACCTGAATGCAGCGCTGCAATCGCACCGGTGAGATTGCGGTACGATACCCGCGAAAACCCCGCATGCTTGATCATATGGGAAAAATCATCTTGCTTAGGAAATTTGCGGATAGATTCAACCAAATAACGATAAGCATCGCCATCATTTGCGATAAATTGACCTAGCTTAGGGATAGCATGGAAAGACCAAAGATCATAAATTTTATCGAGCCAAGGCATCTCGACATTTGAAAATTCTAAACATAAGAAACGTCCACCGAGCTTTAAAACACGAAAAGCTTCTCTAAGAGCTTGATCAATATGAGGAACATTGCGAATTCCAAAAGCAATCGTGTAAGCGTCAAAGCTTTGATCTTCAAAAGGTAGATTTTCTGCATTGGCTTCAACAAAATCAATCAGAGGGGCAAGACCATTTTTTTGTGCGCGTTTTTTGCCAACGCTGAGCATTGAGCCATTAATATCAAGCACTGTAGCATGGGCTTTTTGGCGTGAAGCATTAAGAATACGAAAAGCAATATCACCTGTACCGCCAGCGACATCAAGAACTTTCCAATGAGAAAGTGCTGGTGGGGAAAGCCAAGCAATCATGGAATTTTTCCACACACGGTGTAGCCCTAAGGATAAGATATCATTCATCTTGTCATAATTTTCAGCAACAGAATGAAACACACCATCCACCATGGATTGTTTTTGTGTTTCATCTACTATTGTAAAACCAAAAGAGTGCTCCATGCCACCCTTGGTTCCTACACGTTCTGTTTCAATTGCCATGTATATGATCTTCCTTATTTTTCTTTTATCGTAAATGAAATAGAGAGGGAATGTTCAACTACGAAAAAACAACGTATAAAACTACGACGTTTACACAGCCAAAAACAGAAGAGTACCTTTAGATATCAAGATTGGCAACGCTTAAGGCATTGTCTTGAATAAAAATACGTCTAGGTTCAACTTCATCACCCATGAGACGAGAAAAGAGTGAATCTGCATCGGTTGCATCATTAATCTTTACTTGTAAAAGAGAACGTGCATTGGGATCAAGCGTTGTTTCCCAAAGTTGTTCAGCATTCATTTCCCCAAGACCTTTATAACGTTGAAGAGTAACACCTTTTTTACCGTTTGTAAAAATGCTCTCTAAAAGGCTCATAGGACCAAAAATACGCTCTGTTTTATCTTTGCGACGTAAAAGAACAGGAGGATGATATATGTCGATAAAATTTTGAGAAATGCGATCAATTTGGCGTGCGTCAGTTGAATTTATAAGTCCCACATCAAGCGTAACAACATCTTTAACACCACGCAAAATACGCTCAAAACATAAACTTCCATCTGCTGTATATTGTCCACTCCAACCTTGTTCCATATCATCAGCAATCAGATTAAGACGGTGTGCTGTAGTATCTGCTATTTTTTGCGCTTTTTCTTGTGTTGCAAAGACTTCAAGATTAAAAGCGCCAGCAATTGCTGCTTGTTCAACAATATTACGGTCATAACGGGTATGAAGACCATTTAAAAGTTGACGTAATATACGAGCATCTTTAGCGAGTTGATACAAATCAGCCCCTGCACGAACTTCTCCCGTTGAAAGCTCAAGCGTTGTTTCTTCTAATCCAGTATCGATCAAGAATTCTTCAAACGCTGCTTCATTTTTAATATATTGGGAAGATTTTCCACGCGATACTTTATAAAGAGGAGGCTGAGCAATATAAAGATGTCCACGTTCAATCAACTCGGGCATTTGTCTAAAAAAGAAAGTGAGCAGCAGAGTACGAATATGGGCTCCATCAACGTCCGCATCCGTCATGATAATAATCTTATGATAACGTAATTTATCCGGCGAAAATTCATCCTTACCGATAGACGTTCCAAGAGCTGTAATAAGTGTTCCAATCATATCAGATGAGAGCATGCGGTCGAAACGTGCTCGTTCAACATTGAGGATTTTACCACGAAGGGGTAAAATTGCTTGATTTTGACGTGAGCGCCCACTTTTTGCTGAACCGCCAGCCGAATCCCCCTCGACAATAAAGATTTCTGATTTTGCGGGATCTCGTTCTTGGCAATCGGCAAGCTTTCCTGGTAGAGAAGTGATATCAAGCGCCCCTTTTCGTCTTGTGAGTTCACGTGCTTTGCGTGCTGCTTCACGTGCTGTTGCAGCTTCTACCACTTTACTAATGAGAAGTTTTGCTTCATGAGGATGTTCTTCCAGCCATATTGAAAGACCTTCATTGACCAAACTTTCAACAATAGGGCGCACTTCAGAAGAGACTAACTTATCCTTTGTTTGTGAAGAAAATTTTGGATCAGGAACTTTGACAGAAAGAATAGCTGTTAATCCTTCACGGCAGTCATCACCGGTTAAGTTCACTTTTTCTTTTTTAGCAATACCTGAAGATTCAGCATAGCCATTAATTTGGCGTGTAAGGGCACTTCTGAAACCTATCAAATGCGTTCCACCGTCACGCTGAGGGATATTATTGGTAAAACACAAGACCTTCTCATGATAGGAATCATTCCACCACAGGGCAACATCAACGCTCATACCATCCTTTTCACTTGCAATATAAATAGGAGTATCAAGCAGAGCTTTTTTTGATTGATCAATATATTTCACAAACTCTATTAATCCACCTTCATAATGCAATTCAACGGATTTAATATCAGCATGACGCTCGTCAACAAGAAGAATATAAACCCCAGAATTTAGAAAAGCTAATTCCCGTAAACGACGCTCTAAAGTTTCAAAATCAAACTCAACCATAGTAAAGGTTTCAGAGCTTGGTAAAAATCTAATTTCTGTTCCACTTTCTTGATCGCAATCGCCAACAACTTTTAATGGAGCATCAGCTACCCCGTGGGTAAATGATATTTCATGAATTTTACCATTGCGTTTGATTTGCAATTTAAGCCAAACGGATAATGCATTCACAACAGAGACGCCAACACCGTGTAATCCGCCTGAAACTTTATAAGAGTTTTGATCAAACTTTCCACCGGCATGAAGCTGTGTCATAATAACTTCAGCGGCAGAAATACCTTCTGTTGGATGGATATCTGTCGGAATTCCACGTCCATTATCACGAACAGAACAAGAACCATCAGCATGGAGTGTGACGTTTACAAGAGTTGCATGACCGGCTAAAGCTTCATCGATAGCATTGTCTACAACTTCATAGACCATATGGTGTAACCCCGATCCATCATCAGTGTCACCGATATACATACCAGGACGTTTGCGTACAGCATCAAGACCTTTGAGAACTTTGATAGAAGCGGCATCATAGTTATTGCTTTGTGCTGGTGAGGTTATTTCATCACTCATAAGTTAGTCCATTCCTGTGTTCAATTTACAATATTTTATCCGCTTTTTTTAAAGCTCAATGTTCTGATCAGTTATTTATGGAATAACCACATTAAATATTTACCGTATATCGGATCTAGATTCAATATCTGTCGATATATAATGGAGAGAATGATAAAATGATAGTGTACTGCTATGCTGTAAAACACTAGGGCGGTGATATAAGGCGAATAAACACTTATGACTTATACAAAAAGCTGTTTCATAAACGATGCTATTTACTTTGTTTATTTTTGCATATGCGTAATGTTTCAGAATTAGTTATGCATTTTTGTGTTACACTAATAAAGGTCTCACTTGTTTTATCCATAAATCAATTTTTCAATCCTAATTCTACCATATATTTAAAACAAAGGTTGCGAGCTCTCTAAGCAGTTCAAACTTTTGTATGTTAGATTGAGGCGAAAATATTGTGTATATTGGTTTGTGTCATCTTTAAAATGTGAAAAAAGCTTCATTTGAGGAAAATATAAATGCGTAAATGTAAAAACACGTTTCCACGATCATCTTTTATATTCAACTTTACAATTTAAAAAAACGTCTACGGTGATGTTTTTGAATAATGAGGGTAATGACGAATTATCTTACGCTTTTGTTTCTTGCATTCTCGTGAGGTTGCATCGCTCATTCAAAACAAAACGCCATTGTACTGTTTATTCACGCGCTTTTTTAAGGAGCATCTCTCAATGTTCCCAAACTCATTTTACAACGATGTTTGAATAGTATAACGCAAAATACCCTGTGAATACTACAAGATTTATGTCCCCCATCTTTCCCATCGTGACAATAAAGTGCAAATCAGAATCATCATTTTATTTTTCAGCTCTTAAATGTTGATGCAACCTTAATGTTGAGAAAACCCTCGGCATTTGAGGGGTATTTTTACTCTTTTCTTCAATAGTATCTATATACTTCCCAAGTTGTGATACGCAAGGAAATGGTCTTAATATTTTAAGATACGCAATAAAGTATATACAGCTTATTTCTTATATTAAAAAATTAAATCGCTTTTCTCTAAAATTACTTTTTATATATTCATTTTGGAAAATTAACATCAGAAATCTAAGCATTTTCAATGGTTTCAAAAATAGCAAGAATTTTATTTATTAAACGCCAGATATTTTGGTGAAGTGCGTTAGATAATAGTTAAGAAGTGTTGCATCTTAGTTTTGAAAAATGGGGGAGAGATTTTGAAAATAAAAAAATCTATATATGTGAAACATCTTCAATTGCGTTTACAGTACTTTTTATTCAATAATCCATACAATATTTTTATTCGTATTTTATTTGTAGCGGGGGGGGTTCTATTTTCCTCTTACGCAGAAGCTGAAAGGTTGCCTTCTTTTTTTGATTCGCATGAACATTTGGTACAACCTGATACAACGGATATCTTTCGTTTGCGTTTTGTAACAACTTTTGATTTTCCTCCTTTTAATTTTATTGATCAATCGGGGTATCTTGCAGGTTATAATATCGATTTATTGCGTGCTATTTGCTCAAAATTAAAATTAGAGAAGCTTTGTGAAATAGAAGTGATTCCTTGGAAAGAGCTTTTAGAACATGTTAAAAATGGTGGTGCAGAAGTCATTATTGCGGGTTTAAAAGAAACAAGTAAAACCCAGCAAGATCTTGTTTTTACAAAGTCATATTTGCGCTTTCCAGCGCGATTTGTTGCTTCTCGACGTTTAAATCTCGATGAGCCAATAAGCGATCAATTGATACATTTAACCAGTGGTGTTTTGTCTAAAAGTGTTCACGAAAAACTCTTTCAATATTATTTTCCTAAAGCCAAATGGCAAGGGTTTAAAAAGAGAGAAGAGCTCTATAAAGCATTACAAGAGCGTAAAATTGACCTTATTTTTGATGATGGATTTGCTTTATCATTATGGTTCAAAAAACAAAAATCTGTTGATTGCTGCCATTTTGTTGGGGGGGCATATATGGCGCCACAGTTATTGGGGCAAGGAATGCAGCTTGCTGTTGCAAAAAAGAATGAAAAATTGGTTGATATACTCAATTATGCGCTGAAATCTCTAGAAGAGGATGGTAAACTTACAGAACTTTATTTGCGTTATTTTCCAATAAGTTTTTTTGATGAGTAGTTTTTTAATTAAGGGCTGTTAATCTTTCTGCGCCTAGTCGATAGGAAATAGCTTCTGCGAGATGATAGCGTGAAAGAGTATCTGATCCGTCAAGATCAGCAATTGTGCGTGCAACTTTGAGAATGCGATGATAAGCGCGTGCGGAGAGGTGCATTTTTTCACTCACATCTCGTAAGAGTATGGTCGCACTTTTATCAGGAATGGCAATCTGTTCTATAATTTTGGCAGGGCAATCGCCATTGGTACGAATATGATCAAACCCCATTGTTGAAAAACGTTTAGCTTGAATGGTACGGCACCGTGCGACGCGTTTGGCAACGTCGCAGCTTTTTTCTGATTGTTCTGGTTGCATAAGGTCCATAGCCGTCAAAGCAGGGACATCAATCCGTAAATCAATTCGGTCAAGCAGAGGACCAGAAATACGGGACTGATAATCGATTTGACAGCGTATCCCTTTAGGGCAAACATGGTCTTTTTCGCCTGCCATACCACAACGGCAAGGATTCATTGCGGCAATAAGTTGGAAGCGAGCAGGATAGCTAATATGGTGATTAGCGCGGGCGATAACTGACTCCCCACTTTCTAAAGGTTGACGAAGAGAATCAAGAACCTGTGGAGAAAATTCAGGCAATTCATCAAGGAATAACACACCATTATGAGCAAGGGAGACCTCTCCCGGTCGTCCTTTAAGCCCTCCACCAATCATTGCGGCCATGGAAGCAGAATGATGTGGGGAACGAAAGGGACAATGAAGTGAAATGGTATTATGAACCGTTTCTCCTGTAATAGAAGCAATCAGAGAGACATCTAAAAGCTCACGGCTATCAAGAGGTGGCAAAATGGAAGGTAAGCGTTGCGCTAGCATAGATTTTCCAGCACCAGGGGGACCTACAAACAAAAGGTTATGGCGTCCAGCAGCACAAACTTCTAAGGCACGTTTGGCTGTTTTTTGTCCTTTGATTTCGCAAAGATCTGGAAGTTCAGTTTCGATAGTATATTGGCGCGGTTGTGGACGTTTTTGAATTTGGGTTCCTTTGAAATGGTTGACTATAGTGAGCAGAGTCTCTGGGGCAAGAATATTTATTTCTGCATTTGCCCATGCTGCTTCAGGTCCACATTGGAAGGGACAAATCAGTCCTTTATCGAGTGATAAAGCTGTCATGGCAGCTGGTAAAACACCATTAACGGCGGTAAGTGAACCATCCAGTGATAATTCTCCTAAAATGACATAGTCTTGAGCTACTTCGGGAGGGAGGATTCCCATAGCAAGCATTAAGCCTACGGCGATTGGCAAATCATAATGCGATCCCTCTTTAGGCAAATCAGCTGGTGCAAGATTAATCGTAATTCGTTTAGTAGGCATAGAAAGTCCACAAGCGTGGAGGGCTGCTTGTACACGTTCACGGCTTTCTGCAACTGCTTTATCAGCTAATCCAACAATAGCCATTCCTATTTTACCAGACGAAATCATAACCTGTACATCGACAGGGACTGCTTCTAGACCGCGAAAAGCAACAGTTGTAATACGTGCGATCATTTATTTATTTTCCCCCTTTAGACTTGGTAGAGACAATCATATCTATTTATAAAAATCAAGAAGCATCTCTATAGCTTTTTTTATAGAGAGAACTATATACGTGGGCAGTTTTTTAGCATTCCCATGGAAAGTCATTTGTACAAATTTAACCATGATGATATGGGACGCAATAAAACATTTATAATAAGCTAAATAAATATGTTAAGAAAAAAAGAATGAGGCTGTTCGTGTTATACAACAGTGCAAAATTTTATGAAAATATAAGGGGAGGATAACGTTATGTATCGCAGAGTGTTATTTGATGTGATAAAACGTGTAAAATGTGCAAAGTAATTATATTTACCTTTCTTATTTTTATATTATTTAAAGCGTAGTAGATGCAAAGTGTATTATAAGGTATCTGATTTTATGGTATACCAGACAAGAATTTTGTTAAAATCAGGGACTGTGCGCTGTGTATTTATAGGCTTGTGTTTTACTTTTTCTTTTCCACAGCCACTTGCTGCATTTGATTTTTTCGGCATCCCTTTTTTTGGTCAAAAGAAAACAAATTCTTCTTCACATTATACCAAAAGTACAGAGAAATTTTATAAAGTTGATGTTGTTGCACCGCCAGGTGCACCATTAGAAGGTATAAAAATAGTTAAATCTGTTTCTTCTCTTGTTGCTGATAAAGAGAAAGCATCCGCCAGTTCTTCTGGTTTGCTCGCCAAGGCGCGTTCAGATTATCGAGCAATTCTTTCTGCTCTTTATGCTGATGGACGCTATGGTGGTGTTATTAGTATTAAAATTAATGGCTTAGAAGTCGCTGATTTAAGTCCGGTAACTCAACTTCCAGCACAATCGAATATCGTTATTACAATTAATGCTGGTCCACAATATGTTTTTAGTATTGCCAATATTGATAAAGTAGCTCCGTTTGAAAAACGTAAAGCGCATAAAATGCCCACAATTGAAGAATTGGGCTATAAATTTGGGGCTATTGCTAAATCTGAAACCATTTTGAAAGCAGAAAAATGGGCGATAGAAGGATGGCGGCAACAAGGTTATGCTAAAGCTAAAATTATGAAGAGTGAGGTCGTGGCTGACCATGCTGCGTTGCGTGTTGAAGGACGGATTGTTGTTGCTCCTGGACAAAAGGCTTATTATGGTCCTTTAAGTGTGCGTAATATAAGTAAGAAACCACGTGTAGATTCAGCTTATATCGCGTGGATGACCGGATTGAAACCAGGGCAGATATACGATTCTGATGCGTTAGCTAAGGCAAATGAACGTCTTGCGCGCCTTGGTGTTTTTCGTGCTATCAATATACGTGAGGCTGATACTATTAATCTAGATGGTAGTTTACCGCTTGCACTTGTTGTACAAGAACGTAAACCGCGTCGTTTTGGTGTAGGCGGTAGCTATTCAACTTTAGACGGTGCTGGTTTTGAGACTTATTGGATGCATAACAATCTTTTGGGTCATGCAGAGACTCTTAAAATTGAAACAAAAATAAGTGGTGTTGGTAGCAATAAAAAGCAATCATATAATTTTAAAAATTTTGATTATCTTTTCGGTGCTACATTTGTAAAGCCCGGTGTACTCACGCCAGATACAGATTTCAGGTCAGAATTAAAAATACAACAAGATGTTTTAGAAAATTATACGACAAAAGCCATCAAAGGAAAATTAGGTATTACGCATATTTTTAATGGTAATCTATCGGGACAGGCTGCTGTAGAAGTTTCAAATGGTTATTCACGTGATATCTATTTTGGGAGCCGTAATTTTACAACAATCGGTTTCCCTAGCGGTTTGATTTACGATAGTCGTAATAATAAGTTTAATGCAACAAAAGGTTTATATGGTGAAGTTTTCATTGAGCCTTTTTATGAGATGCGTTTTAGCAACTTTGTTGCAAAAGTAACAGCAGAAGGTCGTTCTTATTGGGCGTTGGATGAAGGGGATCGTTTTGTTGTTGCTGCGCGGGCAAAGCTTGGTACAATTCTTGGGAATGATACAGCACAAGTACCCGCAAATACGCTTTTTTTTGCTGGTGGTGGGGGCTCTGTTCGTGGTTATGCTTACCGTAATATTGGTATCAAAACAGAAAATGATGGGGTTGTTGGTGGACGGGCGCTTATTGAGGGGTCAGCAGAATTGCGTGTTTCTTTAAATGATAAAATAGGGTTTGTCAGTTTTCTTGATGGAGGTTTAGTAGGGAAAAAGGCGAATTTTGATTTTTCTCAAAAAATTAAATGGGGAGCCGGTATAGGAGGTCGTTATATGACGGGTCTTGGTCCTTTACGCGTTGATTTAGCCTTTCCTTTAAAGAGAGAGAAGGGTGACCCTCGCATTGGTTTTTATGTGGGTATAGGGCAAGCATTTTAATGAAAAAAGGTGTACGTTTATCAGCTTTCTTCTTTGTATTTTTGTTTTTTGGGGTGGGTGGTTTTGTTTTTGCGCAAAGAGGAGACATTCTTCCCTCTAGCGAAATGAAAACAGATGATCGCTCATGGTTTGTTTCTTTAATTGAACGAAAGCTTTCAGCGCCTAATCGTCAAGTTCGTTTACACAATATGCAAGGGACACTGTCTTCTCAAACATCAATTGATACTATTACTGTCAGTGATAAAAAAGGGGTTTGGCTTAAAATTACCAATGCTAAAATGGATTGGAATCGTCTAGCGTTGCTGAGAGGGCGGATGGATATTAACCAGCTTTCGGCAGAACAGGTTACATTTTTACGCAAACCGCAAGGCAATTCTTCTTTTGTTTCTTCCCTTGAGACTGGTAAATTCTCTTTACCAAAATTACCGCTTGCTCTTTCTATCAATACGCTTACAGCTCAACATGTGACATTTGAACAGAATCTTTTTGGTTTTTCTGCTGATATGTCCTTAAAAGGCAATTTCACCTTGGCTGGTGGTAATTTTGATGTCGATATAGCGGCGCATCGTTTAGATGCACCGGGTTCTTTTTCTGTTCTCACCAAGATATCTGATAGTAATCGTACAGCTCAAATTGATATTTCTGCTAACGAACCACAAAATGGTATTTTGGCGAATATTTTTAACATTGAACAACGTCCAGCATTAAGTCTCGTCGTGAAAGGTGATGGTACTTTTGATGATTTGGTTATCAAACTTTCTTTAGAGTCCGATCATCATTCTATTTTAGATGGTAATGTTATTCTTGCAAGTGTTCCAGAAGGACAGAGTTTTTCTACGAAATTAGAGGGAACACTGAGCCCTTTAATACCTGTTCAATATCGTAGTCTCTTCGAATCTGATATAACATTAAAAGCAAAGGCAAGAAGAACAAAAGAAGGTGTGACACACCTTGATCAGATGGTTATTCAGAACAAAGCAATGAATGTTATAGCCAATGCTGAAATAACCGCTGATGGATTCTTGCGACGGCTTTTTGTTGATGGCAAAATGGCTCTTGATAACGAAAAGGAGTCTATTCATTTACCTATATCAGAAGTGCCAAAACCTGCGAATACTCTTGCTTTGAACATTGACTATGGTCGCGAAGGTCAACAATCTTGGAATGGGCGGTTGGTTGTAAATCATTTAAGCAATAAAAATATTTATATTCGCGATGCAATTTTTGATATGGGAGGAGTAAGCGAAAATCTTGATAATGCAGCTTCTCGTCATGTTGGTGTTCAGGTTAAAGGGACGCTTCAAGGGGTTAAAAAGATTAAGGGAGCGTTAGTAGAAAATTTAAGCCAAGCGGTTCATGTGCATTTAGATACGGATATTGTTTCGAACAAACCAATTTTGATTCATGATCTGAGTGTTACGGCTCAGGGTTTTTCTTCTTGGTTAAAAGGGACAATGGAGAATTTTGTTTTTAAAGGCGATCTCGGTTTAAAAGCTCAAACATTAACTCCTTTGGAAGTGTTCAGTAAACAATCACTTTCTGGTAATGCAGATATTAAAGCCAAAGGAACGATCAGTTTATTGAGTGGCATTTTTGATCTCCAATTATCAGGAATGGCTGACGATATGAAAATAGGCGTGCAGTCTTTTGATCGTTTATTCAAAGGAAATACTACTCTTTCAGGTGGCACTGCTCGAAATACAAAGGGCTTCACTTTACGTCATTTTAATTTGAAAAATCAATATACAAATATAGAGGCTAATGGTTATTTTTCAGATGAAAGCGCTAAAATGGATCTATCTGCTCAAATATCTGATTTGTCCAAATTAGACTCAAAGATAAGCGGTGCACTTACAATTCAAAGTACGGCGAGAGGGCGCAATAGCCATATAAAACTAAATACGCGTGCCCATATTTCTGAAGCATTAATTGTAGGGAAGAAACTTCAAAACACAACATTTAACATAGATGCATTTGTAGATAATACAGCACCAGTTACTTCTTTAACAGGGGTGGTAAAGGGTGAAGGAATTTTTGCTAAGAAACCTTTGCATTTATCGGCCTCTTTTGAAGATTCTCATAAAATTCGAAAACTTGAAAATATCGATATTAGAGGGGGAAGTGCAAAAATAACGGGTGATCTTTCTCAACAACTTGGCGGTTTTTTGAAAGGAGCGCTGCATATTGATGCCGATGATATTTCCGTACTTTCAGCGTTATTTTTGCAGGATGGTAGTGGAAAAGTAAAAGGAGATTTTATTTTTGATGAACAAAATGGCAGACAAAAAACCAATGTGAAGGCGCATGTTAACCATTTGAATTTTTCCAAGAATAAAATAAAAAAATTGGCAATAGATGCTGACATATTCGATCCTTTTGGCATGACTCAGTTTGAAGGAGTTATCAATGCAGAACATATTCAAACACCTTTGGTAATGGTCAATCGTTTAAATGCTCACGCTGATAGGAATAATGGACAAACGGTTTTTACTGTCCAGGCGATGTTGCATGATACTCTCAATGCAAGGCTTTCTGGTCGTTTAATGGTTGAGGAACTTCCAGAAAGTATAAAACGAGAAGTGCAAATTGAAGCTGTGGACTTAAAACAACATACTTTTCATGCAACATTGCCGAAGCCATCTATAATTTCTTTTGATAAAGATGGAATGACAATCAATGAATTAGGAATTGCAATAAATGGGGGCAACATCATCTTAGCAGGAAATATTCAAGATACCCTGAATTTACAACTTACAATGAATGCCCTTCCTGCTACTTTAGTCAATTTGTGGAAATCCGATCTTGGTGCAGCAGGGAGTGTAACAGGGCAGGTTATGATTCGTGGTCATTTAAAAAAACCTGATATAACTTACGATATAAAAGGTGAGGGACTGACAACCGTTGCTTTTCAAGATAAAAAAATTATGCCTTTTTCTCTTTCTGCTACGGGAAACACTGTAGATCAAAATCTTACTTTGAATGCAAATTTAACAGGAGAAGGAGTACAAGCACAAGCTCAGGGGCGTGTATCTCTAGAGAAAAATGCGCTTGATCTTCATATTAATTTGCAAAATTTATCTGCACGTTTGGCGAATGGTTTTATTGCAGGACAAGCGCTTGATGGGACAGTGATAGGTAAAGTTGATATTGGTGGAACAATGAAGGATCCATCTGCTCATTTTGAGCTTTCTAGTCAAAATTTAACCGCTATGACGCATAAAGGACCGATGTCAATCAATATAAATGCTCGTGGTTCTTATAAAAAATCGACATTTCATATTGAAAATATGATAGCTACTGGAGATAAAGGATTAGATCTTTCCATCCATGGGCCTGTATCTCTTAATGGTTCAGAGGCAAAATTAAACGTTAAAGGGATAATGCCTCTTGATTTTGTTAATCTCTTATTAGCTAAGCGTGGTGCACATATAACGGGTACAGCAAGAATTGATACAGCTCTTAATGGGTCATTATCAAAGCCACAATTAATAGGAAATATTTCTATAGGCGACGGTAGCTTTTTTGATTCACAAACAAATGTAGGATTAAATAATATAACGATTGAAGGCAAATTGAAAGGTGATCATATCCTTATAGAAAAAGCTTCAGCTTCTTCGTTTGAGGGGGGAGGAATTTCTGCTTCAGGTCGTATCTCTAATGGTCTAGAGACAGATTTGATATTTCATCTTGATAATGCCAATTATAATGATGGTTCTATGATTCTGGCAACATTATCAGGTGAGATGACAATGACAGGTCATTTTTTAAATAGTCTTGTTCTTGGTGGTGATATCATCGTTGAAAAAGCTGAAGTTTTTGTTCCTGATCATTTTAAAAATGCCAAGTTTCTTGATGTTAGAAATAAGAATTTAACTAAATCGATTCAAACAACACTTGAACGTGCTGATGTTAAGAACACGAACAAAAGCAAAAGCCGTATAGTTACACAAGAATCTTCATCTGTCGTGCTATCAAATATGCGTATTACAGCACGCAATCAATTTTTTGTACGCGGAAAAGGCTTAGATGCTGAACTGGGAGGACGCATTAATCTAGCAGGTCCATTGAATGATGTGCATCCAGTTGGTGAATTTAGAATGATTCGTGGACGTTTTGATATCTTGTCGCAACGTCTTAATTTTGATCAAGGACAAGCGAGTTTTAGTGGTAATCTTAATCCTACGGTTTATTTTGTAACCAACAATAACAGTGGTGATATTCGCGTCACTGTAACTGTAAGTGGGACGGTTGATAATCTTGATATTAATTTTTCATCACAACCAAATTTGCCTCAGGATGAGATTTTGGCGCGTTTGATTTTTAAACGCTCTCTTAATGAATTATCACCATTTCAGATTGCTCAACTTGCAGCAGCAGCGGCTGATCTTGCAGGTAGTTCTAATACATCTTTGTTGAATACTTTACGAACTAAAATTGGACTTGATGATCTTGATGTTATCGTTAATGAGAAAGGGAATACAGGCTTACGTATTGGACGCTACATACACAATAATATTTATTTGGGCTTTGAAGCAGGGTCTGATGGAACGACGAAAGGGACAATTAATTTAGATATTTCGCGTCATCTCAAAGCTAAAGGTGCCATAGGAAATGAACAAAATTCTAGTATAGGTCTCTTTTATGAAAGAGATTATTAAAGATTGAATTTTAAAAAAACAATTTCTTTGTTTTTTGTCTCTCATTTCTAAATCTGAGGAAGGAGGCATAGACTAGAAATCCTATAAAAGAAGAAGCTTTTTGTTGAGGCGTGAAGAGATATATCTGAAATATTTGATTTTTGTTATGCTATTCTCTAAAGGGACAAAATCTTCACGAAAGATAGTATGTTATTTTGCTGCTATATATTTATTTTAGAGAAATACCTTACCTTGTTTTCAAGCCCATATCGTGCTGTTGCCTAAAGAATGTAGTGTGTGCAATATATTGATTTATAAAGATAATTTATTGTTATTCAACTTGAATTAGAACTTTGAATATCGTACGAATCTCTTTCGTATTGAATCAATCAAAATCATTCGGCTTGTATGCTACAAGCGGAGAATCCTGTGTGGATAAAACTATTAAGAAATAACTAAAAATGCCTCTTATGAATCATCTCGAGAGCTAAGAGCTGTCGCAACATTAGGGACTGGCAGAATAGTGTGAGTGGTGTCGGCTTGTTACTCCATAAGCGTAAAGATAGAGGGGGTTAATGGATTTATCGTTATACAATTCACGAATGTTATTGCGAATGGGCTTAGGGAAGACTTTGAGAGAGGTCTCTTTAAAACAAGTACGTGAATTTGCAACACAATGGCATTCTGTTTTTACGTGAAGGACATGATTCCATTAAAGACCGTCAAAAACGTGAGGCAAGCAGAGAATTCATAAGATATCGATTTTATTGTCAAACGCATTTAAAGCAATATTTTTTAATAATAAAAATTACCTATTATTTTAGATTTTGTTTATTGTGTCTGGAATAAGATCACTTTTCTTATAACGAATAGCTCCCCAAACAGAATACTCCAAAATATAACATTATTGTGTTGCAAGTTTATGTACTTGTTTTAAAGGAACATTTCTCAGTGTGCGCTTGAGTCTATTTCATAAGATTGCTTGTGAAATGGTATAAAGTATCTCTTATGAATGGTATAAAATCTACACTACCGTTATTAATAAAGGTATAAGTATTTACTAAAGCTATAAGCCGGCATTATCATTCTATTTTCCAGCTTTTCATGTTGCTGACAATCTTTTCACTTGAAAGTGTAAAGGTATTTTTATTGCTTATCTTAAGAGTTTTTATGCATATACCAATATCTCTTATGACGTACAACAAGCGCTTTTAATTGATTCATCATAAATATAAAGAAAATTTGCAATAAGCAAATTACATCTTATCTTTTGTATTCAACAAAATAGCGAGTAAAGTTTTCATCTAAATCCAAGAATTTTATTTTCAATAAACCATAAATTCTTTACCACTTCTTGATTGAAGTAATGCTTTTTCTTGATAACAAGTCTTTTTTTATAAATGGAGCATTACCTTCTATCCATTTTTTATTTCAAATCTTATTTAAGGATCTAGAAATTAGGGGGTATGTTTTTTGAACTGGATATTATGAAGTTTTTTATAAAACCCATGTTCTTTTGCTAGCAATTCTTTTTGAGTACCTTGTTCAATCAGTTGTCCATTTTGTATGACCACAATTTTGTGAGCACGAGCAATCGTTGAAAGGCGATGAGCAATAATGATCGTTGTGCGTCCTTTAGTAAGGTGGTGAATGGCTTCATTAATTTGTGCTTCGGTGTGTGAATCGAGCGCACTTGTTGCTTCATCAAGAATCAGAATTTCACTATCGTGAATCATTGCTCTAGCGATAGCGAGTCGTTGTTTTTGCCCCCCTGAAAGATTACAGCCATTATCACCTATCTGTGTATCATAACCATTTGGCAAACTCATAATAAAGTCATGAGCATTTGCTGCTTTTGCTGCTTCGATAATTTCGTCATCACTAGCCCCTTCTTTTCCAAGCCCGATATTATATTTAACAGTTCCTTGAAAGAGAAAAGTATCCTGTCCTACATAGGCCATCAGGTTTCTCAGAGAGCGAAATGTTGTGTAGCGAATGTCTTGATCATTAATCAATATGCGTCCTTTTGTGGGGTCATAGAGGCGCATAATAAGGTTGATAAGGGTTGATTTTCCCGAACCGGATGGTCCCACCAATGCTGTCATTTTTCCGGCTTCTATTTCTAGGTTGATGTCTTTCAATATCATTTTGTTATTAGTGTATGCAAAAGAAACATGTTCGAAACGAATAGTTCCTTGCGTTTTATTCAGATCTTTAGCTTCTTTATGTTCTACAACTGTAAGGGGACAATCGAGTATTTCAAACATCGTACGGATATTGACCAAGCCAGATTCAATTTTAACACGTACATTTGCTAGTCTTTTTGCGGGTTCATAAGCTAAAAGTAAAGCAACAATAAAGGACATAAATTCACCTTGAACACCTGCGCGTTGGGTTGCAAGATAACCGGAAAAACAAATAATACCTGCAATGGCAACACCCGTGAGTGTTTCCATAATTGGATTGGTAATAGCTTCGAGTGTTGCAATATTATTTGTTTGTTTTTCAACATCACAAATGGCTTTGTCCATTCTTTTCTTCATGACTTCTTCTAGTGAAAAAGCCTTAATGACTCGAATACCAACAGCAGTTTCCTGTACGATTTTTATAATTTCACCAAGTGAAAGGAGCTCTTTTTCCATAAGGCGGCGAACGCGTTTTAAAGCCATTCGAACGCCTAAAAAAGCTAGTGGTCCTACGATTAAAGTAATGGCAACTAATATAAAGTTTTGAATAAACATGACAAGCAACAAACCACTAACGGAAAGCAAATCACGTACAAAAGTTGTGATAATAGTATCAATTATATTACGTACGGCTGTCGCGTTATGAGTTACGCGAACAAGAAGATCAGATGAAGTGTTATTATGATAAAAAGAGACTCCTTGTTCCATAAGTCGGGCAAAAATTTTGCGTTGTTGTTCAGCAATGATACTATTGCCTGCTTTGTTTAGAAAATAAGTTTGGGAAAAAGTTGCAACTCCTTTGAGAATAAAGATAAAAGCAATGATGCTAGAAATCAAAACGATCATAGGAAAATTTTGCGCATCAATAATCTGATTAACAACATCACGCATCATCCATGCACTAGTTGCAGTTGTACCAGAAATGATGATCATTGAGAAAATAGCTGCACTGTACCAACGCGCATGTTTATGAAAATTTTCTCGCAAAAGACGGATAATAAGATGTTTATCAAAAGAGGAAATTTGTTTTTTAGCCATGAAGAGTTTCTATATTCTCTCATTATTTTATGCAAGATTGAAACACTCTTAATTAAAAAGCCCCTTAATCTTTTTTACAAAAATAGCTTTTTCTTTCAAGGTTCATTACATCAATTTCACGACGGTGAGAGTGAAGAATGTAGTGCAAAGTTTCTGTAAAAGGTATAACGAAAATTCGTTGTTCATCATTATTTTTAGTTTTCAATAAAAGATACCGGTGAGTTTCACTATTGTATTTACCAATTTCCATATTGTGATAGCCTTTGGCACTTGAAATGGCTCACAAAAAACATTTCTGCTTTTTTAATAATTTTTATGTATCATCTCCATTTGTGATGTGTAAGCAAACAATTTTGCCGCATTGCATGATAAAAGAGCTTGAAATAAGAAGACCTTACGATGTTTGAGCTTTCTCATTAATATGCAAAATAACGAATTCTTCTTATAAATCGGTCAAGCATTATTAAACTTTTAAAAGGATTTATACACATTTATAAAACCTTAAAAGCACCACAAAAATTCTATGTGGTGCTTCTAAATAATACTATACACATCATTTTGATGCGTTGCATGCGAATATTATTCCAATGCAAAACTATTTAGGTGCTATCACCATCATCATTTGCCGGCCTTCAAGCTTTGGCTCCAATTCGATTTTGGCAATTTCACTTGTATCTTCTTTCACACGCTGAAGAAGCTTTAATCCAAGATCTTGGTGAGCCATCTCACGACCACGAAAACGCAAAGTAATCTTTACTTTATCACCATGATCAATAAAGCGATGAACAGCCTTGAGTTTGACTCCATAATCATGGACATCAACATTTGGGCGCATCTTAATCTCTTTGATTTCGATGACTTTTTGCTTCTTACGTGTTTCAGCAGCTTTTTTTTGGGTTTGATATTTTAATTTTCCCAAATCGATGATTTTACATACAGGTGGCTCCGCATTTGGTACAATTTCAACCAAATCAAGTCCCGCATCTGCAGCCATAGCAAGAGCTTCTTGTGTCGCAACAACTCCCTGATGTTGTCCCTCAACATTGATAAGCTGAACATAAGGTACCCGAATATCCTGATTTGAACGTGGTCCGTCTTTTTGGGTAGGTGTCATTTTAAACGGTTTACGAATGGTTTATGCTCCTTAAATTTTGATTCAACTACAGTTAATTTAATATACAATTATGTACCTAAAAACAACTATAATTCGTGTTATTTTCATTATTTGATTTATTACTTTTTGGAATGATTTAGATTATAAAAGTTTTTCTCTTAATTTAAAGAAATTGTTTTATAGAGGATAAAAAATCATGGATCAAAATATTTCTTGTCAGTTTTTTTCATTTGAGAACACCGCACTTGCAGTACGCTATCGCAAGGGGCGCCAATCTCCAGGTTTGGTTTGGCTTCCTGGCTATCAATCCGATATGTTAGGAAGTAAGGCAACGTTAGTTGATCAGTTTGCTCAGAAGAATGATTTGTCTTGTTTACGTTTTGATTATTCTGGACATGGAGAATCTGAAGGTGATTTTTTTCAAGGAACAATTTCGCGTTGGGTTAAGGAAAGTTTAGCGACTTTTGAAACCTATTGTGAGGGTCCACAAATTTTGATTGGTTCCTCTATGGGGGGGTGGATTGCGCTAAGGCTTGCAATGATGCTAGCACAGAAAAATAAGAAGCTTGCTGGCATGATATTGATTGCTCCAGCACCTGATTTTACACAAACATTGGTGGAACCAAAATTAGGCCCAGAAGAATGGAAGATTTTGGAGGAGAAAGGCTATATTGAACGACCTGCAGTTGATGATACAGAGCCAATGCCCTTTACAAAAACATTGATTGAAGATGGGCGCGAAAATTGTGTGATGAAAGGATGCATTGATGTTGGATGTCCAGTCCATATTCTACAAGGGATGGAAGATGAAGATATCCCCTATCAGCATACATTGACTTTACTTGATCATTTACCTCTCCATGATGTAACATTGACACTTGTTCGTGATGCGGATCATCGCTTTTCTCGTCCACAAGATTTAGATTGCCTTGAAACAGTATTGAGATCTTTTATTAATCAGATTAATGCAAAGTAAGGGGTACATTTATTGATGAAGATAAAAATATATGAGCATTTCTAAACAGCATTTTATTTTTTCTGAGCGCTCTGTACCTGTACGGGTGCGGGAAAATAAGTATGCGCGCCGTCTTACCTTACGTATTGATGCCAGAAGTCAGGAGATTTGTGTAACAACACCACCAGCAATAAATCTCTATGCGGTTGAAAATTTTATTGAAAAGCATCGATCTTGGATTGAGGCACGTCTTGCTCATGTACAAATCTCTCATAAAAATGCTTATCTCAAAGAGGGGGCGACAATTCCCTTATTGGGTGTTTCTCATACCATAAAGCATAGAGAGGGACGTGGGGTAACAGAAATCATTACAGCAGATGCGGAGCAAGGGCCTGAAATTATTGTTTATGGTCAATTAGAATATCTCCCAAGACGCATTGCTGACGTTTTGAAAAAACAAGCGGCGCTTATTATAACGCCTTTGGTGGCACATTATGCTCATCAGGTAGAGCGTAAAGTCAAATCCATTTGTTATAAAGATACGAGAAGTCGTTGGGGATCTTGTTCAATAGATAAGCGTCTTTCTTTTTCTTGGCGCCTTGTTATGGCACCAAAAGAAGTTGTGGAATATGTTGTTGCTCATGAAGTTGCTCATCTTGTTGAAATGAATCACGGACCAAGATTTTGGGCTCTTTGTGAAGAGCTATGTCCTGATAGTAAAACGTACCGTGCTTGGTTGAAGGAAAATGCCCATAGATTGCAAGCAATTAATTTTGATTCATATAATTTAGAGGCGTAAAAAACTTTCAAATGAAGGCAACATTTAACGGAACTTTTTGTTGAGTGTTTTGTTGTGTGTGTGCTTGCTCATTTATAATGAGGAAGCCATTGAAGCTCTCAGCACGATTGTTCTCCCCTGCTTGGTTTGCTGAGTGTCTTCAATGTTTTTTCTTTATCTTTTTTGTAATTCAGCGTAATAACCTTAAGTTCCGATGACTTATAAAAAATGGGAAGGTTTTTTATGTCTGTTCTTACAGATCCACTTCAGCTATTACAGGCACTTATTCGTTGTCCTTCTGTTACACCTCATGAAGCAGGGGCTTTATCAACTTTGGAACAATTTTTGAAAAAAATGGGATTTCACGTCGATCGCCCTGTTTTTACGGATAAAAATACAGATAATGTTGAAAATCTTTATGCAAAAATGGGAAATGAAGGACCCCATCTTATGTTTGCGGGTCATACAGATGTCGTACCACCAGGTGCATTGGAAGATTGGACTTATTCACCTTTTGAAGCTGTCATAGATCAGGGGAAATTATATGGGCGGGGTGCTGTTGATATGAAGGGCGGAATCGCTTGTTTTATTGCGGCGCTAGCGCGAGTTCTTGAGAAACGACCCATTAAAGGAATGGTAAGTTTTTTGATTACCGGTGATGAAGAGGGACCTGCTGTTAATGGTACCGTCAAACTTCTCAAATGGGCAGAAAAAAAAGGCGAAAAATGGACTGCGGCTCTTGTGGGGGAACCAACAAGTGTAAAGACTGTTGGGGATGTCATCAAAATCGGTCGCCGCGGATCGATTTCTGGTATCATTACCGTGAAGGGTCGTCAAGGTCATGTTGCTTTTCCAGAGCGGGCTGCTAATCCCTTGCCTTTGGCAAGTAAGCTTATTCAAGCATTGACACAAATCGTCTTAGATAAAGGGACAGAGAATTTTCAACCCAGTAATCTAGAGCTAACAAGCATCGATACCGGTAATTTAGCGGTCAATGTTATCCCAGCGCAGACAACAGTTCATTTTAATATACGCTACAATGATCTTTGGACAAAAGAAACACTGATGAAGGAAATTGAAAAGCGTCTTGCTTTGGTGCAATCAAAAAACAATGGTGACCAATATCCCTCTTATCAGCTTGAATGGATTCCAAGTTTAGGAGATGTTTTTTTGACCAAAAATGATAAACTCATTCAAACTTTATCCAATGCTATTAAAAGTGTAACAGGGAATATACCAGAATGTTCCACTTCTGGTGGTACTTCAGATGCGCGATTTATTAAGGATTATTGCCCAGTGATTGAATTTGGCTTACCAGGGCAAACGATGCATATGGTAGATGAGTGTGTAGCCCTTGATGCAATGGAAACACTTACTACTATTTATGAGCGTTTTATTATTGAATTTTTTGCATAAAGAAAAGGTTGCTGGTTCAAAAATACCTTTATCTTGTTGTGCCATAAGATATTGCCATTTATGGTGTGGTGATACGAGACTCGTAAGACTTAATATATTAAGTAGTCTTAGAGTAAGTAATGAATATTCTTAAGTTGGGATTCTTGCCTGTAGAGTCTTTAAGTTAAGTGAATTACATAATTGAAAAGCCAAAAGAGACCTGCTTGAAGAAGCAGAACTGTTTAGACCATATTGGATTGAAAATATTCGTTCTTTAAGGTGTAGAAAGGCGGTGCAATCATATATGGAAAACAATGAATATTATATCATCATTGTGTAGTGACAGGTTGAAGCCATGAAGACACACAAAAACATGCTGCTATTGTAAAAAGTTCGTACAACATAAATGCGCTCATTCACAGCTCATGTTTTAATATGGTTTCTGAGCTCTCACAAAAGGCACTTCTTGTTCCAATTAGACTCTCTTAGAATAAAGACTATAGGAAAAGCGCTTTAAGTTTATTTTATTTCATATATTTTGCTCTGCTTTTTTTGTCCCCAAGAACTTCCGTTGCAATATCATTACGAGATAGAAGGTGAGGTTATTTAATCAGCTTTAATATTGGTTATGATAAAGGTACACAGAAATTCTTTTGTAGCATCACGTTGACTTCTTTAGCCAAGGATTGTCCTAGTATTATTCTCAATTTTTTAATTAAATAACTTTAAAGGACGCGTATAGACACTTATAAGCATATACGCATACAAGTAAGATCATATGAGATTAACATCGTTTCACTCGCTAACAAAGCAATACCGATTCATATTTAGTATATTTGTCATTTGAGTGCATTATTTGTTTAGTAAAGCTCATGATGTTGCTGTTACCTATAAATTAATACCGATCATACGGCTGCGTATCTCAAATAAATATTGGTTCAGTATTTTTTGCGATAACAGCTTTTACATGCCAGAATAGGATAAAAGCATTGTGTATATCTATTTTTTATAATCTCTGAAACAGACATACAACCACAACCTGATTGAGGGGAAATATAAAGGTATAAAGGTGAAAATCAGCGTTCTTTTTTACTTTCTCTTTTATTCAGCTTTACGGTTTTCAAAATTATCTAGAGTAATATCTTTTTAAATAATCAGAAATTGATGCATGGTTTCATGTTTATTTCTCTGGTTCTTTTAATGGTGGCACGATTTCATAAAGAAAAAATACATTATCGTATTATGCATTCACGTACTTGTTTTAAAGAAATTTTCTCAATGTTTGTCACATTTGTGCTACTACGGTGCTTATGAATGTTGTAATATAAAATCTATAATGCCTCCCCATCTTTATGTTTATGAAAAATAAAGTTAGAGCACCATACACTTTCTAGCTCAAAATATTGCAATAGCTTTTAGCACTTAAGAGTGTTCATAAGAGGCCTTTTTACTCCTTTTTTATGGTTTTTATCCACATGCTTCTCTATTTTTAAGGTGTAAGCAAATGGCGATAACTAACTTGCTATAAATAGTTTTGAAATGAGAGAATCTCACGATATTCTAATCTCACCTTTGCTGTGAAAAATGATAATTATGATTAAAATAAGTATGTTGTTATAAAAACTTTAGTTTGCGAGTTGGCTGATGATGTGATCAAGAACAATACGTCCTTTGGTTGTTGCTTTTAAGCGTTGGTTATCCACCATTTCTATCAATTCTTGGTGTTGTAAATCGATCAGTTTTTCCATTGGGATACGTTTAGGGCTTAAGGTTTCATAGCGTATAAGTTCTAAGCCTTCGCAAAGGCGTAATCCCATAAGGAGCATTTCATTTGCCTGTTGTTCAGTGGTTAAATGTTCCGTTTCAATACAGCCATGTCCTGTTGTTTCTACCAAATTAAGCCACTGTTCGGGATGCTTTTCATTTATTGTGACATAACGTTCGCGGTTTTCAAGGTGTGATGACAATGTTTTTGAACAGAAAGAGGAATGATTCGATGCGTGCTCAATGAAACGTCCATGTGCTCCTGGACCAAAGCCTGCATATTGGTGATAACGCCAATAAAGAAGATTGTGTGCTGATTCGGCACCGGGCATTGCATGGTTTGAGATTTCATAGGCAGGAAGTCCATGTAGTGCCGTTATTTCTTGAGTAAGATGATACAGATCTGCTGCTAGCTCTGATGGGGGAAGGATAAGTCTTCCTGCATCATGAAGCCGTTTAAAGGCGGTTCCTTCTTCGATCGTCAATTGATAAAGAGAAAGATGGTCCGCTGCTAAATCAATTGCTTGTACAAGTTCAGATTTCCATTGTTCAAGGGTTTGTTCGGGGCGGGCATAAATGAGATCAAAGGATAAACGTGGAAAAATTTGTCGTGCTAAAGCAATGGCACAAAGAGCTTGTTCCACATTATGGAGTCGGCCAAGTTTGCGCAATGCTTTATCATTGAGCGCTTGTATTCCTAGAGATAAGCGATTAACACCTGCCGCACGGTATCCACGAAAGCGCTCTGCTTCCACACTGGATGGATTGGCTTCTAATGTAATTTCAACTTTATCATCGACTACCCATTTTTTTGCAAGTGCTTGCAATAGGGCATCGACAGTCTGTGGCTCCATAAGAGAGGGGGTTCCTCCACCAATAAAAATACTTGTAATATGGCGTGGGCCTATTTTGTGGTATTGCGTTTCTATTTCGCGCTTAAAGGCGGTGACAAAACGTGGTTGATCAACACCATGGATGCGAACATGCGAATTAAAGTCACAATAAGGACATTTAGCTACACAAAAGGGCCAATGAATGTAAATGCCAAAAGGTTCATTCATGAGAATGCTAAAAGGTTTTCTGCCAAAAGTTTGAAAGCACGTGCGCGATGTGAAAGAGGGGGAAGATCATTACGTTTCCAGTTGTGTTTTTGTTCTGTTGACATTTCTCCAAAGGTATTTTCACATCCATCTGGTAAAAAAATAGGATCAAAACCAAAGCCTTTGTCTCCTCGTGGAGGCCAAATGAACGTTCCTTCAACGCATCCGCGGAAGTAATCTGCATGAGTATCAGGCCATGCAATGCAAATGACGGATATAAAACGGCATTTCCGTTGACTTTTTTCTCGTGCTCCGACTTTTTGGAGTTCATTTTCTATTTTTTTCATAGCTTTTGGAAAATTACGTGTACCATCGGTTTGAATTGCCCAATCAGCGGTATAAACGCCTGGCGCACCTTCCAATGCATCTACCTCTAAGCCTGAATCATCAGAGAGCGCAGGAAGTCCTGTTTTTTTTGCTGCTGAAAAAGCTTTAATATAAGCATTTTCTTCAAATGTTTTTCCCGTTTCTTTTGGTTCTGGCAAGCCTAGTTCTTTTGCCGATTGTATTATTAAACCGAAAGGCGTAATTAAAGTAGTGATTTCATGCAATTTTCCGGTGTTATGTGTAGCAATGACAAGTTTTTTATCTGCTATGCTTCTCATATAGATTTCTCCAAAAATGAAAGGGGAATTATTTTTGTGCTAAAAACGGTTTAAATGCTCATACACACACATTCTGCTTAATTTCACATAATATGATTATTTTACACGTTTTATGATATTTTATTCCAATAAAATTTTTTATCTTGCACGAAGATAACCTTGCAAAGATAGGAAAGACATGTCTTTTTTATGATAGCATTTTATGGTAAACTTCCAATTTTCTGCTTGCTCTAAAGGGTGAAATTTTCTATTTACAGCGATTTTTAATCAAGCTAGATTCTCTTGACAAATCCCTACAGCAGACCACTTTACAGATCAATTCTTAATCTTAAATATTTCTCACACACTCTAACAAAAATATTTCCTGCGTAATTTATCAAGCATTACTCTGAAAGGTAGCATTTTACAGCTCAATAGGATAATATGTTTTTATACTACTTTAGACTATTTGACCAAACCTTGGCAAAACTTATATAAGAGATGAGGATTTTAAAAGTAGTGAAACAATTGTGATGAAGCACAAAACTATTGATAATGAACTAAAATATCTTGATGAACGTTCGCGTGATATTTTTCGCCATATTGTTGAAGCTTATCTTAATGATGGTGAACCTGTAGGATCACGTAATCTTTCGCGGCTTTTACAACAGACATTATCGCCTGCGACGATTCGCAATGTGATGAGTGATCTTGAACATCTCGGTTTGATTTATGCACCACATGTTTCTGCGGGTCGAATGCCAACACAATCAGGTTTACGCTTTTTTGTTGATGCATTTATGGAAGCGGGTGATTTGCCAAACGAAGAGCGAGAAAATATTGAAATGCAAGTCAAAGAGGCTGGTCATGCACAATCGGTTGAACATTTTCTTGTTCAAGCAAGCCGAGTTCTTTCAGATCTTTCACGTGGGGCAGGGCTTGTTTTAGCAACAAAACAAGAAGGAACATTGAAACATATTGAATTTGTGCGCCTTGATAGGGAGCACGCTCTTGCCGTTTTGGTGACTCAACAAGGTGAAGTTGAAAATCGTATTGTTCATTTACCAGAAGGGGTTACCCATGCACAATTGACGGAAGCAACGAATTTTCTCAATGCCCATATTCAAGGGCGTACATTGAGTGAAGCTAAAGGGGAAATTGCCCGCTTATGCGCAGAAACAAGGGCCGCACTTGATGATTTATCACATCATCTTGTTGAAACGGGATTAGCTCTTTGGGGAGGAGAAGATGCTGATCATAAAATACACCTCATTGTTCGCGGGCGTAGCAATTTACTTGAAGATGTGAAAGCAGAAGAAGATTTAGAACGGTTACGCCATTTGTTTGATGATCTTGAAACGCGCGAGAGTATGGCACAGCTTCTCGATTTAACGGATGAAGGTTCTGGGGTTAGAATTTTTATTGGTTCAGAAAATAAGTTATTTTCACTTTCTGGTTCTTCTTTAGTTGTAGCACCTTATCGAGATTCACAACAAAGAGTCATTGGTGCTTTAGGTGTTATTGGTCCTACACGGCTTAATTATGCAAGGATTGTGCCCATGGTTGATTATACAGCTCAACTTGTGTCACAGTTATTGCGTTAAAACGATGCAAGTAAGTATTTGTACTATAAAAGCTCATTGTATTATATACATCGCTACCCCTTGATTTTTGTCTGTAGAATTTCGATATCGAGAATAACGAATCTTATGAAGGAATAAAATTTTTATGTCTGATGAAAAAAACAAATTTACTGACGCTTCATTTGAAAATTGTGATTTAAAAAATCCAGCTGATCGTAATACACTTAAACAGGCAGCCGATGAATTTTTAAAAACACATAAAACAGAGGAACACGAAGTCGTTGAAACAGAAAGCAATGAGGTTAGTGATCTTTTAGCGTCTTTGCAGGATGAAAATAAAGAACTGAAAGATCAGCTTTTACGTCTTGTTGCAGATATGGAAAATCTTCGACGCCGTACTATGCGAGATGTGGCGGATGCAAGAGCTTATTCCATTGCTAATTTTGCACGGGATATGTTATCGGTTTCTGACAATCTCAATCGTGCTTTGGAAGCTATTCCAGAAGGTGCACGGGAGAGTGATGCTGGTTTGAAATCATTGGCAGAAGGCGTTGAAATGACTGAACGTGCCATGATGGCAGCATTAGAACGTCATGGGGTGCAAAAAATTCATCCAGAGGGGCAAAAATTTGATCCTCACTTTCATCAAGCGATGTTTGAAATTCCCAATGCTGATGTTCCAGATAATACTGTTCAACAAGTGGTTCAGGCAGGTTATATTATCGGGGAAAGGGTACTACGTCCAGCTATAGTGGGTGTAGCTAAAGGAGGAGCAAAAGAAGCTTCTGTTGAAGCTGATTCGGCTTAAAACACATCAATAATAAATCTCCAACATAAAATGCAGTATTCCCTGCAATTACACATATATGAAGTCTTTTCTTAAAGGGTTTTTAAAGGGTGTTATAAACACCCTTTTATCTTTGAAGCGCCCAACTTCCTTTTACAATATAGGGAGCCTTATTTAAGGGAGAGGCCGATAACAATAAAACAAAATGATCAACTTCAAAAGGAGGGACAAAAAAATCATCTTGAAAAGATAGATAAGAAGAAAGATCTTTAAGATTAATATCAAATATTCGTGCAAGAGTGATATGCGGAATAAACAGTCTTTCATCAGGCTTTAACTCTAATTTATTCCGAATATATTGCATCTTTTCATGTAAAAGAGTAAGCTTTTCACAAGGTTCAATGCGAACCACAAGAGAATGAGGAGCATTTTCTGAACCAAAAACTTCAAAACCTTTTATCTGTAGCGTAAAAGAAGGAAGTTCTATAGTGTTAAAGGTATGCATAATTTCATCTGCTAAGGAGCTTTCAACTTCGCCAAAAAAAGATAAGGTGACATGAAAATTTTGCGGGTTGATCCATTGCGCTTTTGGTAAGCCATTTTGCAATGATACGAGGGCTTTTGTTGTTTGTTGAGGAATCTGAAGAGCACTAAATAGACGACCCATGATATTATCTCCTTATAATGAAAGATGCTATCCCAAGCGCAATATAGATAATAAGGGCGGGGCACGTACCACAGAAAACAAGGCAATAGTATAGAAAAAGAATGTCTAAAAAATGCTTACTATAATTATGGTCGTACAAAGCTTATTCGTTTTAAGAAAATGGTTATGATATTGATAAGAATTGCGTTTTCAGGATCTGTATCACAATGATGTGCAATGGAAGATTACTTGTGTATTATAAAGGCTACAAAGTTAGCAGAAAATAAGAAAAGTTGATAGATTTTTGATGTGCGAAATTATTTTGACATTTATCTTTAGCCTAAAATAAAGCATACTTTAATACAAGGTAAAGAGTTCTCTTTTCTGTAAAAATTTAATTATATGATTAAGTCGGGGAATAGCCATAATACGCAAAACTATTCAAATTGGTCAAATAATGTTAGGAAAGGAAGAAAAAAATCGAGCATAACAAAATTACTATAAGCTTTTACATTTATGATAATTATGCCAATCTATAATGGATATGAATATTGGTATAAAAGCGGGAAGAGAAATTAAAATTCAAAATAATGATGGAAAGTTCCTATTTTCTAAGAATTATCATCTTTGTTTATGATGAAAAAGCACTAGTTTTCCTCTCCAAAGTTGTTATTGATGAGCTTTTCAAGAGCATTAAGAGCATCTGTTGCTTCTGGTCCTGAAACACGAATGGTGAGGTTGCAACCGGATGAAGCCGCTAGCATCATAAGTCCCATAATTGATGATCCGCCAACAATTTTCCCGTCCTTTTCAACTTCAACAGTAACATTAAAATTGTCAACAGTTTGTACAAATTTTGCAGAAGCACGTGCATGCAACCCACGTTTATTACAGATATTGAAATGACGACTTATACATGGGAGGGTATCTTTGGAAAACATTGGTATTTTATTATCCGCTATAAAATCATACTTGGTACATTAATATATTTACGCCCTGCTTCTTGTGCTATTCTTAACGCGTCTGATAATGAAATATCAGGACATTTGCGAATAGAAATCAGTTTAATAAGCATGGGCAAATTAACACCCGCAATCATTTCAACGCGTCCTTTTTCAATAGCAGGAATAGCTATATTTGATGGTGTTCCACCGAACACATCTGTTAATATGATGACGCCATGATCCGTATCTGTATCGGTTACTGCGGCTATAATATCACCTCGGCGCTGATCTATATCGTCATCGGGATAAACGCATATTGTTGCGAACTTTTCTTGTACTCCAACAACATGTTCCACGGCATGTAAAAATTCGACAGCCAGCTCACCGTGCGTTACAAGCACGAGTCCAATCATTTACGCAAACTCCTGTTAACTAATAAGACCCAACCATAGTTGGTGGGAAAGACATTGTACAAGGCTTTATCTTGCTGCCAAGAAAAATTTGCAAAAAAAAGGCAAAAATTGTGATTTTTTTATCTTTAGAAAAAAATTAGACAGATTTTTGCCATATTTTTCTAAACAAAAATGCTTCAATAGCTTGACAAATGGCTGTACAATCGGCTTCACGAAGAGAGGGAAGTTTTAAAAGAGGAATGTGCAAATTTTCAAATTGAAAAGTTTTATTTGTGGAAAAACGTTCATATTCCGGACCGAGAAAAATAACACAATCGATAGTTGTGTGCTTTTCAAATTCTATCATATAAAGACCAACGCCACGAATCTCGATGCCGCCCTCTAAATTATCAGGAGTGTATCCGTGAAGCTTTCCATTTTCCGCACGCAACATTGTATAATCATCACTGATAAGCTTCGCTTCACGTTTTGACCACTCAGCGCGGTCAAGCAAAGAAAGGGTGATGGTTGATTTTCCTGATCCGGATGGACCTATAATTAACAGCCCCTTGCCGCCTAGTTGAAGGCAATTTGCGTGGAGTATTTCACATTTTGTTTTCATGTTTTTTACTTTGGATAAAAGATTTATTTAGCAAGCGGAAGCATAATAGTAAAACGTGCACCAGTTTTACACTTCCCAAGTGTAGGATCAATAATATTTTCGGCTGTAATTGTTCCATTATGAGCCTCGATGATTTGCCGACTAATAGAAAGGCCAAGTCCAGAGTTTTGTCCAAAAGCATCTTCATTTGGTCGATCTGTGTAAAAACGTTCAAAAATGCGTTCAATATTTTCTGAACGAATACCTGGGCCATTATCTTCAATGGTTAAAATAAGGGTTGAAGCATGGCTTTTCATAGTAATGCAAATTTTGCCACGATTCCGAGGAATAAAAGAACGCGCATTTTCAAGAAGATTTGAAATCACTTGTCCTAAACGAAGTTCATGTCCCAATACAAGATAAGCTTTTCCATAAGGACGTGGGACAATATTAAGGCTTATATCAATAGTTTGCGTATTACGATACACTTCCTGAACAGCATGAACAAGACTTTCCAAAAGCGGTGTCATATCAACAATCTCTGCGGTTTCTCGTGCAAGCTCTGCATCGAGTCGCGATGCATCAGAAATATCTGTAATCAACCGATCAAGGCGGCGCACATCATGTTGAATAATTTCCAGCAATTTTTCTTGTGCTTCTTCATTTTTAGCCAGAGGGAGCGTTTCAACAGCACTGCGTAGGGAGGTGAGAGGATTTTTTAATTCGTGGCTTACATCAGCAGCAAAACGTTCAATGGCTTCAATACGCATATAAAGGGCATTGGTCATATCACGAATAGAAGTTGAAAGGTGACCAATTTCATCTTCACGCATTGAAAAATCAGGAATTTCTACACGCTGATTATTGCCATTACGCACTCGATTAGCCGAGGCAGATAATTTACTTAATGGATGGGCAATCGTATGGGCCAAAAAGAGAGAAAGAACCAAAAGTACGCTACCTACAACGGCAAAAACTTTAAAGATAACCAGTCTTTCGCCTTTTACAATGTTATCAATATCGGAACCAGTGGTTGAAAGAAGAAGAGCTCCAACCACTGCGCGATAGCGTTGAACAGGAACGGCAACAGAAACAATTAATTGCCCTTGTCTGTTGCGTCTTTTAGCCGTAGCAAGAGATCCGTTTAATGCGCGGTACACTTCTGGATAAGCAATACCACTGGTTTTTGTTTGTTCTCTGTCAAGAGCAATACCTTTGCCATAAAATGCGCTTGAATACCATGAAGTAAGGCGATCCCACATGTTTTGTTCTGTTTTAAGTGGGGGTAAATCATAACTAAAAACTTCTCCACTAGAATAAAGAACGCGCGAATCAAGAAGGAGAGTAGCATCACGATCATAGATACGTGCTCTTGTCGTTTTAGGTGTAATAAGACGCCGTAAAAGAGGGGCAACTTGCTCAGGGTTAATAGGAAAATCCCAAGAATCGGTTGATTGAGGAGCGGGTGTAACGCTTTCACCAGTCTGTAACTCTAAGAGTTTTTGAGGGTCAATGAGGATAGAATTTGTATCTACTGTTGCAGAAGCAGCAATAGCCCCAGCAATAATTTTTCCTTGGGTACATAAACTTTTGATTTTTGCTTCAATTAAACCATCGCGAAATTGGTTAAGGTATAAAATGCCTGTAACTAAAACGGCAAGAGCAGCAATGTTTAATATAACAATGCGACGTGTGAGGCTGGAAAAAAGCAATTGTCTAAAGAGACGTTGTGTTCGAAGATGCAAACGAGCGAACATAAGAAATGGCGTTGAGGATGTACCATTAACGGTTGTTTTTTGTAAAGTTTCCAGTTGAGAATTGTCTGTCATCGATTTGATTGCCATTCAAATTTTTGCGACAAAGTAGTTTTATACCTCGTGGAAACGATAACCTACACCATAAAGTGTTTCAATCATTGCAAAATCATCATCCACTTGTTTAAACTTTTTACGCAGACGTTTAATGTGACTATCAATGGTGCGATCATCTACGTAGACTTGATCACTATAAGCAGCATCCATTAAAGCATCACGACTTTTTACAACTCCTGGTCTTTGTGCTAAGGTTTGCAGAATCAAAAATTCCGTAACGGTTAAAATAACAGGTTTATCTTTCCATGTACAGGTGTGGCGTTCTTGATCCATCACAAGATCTCCGCGTTTGAGAGAAGAGGTGGAAGAAGTTCCTGTAGAAAGCGGTTGGTTACGTGCATTAGAACGGCGTAAAATAGCTTTCACGCGTTCAATAAGAAGACGTTGGGAGAAAGGTTTAGTAATAAAATCATCAGCTCCCATTTTGAGACCAAATAATTCATCAATTTCATCATCTTTAGAGGTAAGAAAAATAACTGGAAGATCAGATTTTTGACGCAAACGACGCAAAAGTTCCATCCCATCCATTCGGGGCATTTTAATATCAAAAATAGCTAAGTGTGGAGGGTGAAGTGTGAGACCCTTGAGTGCAGATGCTCCATCTGTATAGCTTTCAACCCGATATCCTTCTGTCTCAAGCGCAAAAGATAAAGATGTCAAAATATTGCGATCATCATCAACAAGTACAATCGTTTGCGTGATTGTTGGTGTATCTTTCATGGTTTCTTAGACCTTTCTATTGCTGTGGTAGCAAATTACCCACACTTATTTATATGGGAGTTCATATTTTTTTTGCAAAACAAATATGATACAAATTGTAGCAAAGTAAAAAACCTTTTGTCATTACTGTAAAATCTTGTTTTGCTTTCATAATTTATAATGTTTCTACGTCTATTAAGATCCCTTCATTTGAGAGAAAATTTTTATAAAGGCTTTTTTTATCAAGGTTTATTACAAAGTTTATTATTGTATTTGTCTCATAATTGAACAGATGTAGTTTTGATTGTTGAAGTTTAGAAAATCTGCCTATGTGTTTTAAGAGCAAAGAAAAGAATGTGGCAATATATGCACAAAAATTTGTTTCTGCTACACGAAAGGAGGTCGTAATGGGATTTTTTAATTTTATTAAAACTGTAGGGGAAAAGTTAGGTATTGGGGACCATGAACCAAAAGAAAAGGATTTTAAGAGAGCATTTGATCATTTTCAACTCGGTACAGAAAAAGTCAATATTCAAGTTGAAGACGGTAAAGCTATTTTAAGCGGTGAAGTTCCAGATAGGGAAACACTTGAAAAAGCACTGCTGGTTGTTGGCAATTCACAAGGTATCTCTTCTGTAGATGTTAATCAATTAAAGGTTATAGATACAACGCCTAGAAAAACTTCTCGCTTTTATGAGGTTAAATCTGGTGATAATCTTTGGAAAATTGCTGAAGAGGTTTATGGAAAAGGGCAAGGTAATAAAAACACATTTATTTTTGAAGCCAATAAGCCAATGCTAAAATCTCCCGATAAAATTTATCCTGGACAAGTTTTACGTATTCCTGAAATTGACCATAGTTAATTCATCAAAGGGGATAATTTTTTACTGATGGCATTAAACAAAAAATAAAGAAGCGTAAAAAATTTCACGCTTCTTCATTTTATAAAGTGTGTATTTATAATAAAAGGAGCTTAGTGAACAGGAGAGGATTTAGAAGGTGATGGTACTTTCATAGCGTTTACAGAGAAATCAACATCAATGGTTCCTGCTTTCTCAAATGTTAATTTTGCGCTAATTTTATCACCTAACTTAAATGGTTGTGAAAGCCCCATGAACATAATATGATCACCGCCAGGCTTAAGCGTGATTTCGCCATTTCCCGGAATTTCAATGCCATTGTGCATTTTTTCCATTTTCATAATATCATTAACGACAGCCATAGAGTGTATCTCTGTTGTTTTTACTCCGTTTGTGGAAATAGAAACCAAACGGTCTGGGGTATTACTGTGATTGATAATGTAGAGATAACCGCTACCAACTCTTATACCTCTAGGTGTTTCGCGTGTCCAAGGATTGAGAATTTCTATGTCGCCAAGTTTATATTGCTGAGCACCTGCTGGCAGGGTTATACCAGCAAAGAGAAGAGCACACACGATATTTATGATAACCTTTTTGTATGGATATTGTGTATGTATTATATTCTTAAAGATGAGATTTGTTATTTTTTTAATAATAGATGTCATCATTGATTTACCCTCCTTCATAAGATTCACACTTTGAATATTTTTATTTTAGCAGAGCTTTTATTTAAAATAAAAGAAAGAAATGCTAAAATGAAATTGATTTGAATATAAAAATCATAGAATTCTTGAAATTTAAAAGAAGACAGTAAGATTTACAATGACAACACACCTCTTAACGCTTCCGTGTTCATCTCATAAATAGTATTTGCAAATGGTATAAAATCTATGATGCACTACTATTTTACTTAATGAAGATATAATACAGAACAATCATCAACTACTTTACCAATTTTAATATTATGACAGCTCTTGGCATTTTAAAGCGTTTATACAGAGGTATTTTTATATATTTTCAAAGTTCAAAATTATACAGTTAAGAAAAAACGCTTTAGATGAATTTAAAGCACAGATTTCAAATAGCCGCAAACAATGAGACCGTTAGAAGGAGAATTTTTGAAAGGAGATCGATAGATAATACCTTTACTGATATGAGCATTAGATATGATGACTATTTTAGTCCAAGGAAAATTTATAATATTTGTGATATAAATTATTCGCCTTTTAAAAAGCTTTTACGTGAGTATGATTTTATCAATGATGAGAAGATCAAGAGCGAGAGTGCAATCATTCTTTTATTTTTTAATTTTTATAGAAAGATATATTTTTTGAGAATTGCAAGAAAAATATATTATGCTCTCAAGTCTCTCATAAATATGGTATTTATGGGTCATTAGAGTGCCTATTTTAAAATAAATTTTTTATTTTGGAGATGTTTCTCTCATTATTCTCTTGTAGCAATAAAAGCCTGTTCTTATATACGAGGCAGCAAGGCTTGTTGCGACTTGCAGTTTATTATTATTTATATTGCTTGAAGCAATATACGGGCTTTAGGTGTTATGAGGAGCTATCTTAAAAAGATGCTTTATGAAGGTTGAGGTAGCTTGCTGAATGGAGATTATAATATGGCAAAAGTAATTGGTATTGATTTGGGGACAACGAACTCTTGTGTGGCTGTTATGGATGGCAAAAACGCAAAAGTTATTGAAAACTCAGAAGGAGCGCGAACAACACCTTCCGTTGTTGCCTTTACTGATGGGGGGGAGCGGCTTGTTGGGCAGCCTGCTAAACGGCAGGCGGTGACAAATCCTGAAGGGACAGTTTTTGCAGTTAAACGTTTGATAGGGCGCCGTTTTGATGACCCTATGGTTGAAAAAGATAAAGCGCTTGTTCCTTATAAAATTGTTAAAGGTGACAATGGTGATGCATGGGTTGAAGAGGCGGGAAAGAAATATTCTCCGTCACAAATTTCAGCTATGATTTTGCAAAAGATGAAGGAAACAGCAGAATCTTATCTTGGTGAAAAAGTTGAACAAGCCGTTATTACGGTTCCTGCTTATTTTAATGATGCGCAACGTCAAGCCACGAAAGATGCAGGTAAAATTGCTGGACTTGAAGTTTTACGGATTATTAATGAGCCAACTGCTGCTGCTTTAGCTTATGGTTTGGACAAAAAAGACGGAAAGACAATAGCTGTTTACGACCTTGGTGGTGGTACATTTGATATTTCAGTCCTTGAAATTGGAGATGGCGTTTTTGAAGTTAAATCAACCAATGGGGATACGTTTTTAGGGGGTGAAGACTTTGATATGCGCTTGGTCGGTTATTTTGCAGATGAATTCAAAAAAGAGCAAGGAATTGATCTGAAAAATGATAAACTCGCTTTACAGCGCTTAAAAGAAGCGGCAGAAAAAGCAAAAATTGAGCTTTCTTCGTCACAGCAAACAGAAATCAATTTACCATTTATCACGGCAGATCAATCCGGTCCCAAGCACTTAACAATGAAATTGACTCGGGCAAAATTTGAATCTCTGGTTGATGATTTAGTGCAGCGTACCATCGAGCCTTGTAAAGCTGCGTTGAAAGATGCTGGATTAAAGGCTGGTGAAATTGACGAAGTTGTTTTAGTGGGTGGTATGACACGTATGCCCAAGATTCAGCAAGTTGTGCAGAGCTTTTTTGGCAAGGATCCCCACAAAGGCGTTAATCCTGATGAAGTGGTCGCAATGGGTGCTGCCATCCAAGGAGGTGTATTGCAAGGCGATGTCAAAGATGTATTGTTGCTAGATGTAACACCTTTATCTTTGGGTATTGAAACCTTGGGTGGGGTTTTCACACGCCTTATTGAGCGCAATACCACTATCCCGACGAAAAAATCGCAAGTTTTTTCGACAGCTGATGATAACCAGAGTGCTGTGACGATTCGTGTTTTTCAAGGTGAACGGGAAATGGCAAGTGATAATAAGTTATTGGCTCAATTTGATCTTGTTGGTATTCCTCCAGCCCCACGTGGTATACCTCAAATTGAAGTTACTTTTGATATCGATGCGAATGGTATTGTTAATGTTTCAGCCAAAGATAAGGGAACAGGTAAAGAGCATCAAATTCGTATTCAGGCATCAGGTGGTTTAAGTGATGCTGATATTGAAAAAATGGTAAAGGATGCAGAAGAGCACGCGGCTGAGGATAAAAAACGCCGTGAAGGTGTTGAAGCTAGAAATCAAGCGGAGGCTCTTATTCATTCAACTGAAAAGTCGCTCAATGAATATGGCGATAAAGTATCAGCTGAAGAAAAGGGACAGATTGAAACAGCAATATCTGATTTGAAATCTGCGCTTGAAGGCAGTGATACGGAAGAAGTAACAACAAAGATGCAAAAATTAGCAGAAGTCAGTATGAAGCTTGGACAGGCTATGTACGAAGCCTCACAAGCAGCGAGCGCTGACACTGAAACAGAGGCAAAGAATGATGATGTTGTTGATGCTGATTTTGAAGAAGTTAATGATAAGAAGAAATAGTGTCAGCATATGTGTTGATTAATTGATAAACCCGGCCTTTGAAATATAAGGCTGGGCTTTATTATTTGAGATAAGTTGCAACTTTGTTGCTAAAAATATAAATTAAAAGCAATATTATCCATAAAGATGGATGACAGAAAAATTATCAGGAATACATGATGAAGGTTGACTATTATGAAATTCTTGGCGTGACTCGCGAATGTGATGATAAAAAGTTGAAATCTGCTTTTCGTAAGTTGGCAATGCAATATCATCCTGATCGCAACGCGGGGGATAAAGAGGCAGAGCGAAAATTCAAAGAAATTGGCGAAGCCTATGAAGTTCTTAAAGATCCCCAGAAGCGTGCTGCTTATGATCGATTTGGCCATGCGGCCTTTGAAAATAGCGGTGGTCAAGGGGGAGCAAATCCCTTTGGTGGTTTTGCTGCTGGTGGTGGATTTGCGGATATTTTCGAAGACTTTTTTGGTGAGATTATGGGAGGGACACACCGTAAGCGTGGTGATAGTCGCGAACGTGGCGCAGATTTGAGTTATAATATGGAAGTGACTTTAGAAGAAGCATTTTCAGGAAAAACTGCAGAAATTAATATTCCCAGTTCCGTTACGTGTGATGTTTGTGAAGGATCAGGAGCGAGAAAAGGCTCTAAGCCGCAAGTTTGTGGAACATGTCATGGATCTGGTCGTGTGCGTGCTGCACAGGGGTTCTTTTCTATTGAGCGGACATGTCCTACATGTCATGGACGTGGTGAAACTATTACGGATCCATGCCCCAAATGTCAGGGGACACGGCGTATAGAGAAAAAACGTTCATTAAGCGTAAATGTTCCAGCTGGTATTGAAGATGGAACGCGTATTCGCCTTTCTGGTGAGGGTGATGCTGGTATTCGTGGTGGCCCCAATGGTGATCTTTATATTTTCCTTTCCATTAAACCGCATGAGTTTTTTCAGCGAGAAGGAGCAGATCTTCACTGTCGCGTTCCTATTTCAATGGTAACAGCTGCTTTAGGAGGAGAGTTTGAAGTTTCCGACCTTGATGGTGTTAAAGCACGCGTTAAGATTCCAGAAGGGACACAAAATGGACGTCAATTCCGCCTTAGAGGCAAAGGTATGCCCATGTTGCGCCGTCAGCAAGCAAGGGGTGATCTTTACATCCATATCACGATTGAGACACCGCAGAAATTAACGCAGGAACAACGTGAATTGTTGCAAAAATTTGAGAAACTCTCAAATCATGAAAATTCACCGCAATCACATGGTTTTTTTTCACGTATGAAAGAATTTTTTGAAAATATTTCTGGTTAAAATTATGTGAATGTTCTCAGAATAATTAGAGAGAACTGTGGGAAAGTTATTTTCATTAAGCTTTCTATTGTCTCATTATCTTTGAAAAGCATTTTTTCTTGAAAAGAAAAGAGAGAGACAGCTAATTTAGGATAAACTCCTGCTGCTGATAGTTTTTATATTTCATGAGTTTTATGGATAAGTCTTATTTTTGAGTGTCTATGACATTTTAAAAAGGGCTTATCCATATAAGAACGCAATTGAGTGATTGATAATAAATATTGCCAGTGTCATGATAACTGCCTTTATGCATTCAGTATTTTTGGTGTTTATTTTTTCACTCAAAATTTCTTTTTAAAGGCTCTATAATAAAACTATAAAATAGGTAGCGGCTTGCCAAGAAACGCTAAATAAGCTGTTAGGCAATCCATCTTTTTCAAATAAAGTATCAACTTCTTATAACCGATTTTATTTTTGGCATTTTTCATAGTTTTAATCACTGCTTCCTTTAAAATAAGGGTTATTTTGTTCGGAATAGCTTTTACATGCCTCATCTTAGCTTTTAGCAGTAATCATGTCTTTTTAGATGCGGATTTAGTTTTGTATTTCTGATGTCATAAACAGTTTTTCCAGATAATAAAAACGCTATAATCAAGTTTATTTTGTTCCAAAGAAATTGTGGAATGAGATAATGTGTGTTGAATGCTAAAGAAGACATAACAAAACACTTTTCGATATATCTCTCTTGTGGGGAAACAGATTCGATGGAATTCACTTAATTGAATTTATTGGCATAATAAAAAGTTGGTGGGAAGATAGAGGAAGTTACCTTTAAAAAGAAAAAATAAATACAATAAAAAATAGCACAATATGCTTAGAAAACAGCACGATATATTGTTGAAATTGATTGGTGATATGGAAAGAGAAATTTACGAAATGAATCTTTTTTCATAAAATAACATAATTAAAAGAATTAAAAATTCTACAAAACATTGAATAATTCAAGCATGTATCGCTATGCAGAAAGAAAAACTTAATGACCGATCATGAAAAATGAGAAGTTTTATAAAACCTTACGAAGAGAGTAATCTAAACAATTAAATGCTTTTACGAAGATGCTTCTGAAGAGTTATCGAAATAAAGTCACAATATATGATAATTTTGCAAAGCCTTTTTTCGATTTTACGATATAAAAAGATAAATTATGATTATAAATCAACTTATTATGATTCTCCATGAGGAGCGTTCAATTGACATTTCCTCATGTTTAATGATTGAGAAAAAGTCAAATTTTTAAAACCAAAGTTATAGTTTATTGGGATAAGCTATAAAGCAGTTGAGTGATTTCTTATCTTGGGAATATGTTAATTTTATTATTATAAGAAACTTTATTTTTATCTTACAAAATCAATGGTTGTATATATTCCTATTCATTGTTAAGTATCCATAGGGATAAACTAATGAGTTGAATGTACGGCTTAGCTTCAAAATTTTGCTTTTCAATTTTATATATAAGATCATAAAATAATGACATTTTTTTACGTCTATTTTGTTTAATTTTTCGCTGTCAATTTTTAAAGGAAGTTTTTTGTATTTCATTTTGCTATTCCTTTTTCGTAATTTAGAGGAAAATTGACGATTTTCAGGGGAGGGGGTGGATAGAGTAAAGTTTGGTTTTATTGTTTTCACTTTTCCTAAATTTCATTAAGAGATGGTAAAAAGTGATGAGGAGGCTCTATTGATGGATGATGCTAAAAACGGTGATGTAGATGTTTTGGAAAAACAAGCAGCATTTTTATCGTCTGCTTTACCTTATATGCAAAAATATGAAAATGAAACGGTCGTGGTAAAATATGGCGGCCATGCTATGGGTGATCCTGCTTTGGGACGAGCATTTGCGCGTGATATTGCTCTATTAAAGCAATCGGGGATCAATCCTGTTGTTGTTCATGGTGGTGGGCCTCAAATTGCTGAAATTTTAATGAAAATGGGGATTGAATCACGATTTGAAAACGGACTACGGGTAACCGATGAGCGGATCGTTGAAGTGGTTGAAATGGTTTTAGCGGGTTCCATAAATAAAGAAATTGTTGCTCTCATCAATGCTGAGGGTGAATGGGCAATAGGATTATGCGGCAAGGATGGCAATATGGTTTTTGCCGAAAAGGCTTATAAAACTGTCATTGATCCTGATTCGCATATTGAACGTGTTTTAGATTTGGGGTTTGTTGGTGAGCCTGTTGAAGTTGACCGCACATTGCTAGATCTTTTAGCATCTTCTGAAATGATACCAGTTCTTGCTCCTGTAGCTCCAGGACGCGATGGTAAAACTTATAATATCAATGCTGATATTTTTGCTGGAGCTATTGCTGGTGCATTAGAGGCTAAACGCCTTTTATTTCTCACTGATGTTCCTGGTGTTTTGGATAAACAAGGTAAACTTTTAAAAGAATTGACAGTTTCTGAAGCTGAGAAATTTATTAAAAATGGGACAATTTCAGGAGGCATGATTCCAAAAGTAGAGACTTGCATAAAAGCCCTTCAAAATGGTGTGGAAGGTGTTGTCATTTTAAATGGTAAAACTCCTCATTCTGTTTTACTAGAGCTGTTTACCGAACAGGGAGTTGGAACGCTTATTGTTTCATAAATTGTGGGGAAAATTGGAAGAGAAAGTTTTTCATGGTGAATCTAAAACAGTTTAAATATCCTTTATTAAGTAAGCCAGAATTGGCAATATTTACTGCGACAATATTGTGGGGCGTTACATTTTTAGTCATTCACATTGCGGTACGCTATAGTGGTCCTCTGTTTTTTGTTGGATTTCGTTTTATTGTTGCATCTCTTATATGTGGGGTAATTTTTTGGCGCTCTATAAAAGGTATAACTGTTTATGAAGTTTTCGCTGGGATGGCGATAGGTTTAGCCATGTTTTTTGGTTATGCTTTTCAAGCAGCTGGACTTCAAACAATTATTAGTAGTCAGTCAGCTTTTATCACAGCGCTTTATGTACCGATGGTTCCAATCTTGCAATGGATTGTTTTTAAAAAACCTCCCCGTTTAGCTTGTTGGATTGGTATTATTTTCGCTTTTATTGGGCTTGTATTTATTTCAGGACAAAAGCCGGGAAATTTTGATTTTTCAAAAGGCGAAATTTTAACTTTGTTAGGCGCTTTAGCGATTGCTGGAGAAGTCATACTCATCGGAATTTTTGCGAACAAGGTTGATAGTCGGCGTGTAACCATTATTCAGTTATTTTTTAGTGGTTTTTTTTCATTTGCTTGTATGCCTTTGATGGGTGAAAGCATCCCTGAATTTTCGTGGGTGTGGTTTAATATTGGTATAGGATTGGCATTAATGAGTGCCATCATTCAATTAGCTATGAATTGGGCACAAAAGTCTATTTCCCCTACGCGTGCGACACTCATTTACGCAGGTGAACCGGTATGGGCTGGTATTGTTGGGCGTTTGGCTGGAGAACATTTATCTCCCTTAGCTTTATTGGGCGGTTTGCTTATTCTGATTGGGATCATTGTGGCTGAATTACAACCTTCACAATGGCGTAAAAAAAATAAAGCAATTAAAAAAATTGATTAGCTATACATTTTTTTATTATGATTTTATTGCATGAGATTTTTGCTTGTAGAGTTTTCCTTTTTGGAGCTTTTTTAATATTAAGATGATTAAGAAGTTCTATAAATTATTCCAGTTTTTGCATACCAAATTGGAGAAATAGTATACTTCTATCTGTTTGTCAGATTTCTAAACTGGGCAGACAATCTTCATTGAGCCAAAACATGAGGTGATATAAAGTTAAAAATTAACGCTCATCTTTACGATCATTTTTAAATTCGGCTTTAACAACTTTCAAAAACATCTACGGTAGTGTTTTTGAATAATGAAAATTACGCACTGTCGCACGTTGTTTCTTTTGTCCTTTAATAGAGTTACGCTTCTCACGCAAAATAGAACGCCCACAGTACCGCCCATAACGTTGTACATTAAAGCGTTTTTTTAAAGATAGTTTTCTCAATATACATCATATTCATTGACGGTCTGCATGAAGTATAGAAAAACCACAGAGCATCATCATTTTACTTAAAATAAAAGGCACGAGCATTTTCTTTATCTGTTCTCAATATTACGATAGCTTTTGGCATTTGAAAGAGAGAGGTATTTTTACTCATTTCTTAAACGTTTTTATCCATACACTAGCTCTGTTTTATAATGGGGGAGCAAAAAATTTATTGATTCATTATGAGAAGATTTAAAATGAGAGAAGCTCGCGATATTCAGAGCTTTAATTTAAATTGCAAAACAATAAACGATCATTATAAATCAATGCGTTATCCAATGAATCGAAGAGGATTTGTGTGTTTTATATTTAATGAAGGAAGGGAGGAGTTGTATAAAAAGGACATAAAAACTTTGTTCAATAAAGCCTATTTCTAAAGTTTTAAAAATTAAGAAGAAACACCCTCGATATTCATATTATTGTATATAAGATTGCTAAAAAAGCAGATTATTGCGTACAAATAAAAAAGCATTTCTTGCGAATTTTATTGCAAGCCTAAGTGATATACACGCCCATCATATAAATATGATAATACATTGATTTATAATTATAATACAGCATTACTCACATTCAATTATGACCCTGAATACTGTAAAACTTTCTCACTTCAAATCATTTTCATGTTAAATCAATCCAAATCACTTTCTTACACATCACAAGTGGGTGGGGGCATGTGGGTAAAGACTGTACAAGAAAGGCATATCCCTTATAAACTTTTTCAAGTGTAAAGGATCGTCGCAATATTGGAGATTGGCAAAGTGTGTGATGGTGCTAGCTTACTACAGCATATGAGTTATCAAATAAGATGTGAAAGGATCATTTTAGCACCCTTGGATTTAATTTAGCAAACAAAAGCCTCATTTTTTAGGCTATAAAAAGTTGTGTTTTGAGAAGCTTTTTAGGTTTATATTCTTTTGATAGAAGCCGGAGCATAATTGGTCTTTGCGTTTTGTATTATTCTTTGCTAAATCGCCTTATATGACAATAGATCGTAATTATATTCGTAATTTTTCCATAGTGGCGCATATTGATCACGGCAAATCCACTTTAGCTGATCGTTTGATTCAAATAACAGGTGGGCTTGATACACGTGAGATGAAAGAACAAGTACTCGATTCCATGGATATTGAGCGTGAACGTGGAATTACTATTAAAGCACAGACGGTACGTTTACACTATAAGGCAAAGAATGGTGAAACCTATATTTTAAATCTTATGGATACACCAGGTCATGTGGATTTTGCTTATGAGGTTTCGCGTTCACTGGCAGCTTGTGAAGGTTCTCTGTTGGTGGTGGATGCAAGCCAAGGCGTAGAGGCGCAGACGTTAGCAAATGTTTATCAAGCCATTGATAATTCCCATGAGTTGGTTGTTGTTCTCAATAAAGTTGATCTTCCAGCAGCAGAACCTGAGCGTGTTAAAGAACAAATTGAAGATGTGATAGGCATTGATACATCTCAAGCAGTAGAAATATCAGCAAAAACAGGTTTGGGTGTTCCTGATGTTCTGGAGGCAATTGTTGCACAATTACCACCTCCACATACAGGCGATGTTGCAAATCCCTTGAAAGCAATGTTGGTTGATAGCTGGTATGACGCATATCTTGGTGTCATTGTTTTGGTACGGGTGATAGATGGTATTTTAAAAAAAGGCCAAACCATTCGTATGATGGGTACAGGTGCAAAATATCCAGTTGAGCGCGTTGGGGTTTTTACACCTAAAATGGTACAGGTTGATGAATTAGGACCAGGCGAGATTGGTTTTATCACTGCTTCTATCAAAGAGGTAGCAGATACACGGGTTGGGGATACGATTACTGAAGAGCGTCGTCCTTGTGAAAATGCTTTGTCTGGTTTTAAGCCGGCGCAACCGGTTGTCTTTTGTGGACTTTTTCCAATTGATGCTGCTGATTTTGATGATTTGCGTGCAGCCATGGGCAAATTACGCTTAAATGATGCGAGTTTTTCTTTTGAAATGGAAACGTCTGCGGCTTTGGGATTTGGTTTTCGCTGTGGTTTTTTGGGACTTCTGCATCTTGAAATTATTCAAGAGCGATTAGAGCGTGAGTTTAATTTGGATTTAATTGCGACAGCACCTTCAGTTGTTTATCGCATGAATATGAATGATGGTTCTGTTAAAGAGTTGCACAATCCAGCGGATATGCCTGATGTGGTTAAAATTTCTTCCATAGAAGAACCATGGATTCGAGCGACAATCATGACTCCTGATAATTATCTTGGTTCAATTTTAGAGCTATGCCAAGAGCGGCGTGGGGTACAGGTTGGTTTGTCCTATGTTGGAACCCGTGCTATGGTAACGTATGATTTACCACTGAATGAAGTTGTTTTTGATTTTTATGATCGGCTAAAATCGATTTCAAAGGGTTATGCTTCTTTTGATTATCAAATGACAGATTATGCAGAAGGTGATTTAGTTAAAATGTCTATTTTGGTGAATGGAGAGCCTATTGATGCATTATCGATGCTTGTTCACCGCACGATTGCAGAAAAGCGCGGGCGTTCAATGTGTGAAAAACTGAAAGATCTTATTCCTCAGCATATGTTTCAGATTCCAGTTCAAGCGGCTATTGGTGGTAAAGTTATAGCGCGCGAAACGATTCGTGCTTTGCGTAAAGATGTAACAGCGAAATGTTACGGGGGTGATGTTACGCGTAAGCGCAAACTTTTGGAAAAGCAAAAAGAAGGCAAAAAGCGGATGCGCCAATTTGGAAAAGTAGAAATTCCACAATCGGCATTTATTCAAGCGCTCAAAATGAACAAATAATGAAAAAAGGGGTATTTTCTCTCATTGATTGCGCTTTTGCTTTTGTCGATTGGTTCAGGTGTTTAAAGAACACTTTTAAATAGAATTGCGTCGTGCTTCATGTTCTTGTGTATTGCATAATGGTATCACTTTCTCACGTAAAACAGAATGCTTTAAACAAAATACATTTATGTTGCATATTGGCGTGCTCGTTTTCGTAAATCATCACTCAATACATCAAACTCCATTTCACAACGGGGGCTATGAAAAATATAACGTAAAATACACTGTGAATGATATAAAATCCATTTGGCATTACCGCTTTTACGCGTCAGAAAGGTGCAAAGCGCACCTATCATACTCTTTTTCAGCTCAAAATATTATGACAGTCCTTATCACTTGAGAGAATTCATTAAAGGTATTTCACTCTTTTCTTGAAGTGTTTCTTACCCACATACCAACTGTGTTTGTAACGAGCAAGGAAATGATAGTGATTGATTCACTATGAAAGGATTTGAAATGAGAGAATCCTTGTATTCGAGGTTATTATTCAAGTTAAAAAACGATGAAATATTATTATGAATTAATCTTGTGTCTAAGAACGTAAAAGATCATTAATAGATGTTTTTTCTCGTGTTTTTTGATCAACGCGTTTTACAATAACAGCACAATAAAGGTTTGGGCCTGCTTCACCATTTGGTAAAGGTTTTCCGGGGAGAGAACCTGGTACAACCACTGAATAGGCTGGTACTTCACCAATAAAAATTTCACCTGTTGTACGGTCAATAATCTTTGTTGATTTTCCAATAAAGACTCCCATTCCCAAAACAGCACCTTCACGGATAATACAGCCTTCAACAATTTCAGAGCGAGCACCGATAAAGCAATGATCTTCAATGATTGTTGGATTTGCTTGCAGTGGTTCTAAAACACCTCCAATACCAACACCGCCAGAAAGATGGACATGTTTACCAATTTGTGCACAAGAACCAACGGTGGTCCATGTATCAACCATTGTGCCCTCATCGATAAAAGCACCAAGATTGACAAAGGATGGCATCAATATAACATTGGGTGCAATGTAAGCAGAATGACGTACAATGGCTCCAGGAACGGAACGGAAATCAGCACTTTTAAAATCTGCCTCTTGCCAACCAGAGAATTTTGAAGGAACTTTATCCCACCAATGTGTCCCATTGATTCCACCAGTAATAATTTGCATAGGATTAAGCCGAAAAGAGAGTAAAACCGCTTTTTTCAACCATTGATGAACATGCCATTGTCCATTTTTTTGTCGTTCTGCAACACGGATTTCACCTTTATCAAGAAGGTTCAATGCATGTTCAACACTCTCACGTATTTCGCCTTTTGTGGTAGTATCGATAGAATCGCGATCGTCAAAAGCTTGTTCGATAATAATTTCAAGTTGTGTGATATGGGTCATGACGAGAGTTCCGTTAAACAAGTTGAAAGCTTCAAGATTTATTCTCTATGAACTACGCGAAGAAATGTGTTCAGTCAATAAAACGATGAGGAAGTAGGACAGGTGCATGAAAAAAAGCTGTAAAGAAAAAAGAAAAAGGGAGCAAGAAAACTGGACGCCACTTCTCCATACGAAGGATGCTCTACAACAGATCCATAAAGTCTCTAATTCAGCACAGGTGCGTTCGTCTACTTATCGTTTAGCCTATATCGATCAAGATTTTATGATGCGTCCAGAGCTGCGTTCACAACGTATTAGTCTTGAATTTTTAAAGCCGGAAATAACCCTTAAAGAATATGATATTCAATCAACAGTTGTTTTGTTTGGTGGTGCGCGTATTCCTGAACCTGGGCAAGCAGCGTGGGCTGCAAAAAATGAAATACAAAAGAAAAATTTGCATGCTATGTCACATTATTACGATGAAGCAAGAGAGTTTGCGCGTTTGTGCTCACTCTATTCTGCTACGACACAATATCGTGAATTTGTGGTTGTTACGGGGGGCGGACCAGGAATCATGGAGGCGGGAAATCGTGGTGCTTGTGATGTTGGTGCCCCAACGATTGGCTTGAATATTATTTTACCACATGAGCAAGAGCCTAATTCGTATGTGTCGCCGCATTTATGTTTCAATTTTCATTATTTGGGGATGCGCAAAATGCATTTTTTAGTACGAGCGAAAGCCCTAGCCATTTTTCCAGGAGGATTTGGGACTCTGGATGAACTGTTTGAGACATTAACTTTAGTACAGACGGGGCGTATGAAACAGGTACCGATTTTATTGTTTGGCAAAGAATTTTGGAGCAATACTGTCAATTTTGAGTATCTGTCTGCACAAGGCACAATTTCTCCTACTGATATTAATTTTGTGAAATTTGTTAATACAGCAGCAGAAGCTTTTGAAGAAATTCGTTCTTTTTATAAATTGCCTTAACGACTTTTCAGATGCTCACTCTTGAAGGATCATTAATACTCTACTTTGGTTAAATAAAGTCCTGAGGGGGGGGCAACAACACCACAACGTTTACGATCTTTAGCATGAAGAGCTGTTTCGAGATCTTGAGCTGTCCAACGTCCAATACCCACTTCCATGAGGCTTCCTGCGAATGAACGGATTTGATGATGAAGAAAAGAACGAGCTTGTGCATAAAGGAAAATTTCTTCACCTTCTCTTTGAATATCGAGGCGTTCAAGGGTGCGAATAGGGCTTTTGGCTTGGCAATGTGCTGAACGGAAAGTTGTAAAATCATGTTGTCCTACAAGCTTTTGCGCAGCTTCATGCATGGCTTCAGCATTAAGAGGCTTTGGCAACCACCATACGCGTTTGGCATTTAAAGCTGGTGGAGAGCGACGATTAAGTATTTTAAAAAGATAATGACGTTTGGTTGCGGAAAATCGTGCATCAAAGTCATCAGGGGCATTTTCTACATTTAAGATTGAAATCGCTTCTCCCTGTTTACGTAAAAGAGCATTGAGCGCGTCACGCACAGTATGGGGGGGCCAGTTTTTTATGAAATCAACATGGGCAACTTGTCCCGTAGCATGTACGCCCGCATCGGTTCTTCCTGCTGTTGTTATGGTCAATTGTTGTCCACTAAAGCAAAAAATTGCTTGTTCAAGAGCTCCTTGTATCGTGTGAAGTTTTGCTTGACGCTGCCAACCAGCATAATTTGAACCATCATATTCAAGAGTGAGTTTAAAACGTGGCATCTTAAAAAACAGCAGAAATATGAGCACCTCGCAAAAAGGTTGCGCACTCAAGAATTTTACCGCCAGATCTTTGGAGAGAGGTTATTTCTATCCGTCCTTGCCCACAATGGATAATCAAAGAATCTGGTTCTATCCGTCCAATTTCAAGAGAAGGACCTGTCGTTAAGCGACTATCAAGAATTTTTACACGTTCTTCTCGTCCACCGATATTCATGTTGCACCAGCAACTAGGAGAGGGAGAGAGCGCGCGAATATGCCTATGAATAAACTCTGCAGGTTTTGTCCAATCAATGCGGGTTTCTTCTTTTCTAATTTTGGCTGCATAGGTGATGCCTTCCTCTGATTGTGGGGTCAGTTTAAGTTGTCCTTTTTCAAGAGTTGATAAAGTCTCTACCATAAGTTCTGCGCCAATATGTGAAAGTCTGTTTGAAAGCTCAGCAGTGGTGGTGTTATCAGTAATGGGGATGGAGCGAGAAAGAGCGATAGGCCCCGTATCAAGTCCTTCATCCATTTTCATGATCATGATACCTGTTTCTTTATCACCAGCCATAATTGCTCGTTGAATAGGCGCAGCACCACGCCAACGTGGTAAGAGTGAAGCGTGGGCATTAAAACAACCAAAACGCGGTGCTTCGAGAATAGCTTTAGGTAAAAGGAGTCCATAAGCCACCACAATAGCAGCATCAACAGAAAGTGCTGCAAATTGCTCCTGTTGTTCGATTGTTTTGAGTGTTTGAGGCGTGAAGACAGGAATGGATTTTTCTTTTGCTACGGTGTGAACAGCGGAGGGGATTAATTTCAGCCCTCGACGTCCTGATGGACGAGGGGGTTGACTATAAACAGCAACAACATCATGACCTGCATCCAATAAAGCATGTAAAATAGGAACAGCAAAATCTGGTGTTCCCATAAAACTTAATCGTAAAGCCATTACAAAACTGCTTCCTGCATGTTTTTTTCTTTTGCACGTTTTTTAAATTTTCGTATCACCATATCGCGTTTGATCTTTGAAATGTAATCAATAAAAAGGCGCCCATCTAAATGATCAATTTCATGCTGTAAGCAAGTTGCTAAGAGATCGTCTGCTTCAATTTCTGTTTGTTTTCCTTCACGGTTCTGATAGCGAACACGAAGGCGTTTAGGACGTTCAACCTCTGCAAAATAATCAGGAATAGAAAGACAGCCTTCTTTGTAAATATTACGCTCATCTGAAAGCCATAAAATTTCAGGGTTGATAATAACAAGTGGTTTTTTCTGCTCATCTTCAGAATTTCCAGAGACATCTATAACCAACATACGTAGCGGTATACCAATTTGAATAGCAGCAAGACCAACGCCCTTAGAATTATACATGGTTTCCAACATGTCATCCGCAAGTTTTTGGAGAGCTGAATCGACCTGCTCAACAGGTTTGGACACTTCCCGTAAAATCGGATCAGGTAAAGTAACTAAAGATCTCATTGGCATAAGTAGAGATTAATCAATGGTTTGTTATTGGTCAATATTGAATAACGGATTCTTGCGTTTTTTTACAATAAGAGCGTTATATTACAATTTATGTTTGATTCGTTTTTTTCCATATTCGCTGGTGATTTTTTTTCTAAACTAATGCTTTTGCTTTTATTTATACTTGTCTGTTTGGCATTTTTTATGTTGATACATTCTCATCGAAAAAAAGCATTTTTGGAAAATGAAATTGCTGAACGCGCACGTGAGGCACAAATGCAGATGGCTACCTTGTTGAAAACACAAGCTGAAATGCAAGGACGAATGCAAACGATGGCGGAAATTTTTGGTCAACGGCAGGCTGAATTGAATAAATCACTCAGTGAGCAACTCAATGGGATGACAACAAGCTTAGGCCAAACACTTCAGGTACAAACCAAATCCACTTATGAAAATTTGAATCGTTTGCAAGAGCGTTTAGCAGTGATTGATGCAGCACAAAATAATATTCAATCGCTTACGGGACAAGTTGTTCAGTTGCAGTCCATTTTAAGTAATAAGCAGACGCGTGGTACTTTCGGTCAAGGGCGGATGGAAGCAATTATTGCCGATGCCTTACCAACAAACGCTTATGCTTTTCAGGCTGTTCTTTCCAATGGAAAGCGCCCAGATTGTCTCATTCATATGCCCAATAAAGCTCCTTCTCTTGTTGTTGATGCTAAATTTCCTCTGGAAGCTTGGAATGCTATGCGTAAGGCAGAATCAGCGCAAGAGCGTCAAGAGGCAGAACGCCAATTTCGTACCGATATGGAAGTCCATATTCGTGATATTGCACAAAAATATTTGATTCCTGGAGAAACCCATGACACTGCTTTCCTTTTTGTGCCATCTGAATCGATTTTCGCAACAATTTATGAGGATTTTGAGGCATTGGTACAAAAATCCAATAGAGCCCATGTGATTATTGTTTCACCATCTTTGTTGATGCTCTCTGTCCAAGTGGTACAAACCATTATGAAAGATGCGCGGATGCGTGAACAAGCGCATTTAATTCAATCAGAAGTAGCAAAATTGATGGAAGATTTTGGACGAATGGATACGCGTGTTCGCGCACTACAGAAGCACTTTCATAAAGCAAGTGAAGATATAGAGGGAATTTTGATATCGTCTTCCAAAATCATGAAACGGGCAAATCGCATTGAAACTGTCGAATTAAAAGAAAATTACTCTGAACCAACAAAAATGACAACATTGGCTCAGTCGCAAACATTGCGTTTTGCTGATGAGGAATAAAGCAAAGCAAGCTTCTTAAATATTACAAGTTAGATCATGTTCTTTATTGATTGGTAATCATTTTTTAGTATCTCTATCTTGTTTTATTTCTTAAACGAGAGGAATAGGAATATGCGACACCTTTTGTTTTTAGGGGCACTGGTGTTTTTGCTAGAGGGATGCGCAACAACCACTCCCATCCACACAAATAATGCTTGTGCTATTTTAGCACAAAAAAATGGTTTTTTTGACAATTGGGGTAAGGTGTCTCAAAGAGCGGAAATGCGCTATGGAATTCCTATGCCTATTATTCTTGCAACCATTAAGATGGAATCGAGCTTTCGTCACAATGCACGTCCTCCACGCAAAAAACTACTTGGTTTTATTCCATGGAAGCGTCGGTCGACAGCTTATGGTTATGCTCAAGCGCTTGATAGTACATGGGCAATGTATCTTCGCTCTACAGGAAAGTCTTTTGCATGGCGTACGAATTTCGCAGATGCTGCTGATTTTGTTGCTTGGTATCATCGCCAAAGTGTTCAACGCAATGGGGTGAGGTTTGATGATGCATATAGCCTTTATTTAAATTATCATATGGGGCATGGTGCTTATGCACGTAGTGGTGGGCATGTCAGTGCTGCGCTTTCACAGACAGCACAGCGCATGGCAAGGATATCGAGGCTCTATGAACAGCAATTAAAAAGATGTGGATGGCATTAGGGAAGATTTTTGAAAATCTCAATCAGGGAATTGATGGGATAAAATTATTCGAAAGCAAAATTCCACATGATATGATAAAATAGTGTCGTTTTTCCGATCGTTCAATGAAATAAATTGTTATTTTTTAGAATAAACTCAAGCAACAGAAAGTTTTTGCAATACACAATATATTTGAAGATACTCTCGACATTTTTACCTCCTTTGTTAAAAAAATTTATAATAGAAACTATCTTCTATTTAGCGCTGGCATTTCGCATTGGGCTAAGTACTAGAGGTTATTGAAGAAAAATTTTAAAATATAATATCATTTTTTATTTTCATTATGCGTATTACTGGCTGATTATTATATGAATATTTTCTTTGTTAAGCGTATAAAATAGCAATTAAAACAAATGCAATTCGGGCATCATAAAAAGGGTAAAATATTCAATATAAAAAAACGAGAAATGCATTAAACGAAAAAACGTTATTTTGTATAAAGAGGGCGCTACAGTCTTCAAAAGAACTAGGTGTATTTAGTATTGTATGAAATAAAACATATTCGTCCATCCAGTCCATCTTAATTGAAAAAAGTTATCTTATTGTATTGTAAAAACACTCCCGTTTATAGGATGATAAGGTATATGCAACTTTATACACAATGAATATTCAGGGTAGGGAATATTCAGAGAAAGATTTGTAACGCCTATGAAGTAACAAGTCAGTCTCCAATGTTGTGATAGCTTTTGCATTTGAGAATATTTATGAGAAGCATTTTTATTCTTTTTCTTAAATGGTTTAAGCATATTGATTTATAAAGATAATATATCGTTATTTATATTAAAGTAAGAATCTCGAATGGCGTAGGGTTTTATCGTTTCAGATCTCTTGAGGTTGAATCAATAAAACCATTGGCTTGCACATAACAAGCACAATGGGTATGTGGATAAAAACTGTGAAAGAAAAGACTAAAAATGTTTTTTTATGAACATACATTCTCAAATGTAAGAATTATCCGTAACATTGGGAATTAGCACATATAATGATAGCACCACTTTGCTCTTACACCTCGACCTTGTTTATGACGTGCAAGGAAAAAATTAATTGATTCAATATATTATTTAAGCGTTAATATACCTTAGTATTGAGCAGGTATACGCTACTCAAGGTGGGTATTTTTTAATTGGTAGAACATCTGATCAGGCTAAAAATACTCGAAAAAAGTTCTGATTCGCAATAATTGAGAAGTATATTTTAATATTTTATTCTCTACTCTTTGTTTAAGTACTTCATATCTTTAAAAAAGATACCGGTAACCAACATATTATGATATTTGTGGAAATATTGTGGTAAAGGAAATTCAAATTTTGTCCTTTAAGACAAGGCGCAGGTTAAACAGCTCATTTTCTATTTCTGTGCAAAGCATAAAAAATTATCTACTTTCACGGTTGCGACAGTAAATTTTATAATCCAACAAATGATTAAAAATGTATTATAATATCATTAAGATGCAAGGAACAGGCGCTATTGGAATGATAATTAAATAGCACATAAACCTTTTAAATTGATGCACACATCTTTTATTATAATTGATTCCCTTGATAGAACAGTTGGTCTTTTTGGTGGAGCTAAGCGGGATCGAACCGCTGACCTCTTGCATGCCATGCAAGCGCTCTCCCAGCTGAGCTATAGCCCCTATAAAAACAAATTGTCCCAAAAAGACAGTATACAATTCCAGCTTTTCTAGAACGATCAAAATTGAAGATCAAGAAGAATTTACATTCAATAGAAAAGATGTACTCTTTTACTTCTTTTAAGCATCGTCATCATTAGAAACACCGCCTCCGAGAATATCAGTAACGTCATCATCTTCATCGTCACCATCATGAGACAAAAATGTATCATCATCACCAAGATCTACATCACTATCTTCTAAATCAGGAAGATCGTCATCTTTAGAATCCACATCATCATCTTCAAGAAGCATAAAAGCAGATTTTTCAAGTGCTGTATCAAGCTCTTCAGTATCAACTTCTTCTTCATTATTTGCTTCCGCTGCTGCAACTTCAAAGTAAGAACGCGGATAAGAAATCCCTGTATAGGGCGACACAATAGGATCGCGATTTAGATCGTAAAATTTTTTTCCTGTTTCTGGATCAACACGTTTAGTTCCAAGTTCTTGTTTTGCCATAAACCGTGCCTCTTTGATTAACTATTATTCCATTAAAAGATAAATTTTATGGTGCTTAATCGAAAAATAATACCTTTGTCAAAGATAAATACACTGTTCCACAGTGATTTTTTCATGACGTCTTTTAAAGCATGTGCTAAAGGATGCACAATTTCATAAAAGTTAGATAGAATTAAATAGAATTTCCATGCAAAAAGCAATCCCTATAACCACCTATAAATCGAGTAGTCTCTCTGGAAAAATTCAAATACCAGGAGATAAATCAATCTCTCATCGCTCTCTTATATTGGGAGGATTAGCAAGTGGTGAGACATATATTCATGGATTACTTGAAAGCGCTGATGTACTCAATACAGCTGCTGCTATGCAAGCTATGGGTGCCTGTATTATTAAAAAAGAAGACTTTTGGATCATACGAGGAACAGGGAATGGTTGCCTTTTAGCTGCACAAAAACCTTTAGACTTTGGAAACGCTGGAACAGGTGCTCGTTTGGTTATGGGAATGGTTGGTCCGTATCATATGAAAACAACCTTTATTGGTGATGCTTCTCTCTCTAAACGTCCAATGGGACGTATCCTTGATCCACTGCGTCTCATGGGGGTTGAAATTGAGGCAACGCGCGACGATCACCTTCCTTTAACGCTTTATGGTCCGAAAATGGCTAATCCGATTCGTTACCGTGTTCCAATAGCTTCCTCCCAAATTAAATCAGCAATCCTGCTTGCTGGACTCAATACCGCCGGCACTACAACTGTTATTGAACCAGTTCTGACACGAGATCATACGGAAAAAATGTTAAAAGCATTCGGTGCGCAACTTGAAATAGAAAAAGATAACGAAGGTGCGCGTTTGATTCATCTTAATGGTCAACCCCATCTTACTGGACAAACGATTCATATTCCGGGTGATCCTTCTTCTGCTGCTTTTCCAATTATCGCAGCCCTTCTTATAGAAGACTCTGATATCACCATTGAAAATGTTTTGATAAATAACTCTCGAATAGGACTTATCGAAACATTGTGGGAAATGGGTGCTCAAATTGAATTTTTGAACCGACGTCAAACAGGTGGAGAGGATGTTGCTGATCTACGGATAAAATCATCGGTCCTTAGAGGCGTTACGGTGCCCAAAGAACGTGCTCCATCGATGATTGATGAATATCCTGCTTTGGCAGTAGCAGCAGCCTTTGCAGAAGGTAAAACAGTTATGCTAGGAATTGAAGAATTGCGTGTAAAAGAATCAGATCGACTGTCTGCTGTTGCTCAAGGATTAAAAATTAATTGCGTAGACTGTGAAGAAGGTCAAGATTTTCTTGTTGTTTATGGGAACGGTTCTACCAAAGGTTTGGGCGGTGGACATGTCTCCACACATCTTGATCATCGAATTGCTATGTGTTTTCTCATTTTTGGGCTTGTGTCAGAAAAACCTGTTACCATTGATGATAAACGAATGATCGCTACGAGCTTTCCAGAATTTATTCCTTTTATAAAACAACTTGGGGGAAAAATCGTTTGAAGCCTTTTGTTATCGCCATTGATGGACCTGCTGCCTCAGGCAAAGGAACCTTAGCACGCAAAATTGCTGCACATTATCGCCTTCGTCATCTCGATACTGGTCTTACTTATCGTAGTGTTGCTCATACGCTTTTACAACAAAATTTAGCTCTTAATGATGAAAAAAATGCTATTATTTATGCTAAAGAACTTGATTTTAATACCTTAAATCCTTCTCTTCTTTCTTCTCATGAACTTGGTGAAGCGGCTTCAAAAATAGCAATTAACCCTGCTGTACGCAAAATTCTTGTCGAAAAACAACGCAACTTTGCTAAAGTTTTGCCCGGCTGTGTGCTTGATGGGCGTGATATCGGAACGATTGTTTGTCCTGATGCCGATATCAAGTTTTATATTCTAGCCAATGTTCAAACACGCGCCAAACGCCGCTACCAAGAGATTTTAAAAAAAGGTGTTCAAGCAAATTATCATGAAATCCTAGCTCAACTTGAACAGCGCGACAGTCGCGATATAACGCGCAAACAAAGTCCACTAAAACCAGCAAAAAACGCCCACTTGCTTGATACGTCAGAATTGAGTATAGAAGCAACATTTGAAATTGCATGCAGTTTTGTTGATCCAATCATAAAAATGCATATAATTGGATAAATTCGTTAAGGTAACTTCCAGCCTAGCGCTAACTTTTTTCCTTTATTCAAGGAAAAGGCTAGGGAGTTACTCATGTTAACACTAACCTAGCGCTCATACCTTATAATACAAGGTATATATTAGGAGTTCTTATGTCACAATACAATCCCACAACAGCGGATTTTGAAGCCCTTTTAACAGAATCTTTTCAAACTAATGATCTTAATGAAGGATCTGTTGTTAAAGGTCGTGTTATTGCAATCGAAAAAGACATGGCCATTATTGATGCTGGTCTTAAAGTCGAAGGACGTATTCCTCTCAAAGAATTTGGAGCTAAAGCAAAAGATGGTTCTTTGCAAGTTGGCGATGAAGTTGAGGTTTACATTGAACGCATTGAAAATGCGATGGGTGAAGCTGTTTTATCGCGTGAAAAAGCACGGCGCGAAGAAAGTTGGGTCCGTTTGGAGGAAAAATTCAATGCTGGTGCACGCGTTGATGGAGTGATCTTTAGCCAAGTAAAAGGTGGTTTTACAGTTGATCTTGATGGTGCCGTTGCTTTCTTGCCTCGCAGCCAAGTTGATATTCGTCCCATTCGTGATGTTTCACCCCTCATGCATAATTCACAGTCCTTTGAAATTTTGAAGATGGATCGTCGTCGTGGCAATATTGTGGTCTCACGCCGCACTGTTTTAGAAGAAAGTCGCGCTGAGCAACGTTCAGAAATCGTACAAAATCTTGAAGAAAATCAAATCGTTGAAGGTGTGGTGAAAAATATTACAGATTATGGTGCCTTTGTTGATCTTGGTGGGATTGATGGTCTCTTGCACGTTACAGATATGGCATGGCGGCGTGTTAATCACCCATCTGAAGTGCTCACAATTGGCCAAACGATTAAAGTGCAGATTATTCGCATTAATCAAGATACGCACCGCATTTCTCTTGGAATGAAACAGCTTGAAAGTGATCCTTGGGAAAGCATCAGTGTCCGGTATCCGATTGGTAAAAAAATTACGGGTGCTGTTACCAACATTACTGATTACGGTGGTTTTGTTGAAATTGAACCAGGAATCGAAGGGCTGATCCATGTTTCTGAAATGAGCTGGACAAAGAAAAATGTTCATCCTGGAAAAATTCTGTCTACATCACAAGAAGTAGAAGTGGTTGTTCTTGAGATTGATCCTTCTAAACGGCGTATTTCTCTTGGCTTAAAACAAACATTTGAAAATCCATGGGAAGCTTTTGCCAATAAATTTCCTGTCAATTCGCAAATTGAAGGAGAGGTTAAAAATAAAACAGAATTTGGTCTGTTTATTGGGCTTGAAGGCGATGTTGACGGTATGGTTCATTTGTCTGATCTTGATTGGAACCGTCCTGGTGAACAAGTTATTGATACTTATAATAAAGGCGATATCGTTAAAGCTGTGGTTCTTGATGTTGACATTGAAAAAGAGCGCATTTCTCTTGGAATTAAGCAGCTTTCCAGCGATAAAGTTGGAGAAGCAGCTGCTTCTGGCGAATTGCGAAAAGGTGCAGTTGTAACATGCGAAGTGATTGCTGTTAACGACAATGACATTGGTGTGAAATTGATTGACCACAACCTTGAGACAACCATTCGGCGTGCTGATCTTGCGCGTGATCGTGATGAGCAACGTCCTGAGCGTTTCGCAATTGGGCAAAAGGTTGATGCTCGCATCACAGCATTTGATAAAAAAACACGTAAAATTTCAGTATCGATTAAAGCTTTAGAAATTGCAGAGGAAAAAGAAGCTGTTGCACAATATGGTTCTACAGATTCAGGTGCTTCTCTTGGTGATATTCTGGGTGCAGCTTTGAAAAAACAAGAACAAGATTAATCATCAATCATTAAAGTTGGTTTTATTATTAAGGTCACTCATTAGGAGTGACCTTTTTATTTTATAAAAAAATTGTCTGCTTATTTTTAAATTATTGAAACAAAAATTATAAATGCTTGCAAATAAAAACAAAAAGTTTGTTTTTTGTCTAACAACGGTTCACTATTCAGATAAAATGCTTAAAATTTAAATAAAAAACAATGTAATTGAATAACAATGGGACACTATGACGTGCATAATACCTTTCATAAAGTGCTTTTTTTCTCAAAAAGAGAAAAAAGATCATTTTATTAATACGGATTTTCCTCTTCGTGCAATTTATAAGGTACAGGAAGATCTTTATAACTTAGGGCATGATATAGCTTCTGGTAAAGAAATTTTACTCCCTGAATATGAAGGAGTAGGAGATTTTCGCAAGAGATTGAATGAAAATGCTAAACTTATTCTTCATGCCTTTCATACCAGTGATTTTGCTGCTCGAAATGATGAAACCATCGCACCATCTGCTCAATGGCTCATTGATAATCATTACACCATTGATAAAACCATACAAAAGCTACGTCGTAATCTACCCAAGTCCTTCATAAAGCAACTTCCTCTTTCTACACACAAAGCCGGAATACCACGAATTTTTGCTTTAACTTGGCTTTATATTGCGCATACCGATAGCAGCTTTTCACAAGAAACACTCACTGCTATGACCAACGGATTTCAAGAAGTTTGTGCGCTCACAATTGGTGAATTGTGGGCTCTTCCTTCAGTTATGCAAATGCTGCTCATTGAAAATGTCCGTCGTCTTTCAGTACGTATCGAAAAAGCGCGACATATGCGCCATCTTGCTAGTCAAGTAGCTGATAAAATTTCTCTTGTAGAAAATAAAACAAATCTACATTCTCTTTTTACGCAGTATAAACCATTTACTGTTGATCCAACTTTTTCAGCACATTTATTCTATCGCCTGCGCAGTGCATCTGTCGATTCAACCGTAGCATTAACTTGGCTTGAAAAGCAATTGAAAAGCCAAGGCAGTAGCTTAGAGATTGCAACAGCTGATGAACATACCCGACAAGCAGCAGATGGTGTGACCATGGGTAATATTATCTGTTCTCTTAAAGCTATAGATGATGTTGATTGGACAGCATGGTTTGAAACAGTGAGTTGTGTCGATTCTATTTTGCGTAAAAATAGTGATTTTTCTGAAATTGATGCTCACTCACGCAATATTTATCGACAAGTCATTGAAAAAGTTTCTCGCTTTTCGCCTCTTAGTGAACTGGAAGTTGCACATAAAGTTGTAGAAATGGCAAATTCCACTTCTAAAGATATGCCTCATCATTCTTGTGTGGGGTGGTACCTTGTTGATGATGGTCGTGGCATATTTGAAAAGGCTTGTGGGTATATTCCGCCCTTTCTCATAAAATGGACACGCGCTTCCTGTTGCTCAAAATTGAGAGTCATCGCCGTTCCTGTCTCTCTTCTGACGCTTGCTCTTTTGCTGGTAATTTACGCCCTTTTACAGCTATCTGGCATGACACAATGGATGTCTTTTTGCTTTACTGGATTGGCGCTTTTTCCTGCTATCGATGCTGCTTTTGCTTTATTTAACACTGTTGTTTCGTGGTTTGTCCCATCAAAACAACTCATTGGTTATGAATATAAAGAAGGTATTCCAAAACATGCACGGACAATGGTTGTTGTACCTACTTTGATGACATCACGCGCTGACATTGATGAACAAGTGCGCAATCTTGAAGTGCACTATCTTTCCAATCCTAAAGGTGCCATTCATTTTGCACTCATTACAGATTGGGTGGATGCTCCATTGAGAGAAACGCAAGATGATCTTGATTTATTGCACTATGCGCAAAAGAGTATTGATAAACTCAATAGTCGTTATCATCGTGATGAACTTCCGCTTTTCTTCCTTTTACATCGCCGACGCCTTTATAATACAAGCGAAAAATGTTGGATGGGATGGGAACGAAAGCGAGGAAAACTTCATGAACTTAATCGGCTCTTAAGAGGCGATAAAAATACAAGCTTTTATCCTCCCAATCCACATCTTCCTATGGATTGCCGTTTTGTTATGACGCTGGATTGTGATACACGTCTTACTCCAGAGAGCGTCGCGAAACTTGTTGGAAAGCTTAACCATCCACTCAATTATCCCGTTTTTGATCCACAAAGTGGAAAGGTTGTAAAGGGCTATAGCATTTTACAACCACGCATTATTCCTTCTCTTACAACAGGAAAAAAAACATCAATTCTCCAACGGGTTTTTTCTATAAACCGTGGCATTGATCCTTATGTTTTTGCTGTTTCTGATACTTATCAAGATCTTTTAGGAGAAGGCACCTTTATCGGTAAAGGTCTTTATAATATTGATGCATTTGAACAAGCGCTTGATGGCAAAATTAAAGAAAATACTATTCTTAGCCATGATCTCTTAGAGGGAGGTTATGCTCGTACTGCTCTGGTAAGTAGCATAGAAGTCATTGAAGACTATCCAACCGCTTACAATATTGATGTTATGCGTTATCATCGTTGGGTCCGCGGTGATTGGCAGCTTTTGCCTTATCTTTTTCCCCACCGTCAAATAAGTTCCGTGACGCGTTGGAAAATGCAGGATAATTTACGTCGTTCTCTCACGCCACTTATGTGGTTAATCGCAGCATTTGCAGGATGGGCTTTTTTGTCTTTAAAGAGTGCAATCGTCTGGCAACTATTCTTGTTGTTTAGCTCCTTCATTTCACCCATTCTATGTGTATTAAAAACGCTTGTCTCATCCAATATAGATCATTCTTTGCGTGGACATTTTCAATTAATTTGGAACAAAATTGCTCTTACAAGCGCTGATATATTTCTTAAAACGACGTTTCTTGCTCATTCGGCGTATTTTATGACCGATGCGATTATTCGTACACTCTATCGTATGACGATTTCAAAACAGCATCTTCTTGAATGGAAAACTTCTGCCGCAACAAAATCAATACCCAATAGTTTGCGTTTCTATGTTTTTACAATGGCACCAGCATCGCTTATTGGTATTCTTACTATAGCACTCCCTCTTTTTTCTGATAGTTTTGCAAGCTTGGTTGCTTTGCCTTTTGGGATAGCATGGTTTTTTTCACCCTTCATTGCTTGGATTGTGAGTCAACCTTCAACCTTTCAAGATAGCCTTGATCTTTCTTCAAAAGATGAAAAAAAACTCCGTTCTATTGCACGGCGGACATGGCTTTATTATGCAACCTTTGTCAATGCACAAAACAACTATTTGCCTCCCGATAATTTTCAAGAAGATCCTGAACCTCTTGTTGCTCAACGTACATCGCCTACGAATATTGGGGTTTATCTCCTTTCTATTATTGCAGCACGTGATTTTGGCTGGATTGGTTTTGAAGAGACCATCACCCGTATTGAATGTACATTACGCTCTCTTACAAAAATGGAAAAGTTTCGTGGTCATCTCTATAATTGGTATGAAACGGATACACTCAGGCCTCTTTTACCTACTTATGTATCAACCGTTGATTCAGGAAATCTTGCCGGTCATTTGGTAACACTCTCTTCTGCTTTAAGTGAATGGGCTGAAAAACCGCCTCTTTTTTTCCAAAGTGATCGAGAAGGCTTATCGGATGTTCTTGCTATTCTTGAAGAAACTGTCAGAGAAATTCCAGATCATCAACCCAGTTTACGCTCTTTACGCCAAAAAATCGAAGAAAACATCACTCGTTTTCATGACTCTGTCTTCACTTTTTTAGAACAAGAAAATACGGTCCCTTCTCACATCATAGATCTTTCACTTGCAGCCCACGATATTGTGCACTTAGTCGGTGAACTTGACCACAAAATTCAAACGATAGAATCTGCTGGTGCGCTTTCTTGGGCTAAATGCCTTATCGACACCTGTAACGCTCATCATAATGATGCGACTGCTCATTGTGATACTGAAAAATTAAGTAAAAAACTAAACAGGCTGGCTATAATGGCACGGCAAATAGCCTTTGATATGAAATTTGACTTTTTAGAACAGCCTAAACGGCATCTCTTATCCATAGGATATCGTGTTCAAGAAAACAAACTCGATGAAAATTGTTATGACCTACTTGCTTCAGAAGCACGTCTTGCAAGCTTTTTTGCCATCGCAAAAGGAGATATAAAACTTAAACATTGGTTTCGTCTTGGTCGACTTCTCGTACCCATAGGTGGGAAAGGTGCACTCCTATCATGGTCTGGATCAATGTTTGAATATCTTATGCCATCTCTCGTAATGCATGAACCTTTAGGATCTCTCCTAGATCAAACAAATCGATTGATTATTCGTTGTCAAATACAATATGCCCATAAACGGGAATTGCCATGGGGTATTTCAGAAGCCGCATTTAATGCTCGCGATCATTTAATGAATTACCAATACGCTCATTTTGGTGTTCCAAACCTCGGACTCCAACGTGGTCTTTCACGCAATGCTGTCATTGCTCCCTATGCCAGCCTTCTAGCGGCACAATATGCTCCTGCTTGCGCTGTCGCTAATTTAAAACGACTCCGTGATCTTGGAGCTTTAGGAACATATGGTTATTATGACTCTGTTGATTTTACTCCAACACGTGTGAAAACAGGGGAAAAATACGCCATTGTATGCAATTATTATGCGCATCATCATGGCATGTCTATTCTTGCTCTTAACAATGTTATTTTTCAAGGGCGAATGCGTGATCGTTTTCACCGTGATCCCGTTATTGAAGCAACACAATTGCTCTTACAGGAAAGAGCGCCTCATCTCATTCCTATTATTCATACCAAAGCTGTTAATCGTATGCGCAATAAGTCTCAAGCATTTGACGCAGCCCCTTTGCGCATTATTACAAACCCGTTACTCAAACCACGAGCAACTTTACTTTTGTCTAATGGCTTTTATTCTACCATGTTAACAGCGAACGGTTCTGGTTACAGTCGTTGGCACGATTATGCGATTACGCGCTTTATTCCTGATGCAACAGAAGATCAACAAGGTACTTTATTCTTCTTACGTGATACGCATAGTGGACGGTGGTGGTCTGTTACTGGTGAGCCAACACGTGTTATTGAAGAAGACGCTGTCAGCATTTTTACAGATGAAAAGGCTGAATATACAAAAATGGTTGATGGTATTAAATCAACACTTGAATGTCTTATTACATCTGAAGGATGTGGCGAAGGGAGACGTATTCAACTGATGAATACGACAAATAAAGACCGACTCATTGAAGTGACTTCTTATGGTGAATTAGCACTTGCCACGATGGATACAGACCAAGTTCATCCTGTTTTTTCCCGTATGTTTATAGAGACAGAAATTACTGAAGAAGGTAAAACAATTTTTGCCAAAAGGCGCAAACGCTCGCCTAGTGACCCTGAAATCTATGTTGCTCATTTTGTTTCTAGTACAACAGATATTCTCCAAGAGACAGAAGCTGAAACAGATCGCTCTCTGTTTATTGGTCGGGGGCGATCCATTCATCGTCCTGCTGCATTTGACCAAAATGCTCGTTTCAGTAACAGTCAAGGTTGTGTTCTTGACCCTGTTATGTCATTGCGATGCCGTATAAAAATTCCAGCCCATGAAAAAGCAGAACTTATTTTTTGGACTTTTGCTGCTCATACAAAAGAAGCGCTAAATAATCATATTAAACATTATCGACAACCTGATATGTTTCAAAAAGAACTTTCAATGGCATGGACGCGCTCACAAGTCGCACTGTATCAGAGCGGAACCCAGCTTAAAGAAGCTATTGTCTATCAAAAATATGCAACACCACTTATTTATCCAGAAAGAACGTGGCGTCTTCCTTCTGAAATATTAGCAAAAACGCTAGGAAAACAGTCTAATCTTTGGCCCATGTCTATCTCAGGAGACAATCCACTCTGTCTTCTTAGATTAAATAACGAGGGAAATATAACTGTACTGCGCGAGCTCCTTAAAGCACATGAATATTGGCGTATGCGTGGACTCATTGTTGATTTGGTCATTCTTAATGAACAAACATTTTCTTATATACAAAGTACACAACGCGCTCTTGAGTGGGGCTGTGAATCTTATTATCACCACACGCAAAAAGCAGATGAACGCCAACATATTTTCATGCTTCGACGCGATCAAATGAGTGAACAGAGTTTTAAAACGCTTCTTGCATCAGCGCGTATCGTTCTTGATGCCCAAAATGGCTCTTTATCTGAACAACTTAAACGACTTGATGAGAATGATTTTAATCTCACAGTTCGTAAAAATTATCAAGAACCTTATGATCAATTAGACTTGCCAAGATATAACGAAGGACAGCAATTTACAACACAAACTGAACAAAATCTTTTTTCTTCCATTGGTCTTATTAGCCAACAAAAACCATCCTCTTTTCTCCCAAATGGAGAAGATCTAAGATATTGGAATGGTTACGGTGGTTTTAATCAGCACAATCATTATGTAATACGTCTTCATGGACGTACCACTACACCGCATCCGTGGATTAATGTCATTGCTAATCACAGATTTGGTTTTCATGTCTCTGCTGAAGGTGCAATTTTTACTTGGGCTAACAATAGCCGCGATTATCAACTAACTCCTTGGGCGAATGATCCAACGTCTAACCGACCAGGAGAAGCTCTTTATCTGGTTGATCGCCAGTCTTTAAAACGTTTCTCACCCGTTTCTACTGTTGAATGTGACGAAAATATTGTCTATGAGGCGTGTCATGGGTTTGGATTCTCAACTTTTAAATCAACACATTCAGAAATCGCATTAGAATTGACTCATACACTTGATCCCGAAAAACCTATTCGCTTTTCACGTCTTATCCTTACGAATGAAGGGAAAAAACCACGCAGTTTACGCCTTTATAATTATGTTGAATGGGTTTTGGGAAATGTCCGTACAAAATATGCCCCCTTTATTGTTTCCTCTTATGAGACCAGATGGGGTGCACATTTTATTCAAAATCCCTATCACATCGAGAAATCTCAACAAGTTACATTTTTATCAGCGTCCGAAATGCCAACCAGCACTACGACCAATCGCGCTGAATTTATTGGTGCAACGGGAACCGTAACACGTCCAAATGCGATCCGTAAAGCCGCTGCTCTTTCGAATACCATTGAAGCAGGATGTGATCCTTGTTCAGCATTCGCCTATGATATTGATCTTCAACCAGGGCAAACAAAAGAAATCATCTTCTATCTTGGCAGTGCTGAAAATAGGCAAGAAGCTGAAAAATTACTCAATCAAGTACGTGCAAGTGATTTTGAAATTCAGCTCACAAAACAAAAACAGCAATGGAGTGATTTTGTTTCTCCTTTCCAAGTCAAAACACCTGATGCTTCTTTTAATCTTATGGTCAACCATTGGCTTCCTTATCAAATCTACGCATGCCGCATCATGGCACGCGCAGGCTTTTACCAAGCGAGTGGTGCATTTGGTTTTCGTGACCAGTTACAAGATAGCTTGTCTTTGTTATTGCTGGAACCACAATTAGCACGTGAACAATTGTTAAATGCAGCAGCGCACCAATTTCTTGAAGGTGATGTGCAACATTGGTGGTTGCCTGACACAAATGCTGGTGTTCGTACATACATTTCTGATGATATCGTTTGGCTTGCATATGCAACAGCTCTTTATGTCACTACCACTGGTGATGACGCTTTTCTTGATACGCTCATTCCTTTTATTGAAGGTGATGTTCTCAAAAGTGGGCAACAGGATGCTTATTTTCAACCCACCCAATCCCCAAAGGTTGCAACAGTTTATGAACATTGTGTTTTAGCTTTAGACCTTGCCATTAAACGCTGCGGACCACATGGTCTCCCTCTTATTTTAGGTGGGGATTGGAATGATGGCATGAATTTGGTCGGTGTGGAAGGAAAAGGCGAAAGCATTTGGTTAGGATGGTTTCTTGGGTACACATTACAAGCATTTATCTCTTTAGCCAAAAAACGTGCTGACAATAGCCATATGCAAATATGGAGTACGTACCTTGAACATTTAACAAAATGCCTAGAGAAAAATGGTTGGGATGGTGCTTGGTATCGACGTGGTTATTTTGATGATGGAACACCTCTTGGCTCTAAAATCAATGATGAATGTCAAATTGATACCATTGCTCAATCTTGGGCTATCATTTCTCAAATGGCATCGCCTGAACGTCAAAAACAAGCAATGACATCAATGTTGGAACATCTCTATGATAAAAAAGGCGGACTCATTCGCCTTTTTTGGCCGCCTTTTGATAAAAGTACGCTCGAGCCTGGTTATATAAAAGGTTATCCTCCAGGAATTCGAGAAAATGGTGGTCAATACACGCATGGTGCCATTTGGAGTATTTTTGCGTTGGCTGAAATGGAACAAAACGATAAAGCTTATGCTTTATTTTCTATGATAAACCCAATTACCCATGGACAAGATCCTGAAATTTATCGTGTTGAACCTTATGTAATGGTCGCAGATATTTATGCTGTTGAACCACGATGTGGTCAAGGCGGTTGGACTTGGTATACAGGTTCAGCCGGTTGGTTTTATCGCGCCGCAACACAAGCTATTCTTGGAATACAGCGTCAGGGAGACCTATTATTTTTGCAGCCACATTTACCCTCTATTTGGCCAAAATATGAAGCAACAATGAAGTTTTATGATGCCGTTTATAGCATTAAAGTAAAATGGGGACCTAAAAATATGCTCTATGTTAATAGCAAAGAATATACCGAAGTTCATACAGGGATAAAGTTACAAAAAACAGGTCAGCATGAAATTATGCGTATTGTCAAATCTTAAAGATGAAAGATGGAAAAAGAGAGTAGGCTTTTTATTCTTGCCCAAAACTGTAGAGTTGTTATATTGCACCGTCTATATTAGCCGTGTTGGTGCATAATATTTTAGATTTTATGAAAATGAAAGAAAAAGGTTATGAATCATCCGGATATTGCTAGACGTGTTTACAATCACACTTGGAAGCTTGATCCCATTATTCGCTCACTTCTTGATACGGATTTTTATAAGTTTCTTATGGTGCAGATGATTTGGGGGTTATACCCTAATGTTAATGTTACTTTTTCCCTCATAAATCGCTCTAAAACAATACGTCTTGCCGATGATATTGATGAGAGTGAATTACGTGCTCAACTTGATCATGCTCTTAGTTTGCGCTTTACAAAAAAAGAAATGATCTGGCTTGCTGGTAATACATTTTATGGACGCAAACAAATTTTTGAACCGGATTTTCTTCAGTGGCTTGAGAATTTTCAACTCCCAGAATATGAACTCACCCGCAAAGATGGCCAATATATCCTTCATTTTCATGGACCCTGGGCCCATAGTTCCATGTGGGAAATTCCTGCCCTTGCTATTATTAGTGAATTACGTTCACGTGCTGCTCTCAAAAAACTAGATCGTTTTGCTCTTGATGTACTTTATGCGCGTGCTAAAGCAAAAATGTGGAGTAAAGTTGAACGTCTCAAAAAATTGCCTGATATTAAAATATCTGACTTTGGGACAAGGCGCCGCCATTCTTTTTTATGGCAGCGCTGGTGTGTGGAAGCATTAAAAGAAGGTATTGGTCATTCTTTTACTGGAACTTCTAATGTTCTTCTTGCCATGGATACGGATTTAGAAGCTCTTGGAACCAATGCACACGAATTGCCTATGGTTATTGCGGCTCTCAGCAACAACGATGATGAATTACGCAGAGCTCCGTATCAAGTCTTGCAAGATTGGAATCGTTATTATGGTGGAAATCTTCTCATTGTTTTACCTGATACCTTTGGTACAGAAGAATTTTTACGCAATGCACCAGATTGGGTCGCTGATTGGACGGGTTTCAGACCCGATAGTGCGCCTCCTATTGAAGGTGGTGAACGTATTATTCAATGGTGGAAAGAAAAAGGAAAAGATCCACGCAAAAAACTTTTAATTTTTTCTGATGCTCTTGATGTCAATACAATTGAAAAAACCTATCATCATTTCCATGGTAAAGTGCGCATGAGTTTTGGATGGGGCACGGATCTTACCAATGATTTTACAGGCTGTGCACCTCAGGAAATCGAAACTCTTGATGCTCTTTCCCTTGTTTGTAAGGTGACCTATGCCAATGGTCGACCAGCCGTAAAACTTTCAGATAATCCTGAAAAAACGATCGGTGATTCAAAAGAAGTACAACGTTATCTCAATTTTTTTGGTAATAAAAAGCGAATTGCTAGACCTATAAAGACATAGTTTCCGGTTCTTTAAAACAAGTATATTGATCCATCATATTGTTTATAAGATTGATTTTTGTCCTACTCTAAGGACGAGGATTCTTAACCTTTGCTGGTCTGTAAACAGTTCGGCTGTTTTTGAGCAGATTCTACTTGGCCTACCACGCATACGCTTCACTTACATAAGGCGCGATAGATAAGACTTAAAAATATTTACGACGCATTAAAAAAATACTTAACGTGCCAAGGAAGTTTAGCCAAGGAGATTTTCTCATTTTAACCCTGTTAAATCAAGCACACTCATCTCCTTGCATGTATGAAGGTTTTCAAGTTCTAAGGGTTATTGTTGTAGTTTGACAGTAGGTTTTATACTAAGTGGGAAGAGGTTGGATTAAGTAGGAATACGTGGTAATTTGTTGTTTTTATGTACAATTTTGACCATTCAATGCGCGTTTTATCAAAATAGATTTTGACACCTAAAATTGCAAAAATTACCGAAAATCAGAAAAAAGTGCGTTTCCATAAGTAAAAATGAGAAAAGGCTTTCAAAACCCTTTGAGAACATCTTTAAACTCTTTGAAAAAAATAAATTGGTACAAAATCTAGTGTCAAAATATACAAAACCAGATGACAAGCTATAATTGTAGCATTAGGAATTACTAAGGCAAAATTGGAGGATGACAAATAGCATGGTGACTATTGGTGTGCATTTTGAAAGGCAAGGATGATGGTGCTCAAATAGATTTTATACATGTTACAGGAGATTTTACTTTATCCATGTATAGTCTGCTATTATGAAATGAGTAAAGCGTTGAGAAATGTTTCATTAAAAATAAATGTGTAAATAACATGATTTGGGAGACCTTTTGTTTTACGTGAGGGGCATGACTTCATTAAAAAACAGAGAATGCAATAATATTTTTATTTCGAATAAGCTTTATACAAAGACAGAGAAATTATTTATTCGCATATTATAATAAGAATGCGTGTATATATAAAACCATTTGAAAAACTCTGTTGTTTCTTATGAATTATTCTTAAGTTAATAACAGATGTAACATTAAAGATTGATATAATAGACCGGCTTCTTAACTGTATAAGTATAAAAATGATGGTGTTTAGTAAGCTTTGTATTATATCCTCATTAAGAGATATGAAAACAAACGAAATGTCTTTTAGAAAGAAATGACTATCATATCAATGACTTTTTAATGATGTATATGTAGAGATTCATACAAACATGCTTTACAAAAATAATGACTCTCTTCCATGAATGTGATTTATCATTGTTTACCAAGTGAGAACATTTTGAGTGTTCATAAAAATTATTTCACAAATATATTATTAATTAATTGCGTTCAAAAAGCTTGCTATTTCATATGCATTTTGGAAATGGAGAGCTTATATTCAAAACTTAAAAGTTCTCATAGTTTTTACAAATAAGTTGAAGCTAAAAAGAGTATCCCATAAAGCCTTTTTTATCATTAGGAAGATGGACGTGTTACAATATAAATGGCAATCAGCAATAATATAACCGCAACAAGTAAAGAAATCCACAAAGGAGGGTGTAGCATTACAAAAAAGGATAAAAATCCTCCTGTCATACTCATCATTGCAAAAACTTTAACGAATGGAGAGATTGCTTTTTTTTCTTCCCATCGCTTAATAGGGGGACCAAAAATACGATGATTATTCAACCATTGATGAAAACGTGGAGAAGAACGCGTAAAACACCATGAGGCAACCAATAAAAAAGGCACAGTTGGCATAATAGGTAATACGACACCGATAATACCTAATATAACCATCGCCCACCCTGCTATATAATAACAGATACGTAAAGGGTGCGATATCTTCAAATCTTTTTTCATTTTCTCGTACTATTTTCCTCTACGCAAAACCCTATACAAAAACATTGTATCTGTTTTTTTCTGTTTACATGTCTGAGTGCACAATTACGCTCTACCCCTTCATGCGTAAGTGTCTTTGCTGTTATAAGTTCCTTGAAAATACCGAATAGCTTACACAATATTATAATCATTTTAAATGATTTCAAGAAAAGAGGAGAGATTTTAGAAAAACAAAAAAATAAAAAGGCTGCAGAAGAAATCAATGCAGCCTCTTAATTAAGAATGCAGTGTTGGGGGGGGAGAAAATTTACTGCATTCACCTGCTAGATATTAGGAGGAAAAATAATCTAGCACTCGGGACTCTAATTAAAATAAAAATGAGAAACAATATATAAAAATGCATGGCTGATATGCATGAATTTTAACACTTTCAAGTCTCTTGAACTGTGTTTCGACGAAAGAAAATCATCATGAAAATAGCCATAAAAATCAACGTCAAGATCAACACAATTGTGGAAGCAGAATCAGAGCCGATAAATAAGCTGAGATAAATCCCTAAAAAACCAGAAAAAGCTGCAACAAGTATCGCGATCATTAACATAAAAGAAAACCGCTTTGTGACAAGATAGGCAATTGCTCCTGGTGCTATCAGTAAAGAAATAACGAGCACGATGCCGACAGCTTTCAAAGCTGCAACAATTGTAAGAGAAATCATCGTTAGAAGGGTATAGTGGAGTAGAGATATTGGTAACCCCATTGCACGTCCTTGAACTGTGTCAAAAATATACAGCATAAAGTCGCGCCATTTTGCTGCTAAAATAAAAGTGACAACAGCAGAAATGATTGCCGTCTGCGTTATATCAAGCCAGTTAACACCCAAGAGATTACCAAATAGAATATGATTCAAATCTAAGCTACTATAAATAGACGTGGCTAAAACAAGCCCCAAACCAAACATTGAAGAAAAGACCACACCCATCACCGTGTCCTGTTTGATACGGCTATTGCTCCCTAAAAAACCCGTTAATAGTGCACACACCATTCCTGCAACAAAAGCACCGCAAGTAATCAAAGTCATTGTAATATTCTCTGGACGCATATGCTGAAACCAAGCAAATGGCAAAGAAGTTAAAAATGCGATTACCCATGGTGTTGTCATATAACCAACAACAACACCTGGAAAAACTGCATGAGAAATGGCATCGCCTAACAGCGCCCATCCTTTCAAAATAAGAAAACAGGAAAGCATCGCCATGGGAATAGAAAGAATCATGACAATAAGCATACCCTTAAGCATAAAAGAAAACTGAAATGGAAGCAGTAATTGATCAATCATGATAATATTACACCCTTTTTTGCCGCATTTATGCGTAAGCGCGCAGCAATAAACCCATGTTTAGGAGCAAAAATAAAAGCCAAAACAAATAAAGATGCTTGAAAAAGCACTACAACCCCCCCCGTTTGTGCATTCAAAAAATAACTCACATAAACACCCAAGACACTTGTGAAGGTTCCAATTACAACTGCAATAACCAAGATGTTCACGAAACGATCACTTAAAAGATAGGCCGTTGCCCCAGGTGTCACAACAAGACAAATGACTAAGAATGCTCCAACGGTTTGCATCGCAGCAACAGTACAAGCGGCAAGCAATGTGAAAAAGAGAATCTTTAAAAATTTTACATTTAATCCAATGGCATGCGCATGCGTTTCATCAAATAATGACACAAGAAGATCTTTCCATTTCAAAAGCAATATAAGCAACGAAACAAAGCCGATAAAAGCCAATTGTAGAATATCTGTTGAACTCACTGCTAAAATATTTCCCAAAACAATCGTATCAATATTAACAGCCATTGGTTTTAATGATTTGAGAAACAACCCAAAGGCAAAAAAGGAAGAAAAAATGAGCCCAATAATGGTATCTTCTTTAAGCTTTGTCCGGTGGTTAAAAAAGAGCATTGCTGCTGCTGCAAGACCACCAGAAAAAAAAGCGCCGAGTGAAAAAGGTAACCCTAAAAGGTAAGCTCCTGCTACACCAGGAACAATCGAATGGGAAAGTGCATCACCAATCAATGACCAACCTTTTAACATCAAAAAAGCTGAAAGAAAGGCACAAACACACCCAACTAACCCAGAAACCCACATTGCATTCACCATATATTGATAGCTCAGTGGCTCAAGCAACCAAGAAATCATGCAACGTGCTCCACTCTTTCAATATCTTCACAAACGCTAGACTGCTTTCTTCCCATGAAAACATCATTTTTTTTTGTGGTTTGAAGATCAAAAATATGGTGATGCAAAGACCCTCCAAAAGTTTTCTCCAGATTTTCCTTTGTAAAGATTTTTTCTGTTAACCCAGAAGCTAAAACAGTCCCTTTTATTAAAACTGTATGATCACAAAATTCGCGAACAGAACCCAAATTGTGAGTTGAAACCAAGATCACTGCTCCTTCTTTACGGAGATCTTGTAACAAAGCAATGATTTTATCTTCTGTTGTAACGTCAACCCCTGTAAACGGCTCATCTAATAAAATAGCTTTTGCTTTCTGTGCAAGCGCGCGCGCTAGGAAAACACGCTTTTTCTGTCCACCAGAAAGTTCTCCAATTTGGCGCTTGGCAAAAGCCAACATATCAACGCGTTCTAAGGCAATACGAACGGCCTCATAATCTTGTGTACGGGCATAGCGAAAGAAATTCATATGACCGTACCGCCCCATCAATACAACATCTTCAACCAAGACAGGAAAATTCCAATCAACATCTTCACTTTGAGGAACATAAGCAATAAGATTTTTTTTCAAAGCTATATCAACGGGCAAATCAAACATACGAATTTTTCCCTTTGAGGGGCGTACAAACCCCATAATCGCTTTAAATAACGTTGACTTACCGGATCCATTAACACCAACCAATGCCGTAATAGAACCCTTTGGACTTTCAAAATTCACTTCGCGTAAAGCTGTATGTCCATTACGATATGTTACCGTTACTCCTTGGGCAAAAATTCCACATTCCGTCATTGGTTTTTTACTCCCTCTACTAAAGCATTGCTAATACGCCCACTCGTGACACGTAATAAATCAATATAAGTGGGTACCTCACCATTTTTCTCACTTAAAGAATCAACATAAAGAACACCACCGTATTTAGCTCCTGTTTCTCTGGCAACCTGCTTAGCAGGCGCAGGGGAAATAGTGCTTTCAGAAAAAACTGCATGAATATTGTATTTGCGAACCATATCAATAACATGCTTGACCTGCTGTGGTGTTCCTTGTTGGTCAGCATTGATGGGCCATAAATAAAGTTCTTTTAGATCAAAATCACGCGCCAAATAGCTAAAAGCCCCCTCACTAGTCACAAGCCAACGTTTATCTTGCGGTACAGCTTCTAATTCAGCCCTAATTGGATCAATCGTTGCACGAATTTTCTGTTTATAAATTTCAGCATTCTGTTTATAAATTTCAGCATGTTCAGGATCATATTTTACAAAAGCATCGCGAATATTATCAACGTAAATCAAAGCAGAGGTCGGTGACATCCACGCATGAGGATTGGGTTTACCGCTAAAGGGGCCCTCACCAATTTTAATGGGTACAATACCTTTTGAAACAACAACACTTGGAACATCCTTGATATTTTGAAAAAACTTTTCAAACCAAAGCTCTAACTCTAAACCATTCCACAATACAAGGTTAGCTCCCTGAGCACGCATAAGATCGCGTGGGGTGGGTTGGTATTCATGAATTTCCGCACCTGGTTTTGTAATGGATTCAACATCAGCGGCATCACCTGCTACATTGCGTGCCATATCAGCAATGATAGTGAATGTCGTAACAGCTTTAAATTTACCAGCACACAAAGCAAAATTGGGTGTAAAAAAAATAACACTTCCAAAAACTATGGTGAAAAACGTTCTTACGTTCATTGATTCTCTCTTTCCTTTATATGCCTTCTTTTTATTGCAAATAATTTGCATTATCATTTAGCAATAGCAGTTATCTTTTACATTTGCAATGAAGGATTAAGAGAAAAAATAACTTTTCAAGATGTTTAAAAACAGTTTTTTCATATTGAAAAAACTGATGATTTAAGCAGCTTGTTTTGGTAATAAAATCCCCTTTCAAGAAGCTCTATAGCTCTTGAGTGCTAAACAAAAAGGGAGTACTCAAACAAGCTCCCACTTCATGTAAAATATCTCATAAAAAATGAGAATACTCAGTAGCGCAAATATGCACCTGTCATTTTGGTAACATTATCCACGATTTTTGAGGCAAGCTTTTCTAAATCTTCATCTGTTAGAGTCCGTTCTATGGGCTGAATAGTTACTTCAATTGCGACAGATTTTTTATCTTCACCAAAGCTTAAATCTTCAAAAATATCAAAAACCTGCACTGAATGAATAAGTTTTTTATCGGCTCCACTTGCCGCCCGAATAATAAGAGAAGAGGCAACAGTTTTATCCGCTATAAAGGCAAAATCACGCCGCACCATTTGAAAAGGTGAGAGTTTCAAAGGAGGACGGCTTTTGGTTGTTTTTTTCTTTGATTCTGGAATTCGATCTAGAAAAATTTCAAAGCCGCATAAAGGGCCACTGACATCTAACTTTTCTAATGTAGCAGGATGAAAAACACCAAAAAAACCAAGAATAATCTTTGATCCAAGTTTTATGACACCTGAACGACCAGGATGATACCAATCCGGTGCTCCAACTTCAATTTGCACTTTCCCAACATCCATATCGCATGCTTCTAAAATAGCTAAAGCATCTGCTTTGGCATCAAAAACATCAACGACGGTTGCATTTCCATTCCAAAAACGCCCAGCCCCTTTAAATTGCTCTGTTCCGCGACGAATTCCACTAACAACACGGTGTTGTTTATCAGGGGTGTCGCCCTCATAAATACTTGAAACTTCAAACAAAGCAAGATCGGAAAAACCACGATCAGCATTTCTTTGTGCCGCCATAATCAAGCCAGGTAAAAGGGAAGGACGCATCATTGACATATCAGCAGCAATAGGATTAACTAATTTAAGCTCTTCTTGACCTCCTCCAAAAGCAAGAGCTTGATTTTCAGAAATAAAAGACCATGTCACCGCTTCTTTCATACCACGTTGCACTAGAGCCAAACGTGTAGCACGTGAACGAATTTGTGCGCATGTTAAAATTTGATCTTTTCCTTCTGCAAAGTTTTCCAAAGGAATAGGTTTAATTTTATCTAACCCATAAATTCTCATAACCTCTTCCACCAAATCGGCTTTACCCATAATATCAGGGCGCCATGATGGTACTTTTACCGTAACGACTTCTCCTTTTCCTTCAACAAAAAATCCAAGTTTTGTTAAAATAGAGATGACTTTTTCAGGTTCTATTTCCAAATTTGTTAAACGTTTAATTTCAGAAAAAGGAAAAGCGATCTGTTTGATTTCTTGTTGCTGATAGCCAACGATCTTCTTTTTAGATACTTCACCACCACAAAGACGTAAGACCAATTCTGTTGCAATCTCAAGTCCTGTTTCTATAAAAGCCGGGTCAACACCTCGTTCAAATCGATAACGTGCATCACTAATAAGACCTAATGCTCTTCCTGTTTGTGCAATGCTTCGCGCATCCCAAAGCGCCGATTCAATAATAATGCGATGTGTTGTTTCATCACAACTCGTTCTTTCACCGCCCATGATACCGGCAATCGAAACAACCCCCTCGTCATCTGCAATGACACAATTCTTAGGGCCCAGATGATAGATTTTTCCGTTCAGTGCTTGAAGCTGCTCTCCTTCACGCGCGCAACGTACACACAAATTACCTTTAATTTTATCTGCATCAAAAACATGGAGCGGACGACCAAGGTCAAAACTGATGTAATTGGTCATATCAACAAGCGCATTAATCGGTCTCAGACCAATTGCATTCAAACGCTGTTGCATCCACTGTGGTGATGCACCATTTTGAACATTGCGCACTTCACGCCAAGCAAAACCTAAACATAATGATGAATCTTGCGAAAAATCTAATGAAACATCGAGAGGTGTTTCAAAGGAAGGATCAAATTTTGACAAGGATAATTCTTTTAATTTTCCCATTCCAGCGGCAGCAAGATCACGTGCAATACCACGAACACCTGTGCAATCGGAACGATTAGGGGTCAAACCAATATCAATAACCGGATCATCTAAACCAGCATAAGCTGCAAATGAACCTCCAATAGGTGCATCTTCTGGAAGTTCAATAATCCCATCATGCTCATTTGATAATTCAAGCTCCGCTTGTGAACACATCATCCCAAAACTTTCAACACCTCGGATTTTTCCTACAGATAATGTTACATCAAGTCCTAGAATATAAGTGCCTGGTAGTGCCAGAACACCAACAAGACCTGCGCGTGCATTTGGTGCTCCACAGACAACTTGAACAGGTGTGGAAGTCCCTGTATCGACTGATAAAATTTGAAGTTTATCTGCATCAGGATGCTTTATTGCTGTTAAAACTTTTGCAATCACAAAACCTTTTAAAGAAGACCGATCATCAACGTAATCAACCTCAAGACCTATAGCGGTTAATTTTTCACAAATTTCATTCAAAGATGCATTTGTTTCTAAGTGATCTTTTAACCAGGACAATGTAAACTTCATTTTAAAACCTCACATGAAAGCGATGACTAAGATCACACATTTCTATTAGGAAAAAAAGCAGGCATATCAAAGCAACGAAAGCCATAATGGTCTAACCAACGCAGGTCAGCGTCAAAAAAAGCCCGCAAATCAGGCATACCGTATTTCAACATGGCAATACGATCAATGCCCATGCCCCATGCAAAACCTTGATATTCATCTGGATCTAAACCAACATTTTTCAACACCTGGGGATGCACCATTCCGCATCCTAAAATTTCCAACCAATCCTGCCCTTCTCCGAACTTTACTTCTGAACCAGAACGATCACATTGAATATCTACCTCCATAGATGGTTCGGTAAAAGGGAAAAAAGAGGGACGAAAACGCATTTTTACAGAGGGAACTTCAAAAAATGCTTTACAAAAAGTTTCATGCAGCCACATCATATGTGCAATGGTGGAGGTTTTATCAATGACAAGACCCTCGACCTGATGGAACATGGGAGAATGTGTTGCATCCGAATCCATGCGGTAAGTTTTTCCAGGAATAATGATTCGTATCGGTGCTTTTTGTTTTTCTAGTGTGCGAATTTGTACGGGTGATGTATGGGTTCGCAATAATTTTCGTTCTCCCATTTTATCAACATCAAAAAAGAAGGTATCATGCATTTCACGCGCTGGATGCCCTTCAGGAAAATTCAATGCTGTAAAATTATAATAATCTGTTTCAATATCAGGTCCCTCTGCAAGAGAAAAACCCAACTTTGTATAAATGGCAATAATTTCCTCAATCACTTGTGAAATAGGATGAATGCGTCCCCGTTCTATAGGTGAAGAGCGAACAGGCAAGGTAACATCAACTGTTTCACGAGAAAGACGGACATCCATTGCCTGTCTTTTCAGAAGATCACGCTTTTGTGCCCATAATTCTAAAATGCGATTTTTTAATCCATTAAGAACTGGTCCAACTTTATGGCGCTCGCCAGCATCCATTTTTCCTAATTCTTTTAATTTTTCAGAGATACTACCTTTTTTACCCAATGCTGCAATACGCACTTCTTCAAGTGCTTGTTCATCACCTGCTGCCTCTAAGGCTAAACAAATTTCTTGTTCTAGACGCTCAATATCATTCATATTTTTGCCTATTTTTTAATAAAGAAAAACCCGCACTCGCAATAGCCAGCACGGGACCTCGAATAAATGAATGCTTTAAGAGAACACGACTGGCTTATTTGACAGCGCCTTCGAAAGCATTAGGTGTCGTATCTTTTAAATATTCTAAAGCTTTTTTTGCCGAAGCAACTAAAGCAGAAAATGCTTCTGCCTCATGGATTGCTATATCTGAAAGAACCTTACGATCAACCTCAATACCGGCTTTTGATAAGCCATCAATAAAACGTCCATAAGTTAAACCTTCTGCGCGAACAGCCGCATTAATTCTCTGAATCCACAAAGCACGGAAAGTACGTTTCCTATTTTTGCGGTCACGATAAGCGTATTGCTTTGAACGATCAACCGCTGCTTTAGCTGCACGAATGGTATTTTTACGACGACCGTAAAAACCTTCAGCCTGTTTAAGAACTTTTTTGTGCTTAGCGTGTGCTGTCACACCTCTTTTCACACGAGCCATATTATAATCTCCTCAAAATCAAAAGCGTAAGGTTTAAATACCATTCGGCAAATAATGCTGAATGACTTTTTTAGCATCTTGTTCACACAAAACCATTGTTCCACGTGCATCGCGAATAAATTTATTCGAACGCTTAATCATGCCGTGGCGCTTACCGGCAGCTGCTACTTTAATTTTGCCTGACGCAGTGATTTTAAACCGCTTTTTAGCGGATGATTTGGTCTTCATCTTGGGCATTTTGCTACTCCGTACATTAATTTATTCAATCAAACATTTTATTCACTCAAGCGGACCAACGCTTGAACAAGCATTTAAACAGCCACGGCATGCCCTGCCGGGCGGCTCTTAAAGACGTTTTCATAAGCTAGTATACACAAAATAGCAAGACCGTATTACAAAAAAATCGGCGCTCCATTGCCGTGAAGCTCAACCAAAGGTGCTGGAATTGCATTTGTTTTGATGGCTGCTTTACATAAATCGGCAATAATGCATTGCGTACATTGTGGTTTACGGGCTTGACAAATATAGCGACCATGTAAAATCAGCCAATGATGCGCATGGCGAATATAATGAACCGGTATAATCTTTAATAATTTTTTCTCAACAATTTCTGGTGTTTTTCCAGGCGCCAAACCAAGACGATTGCTTAAGCGAAAAATATGTGTATCTACTGCCAATGTAGGCTGACCAAAAGCAACATTCAAGACCACATTAGCCGTTTTGCGCCCCACTCCAGGAAGGGCCATGAGTGCTTCACGCGTATCGGGTACTTGACCGCCATAATAATCAATTAAACAGTTGCAAAGCGCATAAACATTACGTGCTTTTGCACGCCAAAGGCCAATTGAACGGATATGATTTGCTATTTCTTCTTCCCCTAATGCAACCATTTTTTCCGGTTGATCAGCAAGGCAAAATAATTCTTTTGTCGCTTTATTAACGCTTACATCTGTCGCTTGAGCCGAAAGCACAACGGCAACTAAAAGTGTAAAAGTATTTATGTAGTTAAGATCACTCTTAGGTGTTGGGCGTTGCACAGAAAAACGGCGAAATATTTCCGCAATTTCATCTTTATTATACAATATACTAGATAAATTTCGCACCTTTGATAATTTTATGTTACTTTGAGGCATTGAACTCTCTTAAATCTTCTCTCTTGAAGTTATCATTCACGCTCGCCATATGAGAGGAGTGCAGCGAACACTTTTATAGAGTTTGGTCAAGTAAAGCCGTTTTAAAGAGGATACTCATGAATGACACATGTGACGCCTTTCTCCAATCCTTTTCTTTTAGGGTTTGAAACCGTAGAAAAAATATTGCAACGTATCGGTAAAGCTGATGAGGCTTACCCAGCCTATAATATTGAACGTTTGCATAAAAGTGATGATGCAAATCATATCCGGATAACTTTGGCTGTTGCTGGATTTAAGATTAACCATCTTAATATTTTACTCGATGATAATCAATTGGTTATTCATGGTAAACAAACAGACAACCAAAATCATCAATATTTATATCGCGGTATAGCTGCGCGACAATTCCAGCGAACCTTTGTTCTCGCGGAAGGGATGCATGTTACAAATGCAGAGTTGAAAAATGGTCTTTTATCAATTAATCTGTATCAACCAAAATTAAAAAAAGAAATAAAACAGATTCCAATTAAAGTCAGTAGTGGTGAGTCATAAAAGTTAAGGCGTAAAGGAACAGTGAAATGGGAGAACACAAACAAAACTTGTCGTTTCAGAACACATCCTACTCTGATGCGGGACAGATTGCCTATTTAAAAAAAGTTTGTACAGATGATCTGGCTAAAAACTTTCCAGATCTTCCACCAATGACCCCAGGCATTACGATATGGGCTCTCTTTGGTGAAACAGGTTATCCTATCATTTTATCCGATGAGCGTTCTATCGCCCTTGCTGGAGCCAATGAGCATGAACTACAAATTGTAACTCTGCACTAGATTACCTTACGAGAAAAAGCTGTACTCTTTATAAATTCTATCTGTTTTTTCGTAAAGGGTGTAATGTGAGTTATAATTATATTAAGTATTGATTTATATTCATAATTAATTTTTTACAACTGGAATGAGAGTCCCGAATATCATAAGGTTCTCTCATTTGAGATCTTCTTATATTGAAACAATTAAAGTCACTTGCTTGATGTCATAAGCAGGGAGAGCCATGTGGATAAAAACACTTGAAGAAAGGAATAAAAATATCTCTTTTTAATTGTCTCAATTACCAAGGACGTTCACGATATGGGGATAAAAAAATGTATGATGGTGTCAGTTTTCTTCTTCATAAGTGTGAAGATGTCCCTTATAGATTTATATTATTCACGGGGGCTGTTATACCATTCATAGGCGCTATCGTGAAATGGGCTCGAGTGCATTGAAAGATGTCTCTTTAAAATGAGTATAAAGGCTATACAAGTGTATTTTGTTTGGTGTGTTTTGTTCTTCCTGAGGGGAGTAGCTCTATTGAAGAGTGTAAAAACAAAAGCATGAGATAATGCGTCATCATTATTTAAAAGATATTTTTATGAATGCGTTTGAAAGGTGTAAAGCTGAATTATAAGGAGATGATAGATTTTTATCACGATTTCTTTATATTCTTTCCAATTCCAGAAATTACGCAAACAGATAGATGCAATATGCTAACCAAATCTGGCATACAAAAATCTGGAACAGTTCGTGTTATACTGAAGCGTTTTGATATTTATCTCAAACGTGGACTTGCACAGGGATTAGATGTTGACTAACAGGTAATAAAAAACAAAGGCTTTATGAAAAAGTTTATGCAGAGCTTTTAATTTTGTGCTTCAAATGCCGCAGTACAAGGTATTTTTCTCTTTTGAATATTAAAGCTCTTGTTTTTATAATGAAGTTACAGCACAACAAGCAAAATGGAATTATTTGAGGGGAAAAAAATAATGCCTTCTTACCGTTCAAGAATATCAACCCACGGGCGTAATATGGCAGGAGCCCGCGGACTTTGGCGTGCAACAGGGATGAAAGATACTGATTTTGGTAAACCCATTATTGCGATTGCGAATTCTTTTACACAATTTGTACCAGGGCATGTTCATTTAAAAGATCTTGGGCAATTAGTCGCACAACAGATAGCAGTTGCCGGTGGTGTTGCGAAAGAATTTAATACCATTGCTGTAGATGATGGAATTGCGATGGGGCACGATGGAATGCTCTATTCGTTGCCCTCACGTGAAATCATTGCTGATTCTGTAGAGTATATGGTTAATGCACACTGTGCAGATGCACTTGTTTGTATTTCTAATTGTGACAAAATTACACCTGGTATGTTAATGGCTGCTTTACGGTTGAATATTCCGACAATCTTTGTTTCAGGCGGTCCTATGGAAGCAGGTAAGATTAAATGGAAGGATCAAGATCTAACGGTTGATTTGGTCGATGCCATGGTTGCAGCAGCTTCAGAACAAAATTCAGAAGAAGAAGTTGCTGAAATGGAGCGTGCTGCTTGTCCTACATGTGGTTCTTGTTCAGGAATGTTTACGGCCAATTCTATGAATTGCTTAACGGAAGCATTGGGGCTTTCTCTTCCCGGAAATGGATCAATGTTAGCAACACATGCAGATCGACGAATGCTTTTTGAAGAAGCTGGAAAACAGATTGTTGCATTGGTTAAACGTTATTATGAAGAAGATGATGAAACAGTTTTGCCGCGCTCTATTGCTTCACGCAAGGCTTTTGAAAATGCAATGACCGTTGATATTGCCATGGGGGGATCAACCAATACAGTACTGCATCTTTTAGCTGCAGCGCAAGAAGGTGAGGTGGATTTTACCATGACGGATATTGATCATCTTTCACGTTGTGTTCCTGTTTTATGTAAGGTTGCTCCTGCTGTTGCAAATGTACATATGGAAGATGTTCATCGCGCTGGTGGTATTATGGGGCTTTTAGGTGAACTGGATGCGGCAGGACTCATTGATACATCAACTTATACGGTTCACGCAAAAACAATGAAAGAAGCTCTTTACCGCTGGGATGTAAAGCAAACTAATGAGCCAACAGTTCATGCATTTTATCGTGCCGCTCCAGGTGGTATTCCAACACAGACAGCTTTTAGTCAATCTTGTCGCTATGAGACCCTTGACCTTGATCGTGAAAAAGGTGTGATTCGCGATAGGGAACACGCATATTCACAAGATGGAGGATTGGCAGTTCTTTATGGGAATCTTGCAAAAGATGGCTGCATTGTAAAAACAGCAGGCGTTGATCAATCAATTTTAACTTTTAAAGGTCCGGCAAGAATTTTTGAAAGCCAAGATTCAGCTGTTTCAGCTATATTAACTGATAAGATTAAAACAGGTGAAATTGTTTTAATCCGTTATGAAGGCCCACGTGGTGGACCTGGAATGCAAGAAATGCTTTATCCAACGAGTTATCTCAAATCTAAAGGATTAGGCAAGGTTTGTGCACTTGTTACAGATGGACGTTTTTCAGGTGGAAGTTCAGGGCTCTCAATAGGACATATTTCACCAGAAGCTGCTGAAGGAGGAGAAATTGCGTTGGTGGAAGAGGGGGATATCATAGAAATTGATATTCCAAATCGTAGAATTCATATGTTGGTGGATGACGTTGAGATGAAGCAGCGCCGTTCTAAGATGGAAGCAAAAGGAAAAGGCGCTTGGCAACCGATTGAGAAGCGTCAGCGTAAAGTTTCAAAGGCTCTCAAAGCCTATGCAGCGATGACCACATCTGCTGCAAAGGGTGCAGTACGTAATATTTGATGAGTTGAATAGAGATAGTGCTCTGATTTTTTGCATCTTTTGCACGATATTCTAAGCTAATTATTTTATGAGTTTATGAACTTATCAGAATATTTCGAGTCATGATGAGTATGATTAAAAAGCTATCAATACAACTAAAAACTGCGGTAGATTGCTTATTTTAGCAGCTATGTAAGACAGATACAGTATAATTACTTTTCATATCATATTCCAATCTTATATGAGATTATGATTTCTTATTACTCATAATTTATGAAAGATATTTATTGTACTGGTGGCATTATCTTGTTGTACCGTAAAACACTGTCATTTAGAGCTGTGATATACGGCATCTTCCTTAAATATTAAGTGTGTTTTTAGTGTGTGGTGAATATTCTTAGACTTGTTTGTAAAGCTTTGAGTTTAAGAGAAGCACATGATTAGGAAGTCAAGGAAAATCCGTTAGAAGCTGGACTATTTGCAGACTTTATTCGAATGAAAATCCTTATCCATTAAGGTGTGGGAAGGAGTTGAAGGATGTTTATGAAAATAAAGTACAGCTGTGATATATCTGATTATATGTTTCATATGAAAACAGTAAAAGAGCTCTTTATAACTTAAAATGTGAAGAAAATACGAGACCCATTATCTATGAATTTATTATGCAAAATGGGATGGCATTCCAACACCAACAGCTTTAAACTAGAAATGTTGCTATGATAACAATAATATCGATCGTGAAAAAGCATAATTCACTAAATATGGCGTATTTGCAAGGTGGAGGAGATTTCATGACAATCTTTACAAAAAACGACTATCTTGTAAAAATAGTCGATCTTGACCAATTTTTTGTATAAGAGCCAATATTAATCTAAGGGAATATGAAATATAATGCATAGGGTTTTGCCTATAGGCAATTACACTTATCAAAATATATTATGTAGAAAAGCGATGGGAATACGATAAATAACTGTTTATGCTGTGGTATATCAAAAATGGTTACGTTATCTCCTATTAAGAAGGTTTTTTAATAAAAAATAACATCTGTTTTCTATAAAGGGTTACTCTTTTCAAGCTGTTTGAGGTGGTAAATTGCTTCTAAAGCTTGTTTAGGAGAGAGTTCATCGGGATGAATATTTTTTAAAGCTTCGTGAAGTATACAATGTTTGTTTTTTGCTTCATTGACGGGAGATGTTGCTTTAAGAGAAAAGAGTGGTAAATCATCAATGAGTTTATGTCCTTTTCCAGCCATTTCGCCTTGTTCTAATTGATGGAGTACATCTGTTGCTCGTGTAATAACGGCTGGGGGAAGTCCAGCAAGCTTTGCGACTTGTACACCATAGGAACGGTCAGCGGCTCCTGGTGTGACCTCATGAAGAAAAACTACATCACCATCCCAATTTTTGACTTTCATGGTTACATTATGCAGTCTGTCAAGTTTTTCGGTAAGTGCAGTCATTTCATGAAAATGGGTAGCAAGAATAGCACGACAATGGTTAACTTCATGGAGATATTCAACAGCAGCCCAAGCAATAGAAAGTCCATCAAAGGTTGATGTTCCACGTCCTATTTCATCAAGAATAACAAGGGAATGGTGGCTAGCATGATTGAGAATCGTTGCTGTTTCAACCATTTCCATCATAAAGGTTGAGCGCCCTCGTGCAAGATCATCGGAAGCCCCAACGCGACTAAATAGGCGATCAACGACACCAATATGTGCTGAAGTTGCTGGAACGAAGGACCCCATTTGCGCCATAATAGCAATAAGAGCATTTTGCCGCAAAAAAGTTGATTTTCCTCCCATATTAGGCCCTGTCAACAGCCAGATTGCTGCATATTGCTGATTTTCTTGCACAGAGAGATCACAATTATTGGCAATAAAAGGTTCTGCTGCTTGTTTGCGGAGTGCTTGCTCAACGACAGGATGGCGTCCTGCTGTAATGCGAAAGGTAAGTGAAAGATCAATTTTAGGGCGGCAATATCCTTGTTCTTCAGCAAGATATGCTAAAGCGACAGAGACATCTAAAATAGCAAGTGCTTCAGAGGCTTTACGAATAAAATCAACTTGTTCGGTAATTTCATGAACGAGAATATCAAAAATCTCTAGTTCAAGTGTCAATGCGTGATTGGCAGCATGGGCAATACGGCTTTCAAGGTCAGCGAGCTCTGTTGTCGTAAAACGCATAGCGTTTGCCATTGTTTGCCGATGAATAAAACGTGCTTTAGCTTGTGGATTATTTGTAAGGGAAGATGCTTGTGTGCTGGTTACTTCAATGAAATAACCTAGAATATTATTATGCTTTATTTTAAGCGTCTTAATATCTGTTTCTTGGGCATATTGCGCTTGAAGTTCAGCAATGACACGGCGAGATTCATCACGTAAAGCACGCATTTCATCGAGCTCTTTATGATAATTAGAACGAATAAAACCACCATCACGTTTAAGGAGTGGGAGATCATCAGCTAATGCTTGTTCTAAATGAAAGTATAACGCTGTGGGTAATTTTGAGAACACCTGTTGTACATCACTTATTTCTTGAGGCAGAAGCTCATTATCAAGAAGTTGATGCAATTCACGAATGATTTCAAAGCCACGCTGGATTGTCGCCATATCACGGGGACCTCCTCGTCCAAGAGCCAAACGTGAAACGGCGCGGGGCATATCTGGTCCCCCCTTTAAAATAAGCTTTATCGCTTCTGCAAGAGAAGGATTACGTAGAAAAAAATCGATAGAATCCAAACGCGTATCAATAGCTGAAGGAGTGGTGAGGGGAGCAATAAGGCGGTCAATAAGAAGGCGTGATCCTCCTCCTGTTACAGTGCGATCAATAGCTTTTAATAAACTTCCATCCCGTTGACCTGATGTCGTACGAATAAGTTCAAGGCTTAGTCTGGTTGCGGCATCAATAAAAAGAGTCGCACTTTCATTTTGGCGCTCAGGCTGCATGAGGGGAGGGCGATGCGTGATTTGTGTTTTTTCGATATAACGAATAGCAGCTACAATTGCAGAGAGTTCACAGCGTGAATAATCGGCAACGCCTTCAAGAGTTGAGAGTTTAAAATAATTGCAAATATCGCGTTCAGCGGTGAGTGCATCAAAGAGACAAGCAGGTTGAGGTGAAACGATACGATCAAGAACACTAAAAAGTGACTTGTGAGATTTATCATGAAAAAATGAATCAGAAACAATGATTTCTTGTGGATCCACACGCATAATATCTGCTAAAAGTTTTTCTTGGCGGCTCTCTGTTACACGAAATATGCCTGTTGAGATATCAATCCAAGAAAGAGCAAATTCCTCTCCATCGCTAGTTTTTATACGGGAAAGTGTCATCAAATAATTTGCGCGTGTTGGATCAAGGAGTTTTTCTTCTGTTATTGTTCCAGGTGTTACAAGACGAACAACATCACGCCGAACAACAGATTTTGAGCCACGTTTTTTTGCTTCAGCAGGATCTTCTATTTGTTCACAAACAGCAACTCGGTAACCACAAGCAATCAGTTTTTGTAAATAATCATCTGCAGCATGAACGGGAACACCACACATAGGAATATCTTGTCCTAAATGTTTTCCGCGTGCTGTGAGTGTGATTCCTAAAGCCTGAGCAGCTTCAATCGCATCATTAAAAAATAATTCATAAAAATCCCCCATTCGGTAAAAGAGAAGGGAATCATGATGGACGGCTTTGATTTCTATGTACTGCTCCATCATAGGTGTAAGACGTTCTTGAGAGGAAGCAGATGGGGAGGCAGGCTGTGGAATTAAATTATTTTTATGATTGTTTTTTTTATCCATTTGTACGAGGCCTGTTTCCTTTAAGTGAAGTTTTTACTCTTTTTTGTTTACTTCAATATCTATTTATCTCTAAATTGCAACGCATCATCAGATTTGCTAAGGCAAGAATAGCGATTTCTAATATATGAATCAAATTTAATGACTATACGCATTATCAAGCAAAATTTACACTGTTTTTGGAGAAAATAAAGTGAGATGAAAAAGAGCGAGCAGGATCAGAAAATGTCTCAAACTGTTTACAGTGCGAGCGAAAGAGAAGCTCTAGATTTTCATAGTCGTGGTCGACCAGGAAAGCTTGAGATTATTGCAACAAAGTCTATGGCAACACAGCATGATTTAGCACTTGCTTATTCACCAGGTGTTGCCGTTCCAGTTAAGGCAATTGCTCAAAATCCAGCGCTAGCTTATGATTATACAGCAAAAGGTAATCTTGTTGCTGTTATTTCAAATGGAACCGCTATTTTAGGGTTAGGCAATTTAGGTGCACTTGCCTCTAAGCCGGTCATGGAAGGCAAAGCAGTGCTGTTTAAGCGTTTTGCGGATATTGATTCCATTGATTTAGAAATTGATATAAATGATACGGAAAGTTTTATCAATTTGGTGCGTCATTTAGAACCTTCTTTTGGTGGAATCAATCTTGAAGACATTAAGGCACCTGAGTGCTTTATGATTGAAAGCCGCCTACGCGAGGTGATGAATATTCCTGTTTTTCACGATGATCAACATGGTACAGCGATTATTGTTGCTGCGGGTGTTCTCAATGCTTTGACTTTAACAGGGCGCGATATGCAAAATACGCGGTTAGTCTGTAATGGTGCTGGTTCTGCTGGGATTGCTTGTATTGAACTGATTAAAGCAATGGGCTTTCGTTCTGAAAATATCATATTATGTGATACAAAGGGTGTGGTCTATGAAGGTCGTAAAGAGGGAATGAATCAGTGGAAATCTGCGCATGCTATTCAAACGGATAAACGTACGCTTATGGAAGCAATGGAAGGAGCAGATATATTTTTCGGGGTTTCTGCTAAAGGTGCTCTTACCCCTGAAATGGTAAAATCCATGGCGCCGCAGCCGATCATTTTTGCTATGGCCAATCCCGATCCAGAAATTACACCGGAAGAGGTTATGCAAGTGCGTCATGATGCCATTGTCGCAACAGGGCGTTCCGATTATCCAAATCAGATTAATAATGTTCTCTGTTTTCCTTATATATTTCGTGGTGCGCTTGATGTGCGTGCAACAGTTATTAATGAAGACATGAAGATTGCTGCGGCAAGGGCTCTTGCCGATTTAGCGCATGAGGAAGTACCTGACAGCGTTGCAGAAGCTTATCGTGGAAAGCGATTAAAATTTGGTCCTAATTATATCATTCCCGTTCCTTTTGATCCGCGTTTATTTACGGTTGTTTCAATAGCGGTAGCAAAAGCAGCAATGGAAAGCGGTGTTGCGCAAAAGAACATAGATGATTTAGAGGCCTATGAGCGCGATTTGAATGCGAGACGTGATCCTACTTCCTCGATGATGCGTAGGGTTTATAACCATGTTCGTCAAGCGCCAAAACAAATTGTTTTTGCAGAAGGTGAAGAAGAACAAGTTATGCGGGCAGCCGTTTCTTATGTTCATCAAAAATTAGGACAAGCGATTTTGGTTGGTCGGGAAGAGCAAATAAGAGAAGCAGCTGTTATCGCTGGAATTGATTTGGAGCGTGAAGGTATTTCTATTATAAATGCCAAGCTTTCTTGCCGTACAGATGCTTATGCGAATTATCTTTATAAAAAGATGCAGCGTCAAGGCTGGCTGTTGCGTGACTGTCATCGTCGTATCAATAATGATCGCAATTATTTTGCTGCGTGTATGGTGGCACTAGGAGATGCTGATGCAATGGTTACAGGGGTGACACGCAATTATGAAACAGCGTTGATCGATATACGTCGGGCAATTGATGAAAAACCAAAAGAACGATTGATTGGTATTTCAATGGCCATTTGCCGTGGCCGAACTGTGTTTATTGCCGATACAGCTGTTTATGAAAATCCTAATGCTGAAGAATTTGCTGATATAGCGGAACAAACAGCTTCGTTTGTACGTGGATTTGGGTATCAACCACGGGTAGCATTTTTAGCATTTTCTACGTTTGGCTACATGAAAGGGCAGACGACGCAGCAAATTCAGGATGCAATTAATATTTTGCACGAACGCAAGGTTGATTTTGAGTTTGATGGAGAAATAAGCGCTGATGTGGCGCTCAATTCCAAATTGATGCAGCAATATCCATTTATGGGATTAACGGAGCCTGCTAACATTTTGGTTATGCCTGGATATCACGCATCTTCCATTGCAAGCAAAATGTTACAAGAACTCGGTGAAGCAACTATCATTGGTCCTATTTTAATTGGATTGGAAAAATCTGTCCAAATTGTACCGTTTAGTGGGAGCGATACAGATGTTGTCAATATTGCAATGCTTGCGGCTTATCATGCCGCAAAAGTCGTCTAAAGGAAAAAAGCCCCTAATATACCAATAATATATCAAGGGGCTTTTTGATAGCAAAAAAATAAATTTTTTAAGAGGGCTGTATTTGATTGTCTTTTTGCTCTTCAGAAAGACGCTTTTGGAAGAGTGCTGCAAAATCAATAGGATCAATCCACAAAGGTGGAAAACCACCACTTTGAGTAGCATCAGATATAATTTGGCGAGCAAATGGAAATAAAAGACGGGGACATTCAATAAAGACCAGTGGCATAACATGTTCTTGTGGAATGTTTTTAAGGTGGAAAACACCACCGTAAATAAGTTCTACATGAAATAAGGTTTCAGTTTCATCATTGGCTTTGACGGAGAGAGACAAAACGACATCATAATTGTCATCACCAATTGGGTTAGCATTGACGTTAATATTGATATCAATTTGTGGTGATTTTTCACGTGCACGTAATGAACGAGGAGCACCAGGGTTTTCGAATGATAAATCTTTTAAATATTGAGTTAATACAGCAAAAACCGGCTCTCCACCACTGTTATTCATTTCATCTTCGGCCATACGACAAACCTCTTCCATTATAATATGTATATTTATTTTAGATCTAAAGACCAGATTGGTTATCACGCCTTGCAAAAGGTTGCAAGAAATGCGCTCTTTATCTTGAATATTTTTTTAGTTTGTTACAGATTTTTTAGGTATTTCAATGGTTATCATCATTTTTGCGCCATGGAGATTCTGTCGTATCATGAATTGTGTAATCTTCTGCTTTTAGATCAATTATTTTTTCAGAGTCATTTTTTCTTTTAGTATTGGGATTCATTTTGTTTTTTAATGATGCAAAGAAATGCCAAGCAACAGAGCGAATTGGTTTAATAAGAAGTAATATTCCCAAAAGGTCAGTTACAAAGCCGGGAAGAATAAGTAAAATTGCACTAAACATGATGAAAGCATCATTAATAATATTATTCTCTAATGTGCGTCCTTGGATAAGTTCATTTTGTATATTTTTTAAGAGGCTAATCCCTTGAATTCGCAATAAAACAACCCCAACTATGGTTGTGAGAATAACCAAGCTCAAGGTTGCCAAAATACCAATTTCTTGACCAACAAAGATAAAACCAGCAATCTCGATTAAAAGAATGCAAAGAAAGATAACAACAAAAAAACGAGGATTTATAGAATAAAGTTTTATCACATGAAAGTTTCCTTCTAGATGAGTAGGGGGAGAAATTCTTAAGAGAACTCCGTTTAAATACAAAATCTATAAAAATATTTGAATGATAAGATTCCTTATTTTACATATTTATTGATAAATGGTATTGACTGCAATGTTTATTAGAGACTTAAGCTTTGGAGATTGACAGCGCCTATGGAATTTGACGTTATACTTGTCATAGCTCTTGTTGTTATGGTTGTTATTTTTGTGCAACTCCGTAATGTATTAGGGAAACGAATTGGGTTTGAAAAGCCACCCTTTGATCCTTATTCACGACGTTCTAAAAAACAAGTTGAAGCAGAAACGGCTGATAATATTGTTTCGTTCCCTCATCAGAAAAATTCACAAAAAGACGACTTTAGTGAAATTGATAAAATTTCACCGGAGGGAAGTGTTTTGAATAAAAATTTGCGGGAATTTCATAGAATTGATCCTCATTTTTCTCCTCAACTTTTTATAAAAGGTGCACAAATTGCGTATGAAATGATTGTAACAGCTTTTGCCAAAGGTGATCGCAATCAACTTAAAAGCTTGCTTTGTCAGGATGTTTTTGAGAGCTTTTGTATGGCTATTGAGCAACGAGAAAAAAATAAAGAAAGAATAGAATTCACTTTTGTTGGAATTAATAAGGCCGAATTTGTTGCGGCGGCAATACAAGAAAAAGATGAACTTTTAACGATACGTATTGTCAGTGAGATGATTTCTGTTACTTATAATGAACAGGGCGAGCGTATAGACGGTGATCCTGATGCTATTGTAGAAATCAGGGATATTTGGACTTTTGTTCGCAATAGTTTATCGTCAGATCCCAACTGGAAGCTTTTTGCTACAGAAAATGAAAATTAAAATACTTTTTGTTTTTCTTCCATAAGCATTCAATGATTTATGAGAAATTAAAATGTCCTCAAGTAAATGGAGACAAAAAAGAGATTTATTGGCTTCACAAGATCGTCTTTTATGGGAGATGGTTTGTCGTACGATAACACCGCTTCACGGTAAGATGCTCTCTTCTGCTTCAGAAACTATTGCAAATATTAATGATAAAAAACAGCCTGTAACTCAAATCTCCTCATTGTCTCAGGAAAATCAACAACCCTCGACAATTATTAAAAGAGAAAAGAGGTCAGTTACACAAGCACAAAAGATTCATTTTTTTGATCATGTTGCATATCGTAAAATTTCCCAAGGTCGTTGTCCTCTTGAGGCGCGTCTTGATCTCCATGGTTATATGCAGGAAGAAGCTTATTTTTTCTTAAAAAAATTTCTACAGTCCTCTCAGCAGAGAGGATTGCGTTATGTCCTTGTGATTACAGGAAAAGGACGATCCGTTGGGAGCGATGGAGCTTTGTATAGATTTGTTCCGTATTGGTTATCAACACCAGCTTTTCGATATTATGTCCACGCGTTTGAGCAAGCAGCGCGTCAGCATGGCGGAGAAGGTGCGCTTTATGTTTGGTTGCGCCGTTTTGTGTCGGGAGAAGGAAAGTGATGTTATTGTGGTCGCTCTAGATTTTATATTTATTTATACTTATAATTTATTGTTTTTGTATATTTCGTAAGAGCCTTGAATACAATATTCCCTTCTTTATAATTTTTTATAAAAAATTATAAAGATATTATTTTACATTCTACGTATTGCTTCACGCTTTTGTTTATCGCATTCTTTAACGGGGCACATCCCTCACGCAAAACAGAATGACATTGAATTGCATGTATTCACAGGCTTGTTTTAAAGAAACATCTCTCAACGCTCCCAAGCCTATTTTGCGACGGCATCCGTGAAGAGTATAATGATAAATCCATGAAGCACCCCCTATCTTTATACTTAATAAAAGGGCAATCTGGCATCATCGTACACTTTGCCATCTCCCAATGTTGCAACAACCCTTTAAGTCCTTGGCACTTGAAAGCATTTATAAGAGGCATGCCTTTCTTTAAGTGTTTTTAACTCTCCACAGTTCTCATCTCGCTCGTGACGCCCAAACAAAAGATTTTGATTGATTCAATATAAGAGGACTTAAAATGAGAGAGATATAAATGGATCTCATTCAGGTTGCAAAGCGATAAATTATTTTTATAAACCACAGCATTACTCTATGTAAATACACGAAGAATAAAAACATGAGAAATTGAGAAACTAGCTTATTCAAAAGATGTCACTATGGATAGTGTTAAAAGCAGTACAACTAAATTAAAGAAAATTATGAAAATAAACAGGAATATAACTTTACAACACACAGCTGCGCAATAGCACCAAAGGATAGAGTTTCGTTGAATAGTTTCATGAAGAAATTTTTTCATTTATTAAAAGCTCCATTAAATTTCTTTCTCATAATAATTCGATAATTAAAATTTAATAGCGAAGCGCAGAAGGCGTAGAATACGAGATTCAATTGAGGATATTACACTCTTATCCGACGTCTTTCAGATATTGGTTGAAATGCTAGCTTAGCATGAAAGGCACAATAAGGGCTGTTTTCATCAGAATCTGCACCACAAAAATGAAAATCTGCTGATAATGGATCGCCAACCGGCCATCTACATGTATTTTCACTCAATTGTAGAAGATTAAGTTGACGTGATATAGGCACAACTACATTGGATTTTGTGGACATATCAACTTCTTTTACATCTTCCACTACAAATTCTGTCTTTAAAGCGGTTTCTTCAATACTTACAGCTGATGTGTTTATTGGCGATACCGTGGATGTGTTGCGACGCACACGTGGAGATGATGGATTGCTGCTTCCCACGGGAGTTTTTTGCGCACGCGTGCTTCCTTGTGCTGTCTTACCACGTCCTGGTAACTTTAATCGATGTACTTTGCCGATGACTGCATTTCTGCTGACCCCACCTAATTGAGCAGCAATTTGACTTGCACTTAACCCTTCACTCCAAAGCTTTTTAAGAAGCTCAACGCGTTCACATGTCCAACCCATACCAGCACTCCATTCCGATTACGTCACTAAGATGCTCTCCCCCGTTGCATCTTCAAATGTTTAAATAATGTTTTCATTACGCTGAATGAAAGAACCTTACACTCTACGTGAGCATAAAAAAATCATCCAACCTGTGGATTTACAAATCAAAACACATCATCTTGCTTATTATATTGTAAATTACAATATGCACTCACTCTATGACAAGAGTCTTTACCTCTTAAAGAGTTTATTTAGAATGTTTTCCCCAACTTGCAAATCAATTATAGGTTAAACTTTCACTTTTGTTTAAGGCTTTTTCCCAAAATGCTTATTTGTAGAACCTTCATTGACTTTTTTTCAATTGGTGTAATGATCTATTCTATAGGTGTAATCACTAATCGTAATGAAATGTTGAAAGCACCGTAACGAAATATACCATGCTGTTTTATTTGTAGTGTTGCTTTGTATATATATATATATTGAAAAGACTAAAATATAAAGGGAATTATGATGGATGCCGTCTCTATACAACCACTTTATGAATGCTTCGCAAGACGAAATTTGCATTTTGAACAGGGGCATGGTGTATGGCTTATTTCCGATAAAGGAGACCATTATCTTGATTTCACATCTGGCATTGCTGTTAATGCATTAGGATATTCACATCCAAAATTGGTTGATACGCTCAAGATACAAGCTGAAAAACTTTGGCATGTTTCTAATATTTTTCAATCTCCTGAACAAGCATCTTTTGCCACGCGGCTTTGTGCAAATAGTTTTGCGGATAAGGTTTTTTTCTGCAATTCAGGCACTGAAGCATTGGAGTGCGCATTCAAAACGGCACGTCATTATTACTATGCTACTGGTCATTCAGCACGCATTGAAATAATTACTTTTGAAGGGGCATTTCATGGACGTACACTTGCTGCACTTGCTGCGACTGGGCATGAAAAGTATCTTGAAGGCTTTGGACCTAAAGCTGGTGGATTTATTCAAGTACCTTTTTGTGATGAAATCGCTTTGCGTAACGCTATTAATAAAAATACCGCCGCTATTCTTATTGAACCTATTCAAGGAGAAGGAGGAATACGAACGGTTTCTCATGAATATTTAAGGTTTTTGCGTAAAATATGCGATGATAATGGTCTGTTGTTGATTTTGGATGAAGTGCAAACGGGCATGGGACGAACAGGAAAGCTTTTTGCTTATGAATGGAGTGATGTCACGCCTGATATTCTTACCCTCGCAAAAGGACTAGGAGGTGGATTTCCATTGGGCGCTTGCCTTGCAACGGATAAAGTTGCAAAAAGTATGATACTTGGAACGCATGGATCAACCTTTGGAGGAAATTTGCTTGGAATGGCTGTAGGAAATAGTATTCTTGATGTTTTGTTAGAGCCAAGTTTTCTCATCCATGTTCAGCGCATGGGTGATAAACTAAAAAGTGGGCTTTTGCACATTCTCAATATCTATCCTGATATTATCTGCGCAGTTCAGGGGATGGGGCTTATGTTGGGTATTCAGTGTATTGTACCTTCAAATCTTGTCGTTAATGCTTTGGAAAATGAATATCTCTTAAGCGTTGCAGCCAACAACAACGTTGTGCGCTTATTGCCTCCTCTTATCATTAGGGAAGAAGAAATAGATGAAAGTTTACATCGTATTGAAAAAGCAATAGCGTATCTTTCACAAGTAAACAAAGAAAGACAAATATCACACACATGACAAATGCTCTTCGTCATTTCACGGACTTATCCATTTTAACGCCAGCAATAGCACGTGCACTGATCGATTATGCAAAGATCCTTAAAGCATCTTTTAAAGCAGGAAAAGGTTCAAAACCTTTTATAGGTAAAACACTTGCGATGATTTTTGAAAAACCATCCACACGAACCCGTATTTCATTCGATATCAGTATGCGCCAGCTTGGCGGAGATACAATCATGCTCACGGGTTCAGAGATGCAACTTGGTCATAGTGAAACCATAGCTGATACGGCGCGCGTTTTATCCCGTTTTGTGGATATCGTGATATTGCGAACAACGAAACACCAACGTATGCTCGAATTGGCACAATATGCACAAATTCCTGTCATTAATGCCCTTACAGATGATACACATCCTTGCCAAATTCTAGCAGATATCTTAACCTATGAGGAGCATCGGGGGCCAATTGCTAGCAAAATATTTGCGTGGATGGGGGATGGTAATAATGTGCTTCATTCCTTAATTGAAGCTGCAGCTCTTTTTGGTTTTCATTTGCGTATTGCCACACCAAAGGGCAGTGAACCACAGGAACAATTTGTACATTGGGCACGTGAGCGGGGAGCACATCTTATGCTAACCCATGATCCCCAAAAAGCGGCTCAAGATGCTGATTGTATTATGACCGATACATGGGTCTCCATGGGACAAGAATTTCGTGCTCGCAGTCGTTCTATTTTTCAGCCTTATCAAGTCAATGAATCTCTCATGAAATTAGCAAAACCTGATGCTCTTTTTATGCATTGTCTTCCTGCTCATCGTGGTGAAGAAGTGGTTGATTCTGTGATTGATGGACCGCACTCCGTTGTTTTCGATGAGGCTGAAAATCGTCTTCATGCTCAAAAAGCAATTCTTTCTTGGTGTTTACAAGATGCGTTTTTCTCTCCACAATAGCCTCCCTACAACAAATTATATAAAAAAGGCAAAGCTATGAGTGAACAAGCTAAAGATGAAGCCTCTCTCAACAACAACTTCTTGCATGAAGATGATAGTGTTATTCCCTTTCAAGTTGAAGAACTTGATATCCGTGGACGTGCCGTACAACTTGGGGAAACTTTAAATTCTATTCTTAACAGACATCAATACCCTGAACCGGTTTCTTATCTTCTAGCAGAAGCTTTACTTTTAACGGTTCTGCTTGGAACTTCTCTAAAACTTACGGGAAAATTTATTTTACAAACTCATTCCGATGGACCAGTTAATATGTTGGTGTGCGATTTTTCGCCTCCTTCCAGTTTACGTGGATACGCTCGTTTTGATAAGGAACAGCTTAAACAAGCCATAGACAATAATCAAATCTCTTCAGAAATACTTTTAGGAAAAGGCACTTTAGCTTTCACAATTGATCAAGGTCCCCATATGCAACCTTATCAAGGGATAGTGGCATTAGATGGATCAAATTTACAAGAAGCTTCTCGTATTTATTTTGATCAATCAGAACAAATTCCTACCGATATCCGTTTGGCTGTTGCTATATTAATTAATCGTGACCAACAAGGAAAACCGCAGAAAAGCTGGCGAGCTGGAGGTATTTTGACCCAACTTTTGCCCCAATCATCGTCTCATCACAAGCGAGAAAAAACGAAAACTCATATCCAATTGGATAACCAATGGCAGGAAGCTAAAATACTCATGAAAACGATTGAAAGTTCAGAATTAACGGATCCCCAGGTCGGTAGTAAACAGCTCTTGTTCCGTCTTTTTCATGAACAAGGTGTTAGAGTTTTTAACCCTTTTTCTCTTGTTGATCAATGTTCTTGTTCACACGAAAAAATTAAAGGAATCCTAGAAGGCTTTTCTATTGATGAACGCAATAAAATGGTTCAAAATAAATATATTTCAGTTACATGTGAATTTTGCTCAAAAATGTATCGTTTTACAGCGCAAGAATTTTTGGAAGAAAAAACATAATCAAACATTTTTCATTAAAAAATGATGATTGCAACAAAAGCCTATTTTATTTGCGTCATAAAAGTTTACGCATAAGCTCATATGAACTTCTAGAATATTTCTTTCTTTAGCTTTTTTCGATGTATGCCAATGATCTTTCTTTTGCAATCAGTATTAATATCATACAGTACCTTCAATATATTGATTTATAATAGTAATTTATCGTTTTGCATGTTGAATGAGAGTCCAGAATATTGTAAAGTTCTCTCATGGCAAATCTCTTTTATATTGCATCAATTAAAATCACTTGCTTGCACGTTACAAGCAGAGCTGGCGTGGGGGTAAAACACGAAAAAAGGTGTAAAAATCCTTCTGAATCGTCTCAAGTGCCAAGGCTATGTCGTAATACCCCAGAGCTGGCAAAATGTGTGGTGATAATAGCTTGCTATTTATATTAAGCGTAAAAATGGTGGTGCTCTATAAAACGGCATACATAGCGTGGTAAAACTGGATGTTTTTACTTACAAGTCTGCATTATTATATTTTTCAACTTAAAATATTGCCAATTATTTTCATATTTAGATGATTCATAAAAAGTATTTTTAGCCTTTTCTTAAACATTTTTTTAATTCAACATAAAGAAATTTGAAAAAATCTCATAGTATTCGGTGTTTTCATTTAATAGATAAAAATGGTAAAAATTATTTAAAATCAATATGTCGATATTTTATTTGTCTTCTGTCATAATCGCTTGTTCAATTTTTGGTAGAATTTTTTTTTGATAAATTTGCCATGTTAAGGGACCAGCATGTTTGGCAATAATAATACTCTCTTTATTCAAGAGAAAGGTTTCTGGTGGTCCATACACCCCCCAGTCAATAGCTGTATATCCTGAAACATCAAAGCCAATAAATTTAAAAGGATTACCAAAACTGTTTAAAAAGCGCAGGGCGTTTGTTTTATTGTCTTTGTAATTAATACCAATCAGATCAAAACGTTTATCTTGTGCAATTTGCATAAGAATAGGATGCTCTTCGCGACAGGGCAAACACCAAGAGCCCCAAAAATTGACCAATGTAACACGTCCTTTAAACTGTTTTGAATTGAGATAACTTTCTTTATCAAGAAGAGGAAGATGAATATTGGGAGCAGGTTTTTCAGCCAATGCGTTTGGGAGAAGAGAAGAATCTTGAAGGTGTTTTTTATCCATAAAGTTGAAAAAAAACATCATGAGAAGAAGAAAAAGCACAAATGGTCCAAAAAAAACAAGCAGAACAGGTAAAGATATATTTTTTTTAAGTTTTAGAGGGATGTTTTTCATTATACTTTTCTTTTTGGGACAGCTCTTTTTTGTTTAGCTGTTGGAGAATTTTTTTTTGGTATAGGGCTTTGCAAAGAATATATCCAATAAGACATAAGAGGGATATTGCAGAAAGCACATAGCTTAAAACAACAATTTGCTCGTGTTTAAGGGTGCTCAGGAAAAAATCAATTTTCTGAGATAGATTTCCTAAAAGTCCGCCGTGGATGCCATTTAGGTCGAGCATGATGAAGCGTCCTGTTGTTGTGCACGACGGGATTTTTTAATCTGAAGTATTCGGATATAATGACGATTGATTTCATTTCGCATAGCCATCAAATAAAGAGCAATAAACATAAAGATGAAACAAAAGAGCATTGTTATAAGGGGCCATAACATAGCATTGTCGATTGTTGATCCTCCAGCACGTAACAATGATGCTGGTTGATGCAATGTATTCCACCAATTAACGGAAAATTTAATAACAGGGATATTAACAAATCCAACAAGTGTAAGAATTGCAGTAGCACGAGCGGCTTTTACTTGGTTGTCAAAAGCACGCCCAAGCAGGATAATGGAGAGATAGATAAAAAGCAGAATTAAAACTGATGTTAATCGTGCATCCCAGACCCACCATGTTCCCCATGTAGGTCGCCCCCAAAGCGCTCCTGTCATGAGAGCCAAGGCGGTAAAAATTGCCCCAATAGGCGCTCCACATTTAAGTGCTACATCAGCAAGATGATATTTCCAAATCAGATTTCCTAAAGCCGCTGCACTCATCGTTACATAGCAGAATGTAGACAACCACGCAAAGGGTACATGAAGGTACATAATCTTAACAGTAATGCCTTGTTGATAGTCATCAGGGGAATGCATCACTAGAATAAGCCCTAAGATAAGGAAACACAATGTTATGCCGGCCAACCAAGGTAAGACGACTCTGCTTATTTTCATGAAAAGGGTGAAACTTGCAGGGAGTAACCTGATTTTATATGTACGAGATAGTTTATTCATAAAATTCATAATAGGCAGAGTTTTGCTATGCGGCAATCATCTTTTATTATTCTGATAAAAGTTTAAGCGTTATCGCAGCAACAAAAGAGCTAAAGAGACTCAAAAGAAGTGAAAAAGCGCTGAGAAGAGCTAGAGAAGTGAGAAAAGAGGTATTTGGGTTTATTGGGGCTGTAGCAGCGGAAACACCAAAAATCATAATTGGAATGATCCACGGCAAGATAATGATAAAAATAAGCAAAGTACTGTGCAACAATGAGGTTGCGAGTGCAGCGCCTATAGCACCAATAAAAATAATAGCTGGTGTTCCGCATAAAAGGGTAAGTATTGTTGTAAAAGTTATTACTACATCTAAATGGAGCATGAGGGCTAAAATAGGTGTGGCAAAAATAAGAGGAAGCATTGTTCCTACCCAATGGGCAAGACATTTTGTAAAGACAATTAGTGTAAAACTTTGTCTTTTTCCTGAAAGGATAAATTGGTCGAGATTACCATCATCGCGATCGATTTGGAAAAGTTTGTTCAGATTGAGGAGCCCTGCAAGAAGGGCCCCAAACCACAATATACCTGGTCCTATTTGTGCAAGAGTTTTGGGATCTGGTCCAATGGCAAAGGGGGTTATGACAACAACAGCGATAAAAAACAATAATCCTGTTAGTGAAGTGGCTTGTAGCGCTAATAATAGTTTAAGATCACGCCAGAACAGTGCTTTCATTTTATTCTCTCCTAGAGAGGTAAAAATTTTTCCAGAGCGATTTTATGGTTTTCTGGAATGCCTATGGAATTATGAGTTGCAGCGATAATCATACCACCTTGATTGAGATGACGCTGGAAAATACGAGCAAGGAGTTTTTGAGCATGGTTATCAAGCCCAGATATTGGTTCATCTAAAATCCAAAGAGGACGATAGGAGAGCAAAAGGCGCGCAATAGCTACGCGTCTTTGTTGTCCAGTTGACAGAGCGTTAAAGGGTAAATGTTCAAGGTTAGAAAGACCAATATCGGCAAGAGCTTCATGCGCAAAACGTAAATGTTGACCGTAAAAATCTGCCCAAAATTGCAAATTATCAATGACAGATAAGAGAGGTTTCATAGCATTTTGAGGACCAAGATAATGACAAGCAGTTGCAACAGGGTATATTTGATCATGGTCTTTAAGTATTATATGACCTTCAGCAGCTTCAAGAAGACCGACAATGATTCGGAGTAATGTAGACTTTCCGATACCATTAGGACCGGTGATTGTCATAAGTTGCTGTGAAAATAAACAAAAAGAAAGACCTTGAAACAGAATTTCCTCGTTTCTGTAAGCGGCTAAATCTTTTCCTGATAACACCATGTGATTGCCTATTTTGTTTTTATTTTCATATTCTTTATTGCATTATAGAATAAAAAACACATTTTTTATGCAATTGTACCTAGAATAGTTCTAGAAATAGTTCTATAAGGGATACCTTACATCAATATCTGGTGTAAAATGGTTTCTGGCGCTGATTTCCGCATTATGCCTAGAGGGTGGAGGGGGAAATGGATGGCGGAGGTAATTGCGTCTGCGCTCAAGCTGCGACCTTGACTCGTAGTTTGTGTTGTTCATTCCTGGAAATTGGGTGGTTATAGTATGAGGGTGGACAGTCATGACTCAAATTGATAGCTTTAATTGTCGTAGAGTATTAAATGTTGGTGGCAAAGAATATACTTATTATAGCTTGATTGAAGCGGAGAAGAACGGACTTGAAGGTGTTTCTCGTTTACCATTTTCGATGAAAGTTATTCTCGAAAATTTATTGCGATTCGAAGATGGTCGCACAGTTAAAAAAGAGGATATCTTCAATGTTGCTAAGTGGTTAAACGACAAAGGGAGCGCTGGGGCAGAAATTGCGTACCGTCCTGCACGTGTTCTTATGCAGGATTTTACAGGTGTTCCAGCAGTTGTTGATCTTTCTGCAATGCGTGATGCTATGGTTAAACTTGGTGGTAACGCTGAAAAAATCAATCCTCTCATTCCCGTTGATCTCATCATTGATCACTCAGTTATTGTTGATGCTTTTGGCAATTCCATGGCTTTTAAGGAAAACGTTGAGTATGAATATGAACGCAATGGTGAACGCTACCGTTTCCTTAAATGGGGGCAACAAGCCTTTCAAAATTTTCGCGTTGTTCCTCCAGGAACAGGGATTTGTCATCAGGTTAACTTAGAATATTTAGCACAATGTGTATGGATGAAGAATGAAGAGGGCTGTGAGACGATTTATCCTGACACCTGTGTGGGAACTGATTCGCATACGACTATGGTAAATGGTTTAGGGGTTTTAGGTTGGGGTGTTGGTGGTATTGAAGCAGAAGCAGCAATGTTAGGCCAACCTGTTTCTATGTTGTTACCTGAAGTGATTGGTTTTCGTCTAACAGGTAAACTTAAGGAAGGTGTAACAGCCACCGATCTCGTATTAACGGTGACCCAAATGCTACGTCGGAAGGGTGTTGTCGGTAAATTTGTTGAGTTTTTTGGTCCTGGTTTGGAGCATATGACGCTTGCTGATCGGGCAACGATTGGAAATATGGCACCTGAATATGGAGCAACGTGTGGTTTTTTCCCAATTGATAAGGAGACAGTGCGTTATCTCAATATGACAGGGCGTGATGAAAATCGGATTGCCTTAGTGGAGGCTTACACCAAAGCACAAGGGATGTGGCATGATGAAATGGTGGCTCATCCCATTTTTAGTGATACAATTGAATTAGATATGGGAACCGTTGTCCCTTCTATGGCTGGTCCTAAACGTCCTGAAGGACGTATTGCATTGGAAAACGTTGGACAGGGTTTTGAGAAGGCATTGGTCGAAGACTATAAGAAGACTTCTGGACAAGATAAACGTTATCAGGTCGAGGGTGAAGAATATACGCTTGGTCACGGTGATGTGGTGATCGCTGCGATTACGTCGTGTACGAATACATCGAATCCAAGTGTTCTTATTGCAGCGGGCCTTTTGGCACGAAATGCTGTGGCAAAGGGTCTCAAGAGCAAACCATGGGTAAAAACTTCTCTTGCACCTGGTTCACAAGTCGTTGAAGCTTACCTTCAAAATTCGGGTCTGCAAAAAGATTTAGATGCATTAGGATTTAACTTAGTAGGATTTGGGTGCACAACATGTATTGGGAATTCTGGTCCTTTGCATCCAGCTATTTCCAAAACGATTAATGACAATGGTATAATTGCATCTGCAGTTCTTTCAGGAAATCGTAATTTTGAAGGGCGTGTTTCCCCTGATGTGCAAGCGAATTATTTAGCGTCACCACCGTTAGTTGTTGCACATGCGCTCATCGGGACGGTGTGTAAAGATTTAACTAAGGAGCCTCTTGGTGAAGATACAAATGGCCACCCCATTTATTTGAGAGATATTTGGCCAACTTCTCAAGAAATACAGGAATTTATCGAAAAAAATGTCACGCGTAAGGTTTTTGCCGAAAAGTATGCAGATGTTTTTAAGGGAGATGAAAATTGGCAAAAAGTTCAGATTCCTACGGGTTCTACCTATTCTTGGGATGAGCAATCCACCTATGTACGCAATCCACCTTATTTCGATGATATGCAGAAAACACCTGATATCTTACCAGATATTAGAGATGCACGGATTTTAGGTTTATTTGGTGATAAAATCACAACGGATCATATTTCTCCTGCTGGTTCTATTAAAGCAGCTTCTCCTGCCGGAAAATATTTAATGAATCATGGTGTTAAAGTGGCTGATTTTAATCAGTATGGAACGCGTCGTGGGAATCATGAAGTTATGGTACGTGGGACCTTTGCCAATATTCGCATTCGTAATTTCATGTTAGGGGAAAATGGTCGAGAAGGAGGTTATACGGTTCATTATCCGTCAGCGGTAGAACAAACCATTTACGATGCAGCAATGGCGTATAAACAAGAAGGTATTCCACTCGTTGTTTTTGCAGGTATTGAATATGGTAATGGATCATCCCGCGATTGGGCTGCCAAGGGGACCAATCTTCTTGGTGTCAAAGCAGTGATTGTGCAGTCTTTTGAAAGGATTCATCGCTCTAATCTTGTTGGTATGGGCGTTGTCCCTTTTGTCTTTGAGGAGGGGCTAAGTTGGAAATCTTTAGGCTTAAAGGGAGATGAACAGGTGACAATTGAAGGGATTCATAACTTGAAACCTCGTCAAAAGACTGTAGCGAAAATTACTTTTTCTGATGGTACGGTAAAAACTGTTCCATTATTATGCCGTGTTGATACTGAAGATGAGCTAGATTATTTGCATCATGGTGGAATTTTGCAATATGTCTTGCGTAAGTTAGCCGTTTAAATTCTTTTGTTTGTTAAGGAATATCTATTATTAAGCTATAAAGTTGCGGATCAAAGAGTTTGGCTTCGTTTTTTTATGGCTATCTTTGAAAATCTAATTGACGTTAGCTTTAGGATTGCGCTATAACCCACACGGTTATAGGCAGCTTTATAGTTTTGCTTGAGTTGGATTTATTTATATTGGTAGAGTTGTTATTGAGACTCATTTTACCAAGGTGTTGAAAGAGAGATTATATTTATGGCGAATACACCTTCTGCTCGAAAAGCGGTGCGCAAGGTTGCGGCGCGCACACAGGTTAATAAGGCCCGCCGTTCACGCGTTCGTACTTTTATACGTAAGTTTGATGACGCTTTAGCGGGTGGCGATAAGGCATCTGCAGAGATTGCTTTTAAGAATTTTGAGCCTGAAATTATGCGTGCAGTTTCTAAAGGGGTTTTTCATAAAAATGCTGCTGCGAGGAAAGTATCACGTTTAGCTAAACGTTTGAAGGCTCTCAGCGTTTAAGCTTTTCTCCTTTAATTGAGAACAAAGCCAGTATCCATGAGGATGCTGGCTTTTTGTTTATTATTTCAAAAAGTTTCTATTAAAAATAAGAATCGATAATGATTCTCCACTTGAAAAAGGAGAGAAAGTTTATAAGAGGAGGTATGGTTATCCACAAGCTTTGTGGATTTGTACAGAGTCTTTTTTGTCAAGCATTTTATTTTTTTTTTTAAATCTGAAGAGATTCTTTAATTATTGGTAAATTTAGAGAAAAAAAATGAATTGAATCAATATTTTTTTCAGTCCTCATTAATATAAGCATTTTTTTTGGGTTTTTTGATTTTATTTTGACCTCTTGCATTTTACCTCTGCTGTTTTGTATGGTTCTTATGAAGACTAAGAAGCATGAAGGGGTCACATCAGCGCATTATTCTGTATTTTGTTGAATACAAGATGTTTTGATTTAGGCTTTTCGAAATTTTTGTGTTGGAGAGGTTTTCTGACGGTTTTTTAGTTTTCTTAATGGATATGTTTACCATTTTAGAAGGGTGGGTCATATCATGAGTGCAAGTAAATCTTATTGGTCATCTTTGTTAGTAGGGTTGTGATGAGGCTATCCTAGGGGAGGGTGAGTAATCTTATTTGGGGTAGGGCGTTTTGCCTTCGCTAGATTTATTTTAGTTGTTTGGCAGGACAAAATTTTATTTTTATCAGGATGGAAGATGGTGGATAAATTGAACTCTAAAGCTAGTTCCTTTAAAAGGGTTTCGGTAAATATCCTGTCGGCAGAGAACATAATAAAGAATAGGATGACGGAAAGTGATGAGAACGTTTGTAGAAATGCTTCTATAGGGCATTCTATTGTTTCAGAGGAGGAAAGTGCGGCGGCTTTTATACGTGTTATGGCGCAATTAAAGGTGCAGGTTGGTGTTGAGGCTTATACCAGTTGGTTTGGACGTGTGAAGCTTGCTGAATATAGTCATACTCTTGTAAAGCTTTCTGTTCCTACTGCTTTTTTACGTTCATGGATTAATAATCACTATGGTTCTCTTTTGACTCATTTATGGAAACAAGAGAATTCAGCAATTCTTCGTGTTGAAGTTATTGTTCGTGGTATGGAACGCGTTTCAAGAGATGTCGTTTGTAAAAGAAGTGTTCCTCCTGTTGTGCTAGAGGAGCAGGCGACTTCATCTTTTGTTGAAAGTTGCACAGAGCATTCAGTTAAGAATTCTCAAACGGGAGTTTTTGGATCTCCACTTGATTCTCGCTATACTTTTGAAAGTTTTGTTGAGGGGGCTTCTAATCGTGTTGCTTTAGCAGCTGCGCGTTCCATTGCAGAGGGGCATAAAAGTGCCTTACGTTTTAATCCTCTTTTTATTCACGCATCTGTTGGCTTAGGAAAAACACATTTGCTTCAAGCGATTGCTGCTTCTGCATTGAAGCGTTTAACGTCTGCGCGCGTTATTTATTTAACTGCTGAATATTTTATGTGGCGTTTTGCAACAGCTATTCGTGATAATGATGCTCTTTCTTTTAAAGAACAGCTTCGTGATATCGACCTTTTGATTATTGATGATATGCAGTTTTTGCAGGGTAAGTCGATACAACATGAGTTTTGCCATTTGCTTAATATGTTACTTGATAGTGCAAAACAGGTTGTTGTCGCTGCAGATCGTCCACCAGCAGAATTAGAATCGCTTGATCTTCGCGTTCGCTCTCGTCTTCAGGGAGGGGTAGCTCTTGAAATTGAAGCGCCAGATTATGAAATGCGTTTGCAAATGTTGCGCCAGCGGTTGAAGGTGGCACAACAAGATGATGGCATGGTATCAATTTCTGATGATATCTTGGAATATATTGCGAAAACGGTTTTAGGGTCGGGGCGTGATATTGAAGGTGCGTTTAATCAGCTCTTGTTTCGTCAATCTTTTGAGTCTGATTTATCTTTAGAGCGGATTGATGAATTATTAGGTCATTTGACACGTCCTGGTGAACCTAAGCGTATTCGGATTGAAGAAATTCAGCGTACGGTAGCACGCCATTATAATGTTTCTAAACAGGACTTGTTATCTAATCGTCGAACACGTACGGTTGTGAAGCCACGGCAAGTTGCAATGTATTTAGCAAAAGTATTAACTCCTCGCTCATTACCAGAAATTGGGCGCCGTTTTGGTGGGCGTGATCATACAACAGTTTTACACGCTGTGCGTAAAATTGAAGATTTGGTTTGTGGTGATCAGACCTTGGCTAAGGAACTTGAGTTGCTTAAGCGGTTGATTGGAGAACAGGCTGTATAGTGTTTATCGTTTCTTTCTTTGGAGAGACTTTAAAGAATTTAATGAAAAGATTTATTTTTTCTTATGCAGGAGTGACTTGCCATTTTAAGAGAGGTTTAATAAACTCTAGCAGGCGATTCTCTAAAGGGATCTATTCTTTAGTTCTAAGGAATTCTTATAGTTTTTAGTAAATCATACGGGGCTTTTATGCGTATTACAGTTGATCGCAGTCAATTTCTCAAGTCTCTTGGTCGGGTTCACCGTGTGGTAGAGCGCCGTAATACTGTTCCTATTTTATCGAATGTGTTGATTGATGCAGAAAATGGCCGTGTACAGTTAAAAGCAACAGACCTTGATTTAGAGGTTATGGAATCTTTTGCAGTTAATGTTAAACAAGCTGGAGCAACAACTGTTCCGGCACATTTGCTCTATGATATCATTCGAAAACTTCCTGATAGCAATGAAGTTGTATTATCCCTCGATGAGAATCAAGCAGGTACAATGTCCGTTGTTTCGGGTTGTGCACATTTTCAGCTTCAATGTCTTCCGAAGGCAGACTTTCCAGAGTCGCTTCCTGGGCAATTTGGTTATCGTTTTTCTTTATCGGCATCAGGCTTAAAACATTTACTTGATTGTACACAATTTGCCATTTCTACTGAAGAAACCCGTTATTATCTTAATGGTATTTATTTCCATATTATTAATGATGGTGTTTTGAAATTGCGTTTGGTTGCAACTGATGGTCATCGTTTGGCACAAGTTGAGATGGAAGCTCCTTCGGGAGTTGAGGGAATGCCTGGTGTTATTGTTCCCCGTAAAGCTGTAGGAGAATTGCAAAAACTTCTTTCAGAAGAAAATGATAGCGATGTATGTATAGAGCTTTCGGAGACAAAAATTCGTTTTTCTATAGGCTCTGTGATTTTTACATCAAAATTAATTGATGGAACATTTCCAGATTATCAACGTGTTATCCCTCTTGGAAATGATAAAGAATTAATTGTTAATAGGCAGGACTTTTCTTCTGCAGTTGATCGTGTTTCAACGATTTCAAGTGATCGGGGGCGTGCAGTTAAATTAACGATTGAGCATGGACAGTTAAGGCTTGTTGTTAATAGCCCAGATTCGGGCAGTGCAGAAGATCAATTATCAGTAACTTATGCATCTGAACCGCTTGAGATAGGATTTAATTCACGTTATCTTTTGGATATTGCTGGGCAGCTTTCAAGTGATGAGATGGTTTTTATGTTGGCTGAGGCTGGAGCACCAGCTCTGATTCGTGATAATGATGATGCGGATGTGCTCTATGTACTGATGCCTATTCGCGTTTAGGGGCCGTTGTTTTGCAATGCATGGCCAGTCATGTGCACAAAGTGGCAGTGAGGCAGCTGAAGCTTTTACGTTATCGCAATTATTCTTTTTTCAATATTCATTTTTCTGGTCAGCATGTGGTTTTTACTGGCCATAATGGTGCTGGTAAGACGAATCTTTTAGAGGCGTTATCTTTTCTTTCTCCTGGTCGTGGTTTGCGGCGTGCTGTTTATTCTGACGTTAGTTTTGTAGATGGTGGTGGTGGAGGATTTGTTGTATTTGCGCGTCTTGAATGCGCTCTTTATGGTGAAGTAAAGATTGGTACAGCTTTTGAGGTTAGCGATAACAGTCGAAAGGTCCATATTAATGGTGTGAATGAGTCGAGTGATTGCCTAACAGATTATTGTCATATTAGTGTCCTAACACCGTCTATGGATGGTCTTTTTACAGGTCCTTCACTTGAGCGCCGTAGTTTTTTGGACCGTATGGTTTTGGCGATTGATCCCTTGCATAGGCGCCGCATAGCCGATTATGATAGAGCTATGCGCGCACGTAATCGTTTGTTTTTAGATGGAAATGAAGATTGTGCTTGGTTTGATGCTTTAGAAAAGCAAATGGCAGAATTGGCGACAGCTATTTCTGCGGCGCGTGTTGATGTTATTCGTCTTTTAAATGACATGTTTACACAAATGCCCTCACAGATACCTTTTCCACGAGCTTTTTTGCAAATTGATGGTTTTTTAGAAACAGCTCTTAGTGAAATATCAGCAACTGAAGTTGAAGAACAATTTTGTGATCGATTGCGGCATAATCGCGCAATGGATCGTGCTGCTGGTCGGACGTTAGAAGGACCACATCGTGCAGATTTGCAGGTTTTTTATGCTGATAAAAATAGAGCAGCAACATCTTGTTCAACAGGTGAACAAAAAGCGCTGCTAACAGGTTTAGTTTTGTGTCATGCACGTCTAACAGGTATGATGTCGGAAAGATCTCCTATTCTTCTTCTTGATGAAATGGCTGCCCATCTTGATTCGCATCGACGTGCTGCTCTATTTGATATTCTTGATGATTTAGCTGTACAAACATTTATGACAGGAACAGATCGTCTTTTATTTGATGACTTAAAAGGACGCGCAGAATTCTTTGAGATTAAGGATGGAGCTTTATTGCCGTAAAAACATGCTAAATATTTTTTTAATAAGTGATAGGTCTGAAAGAAAAGGCTTGCTATGTCAGAGATAATAACGATTTTAAATGGTCCTAATTTAAATTTTCTAGGTCAACGTGAGCCAGAAATTTATGGAACTGAAACTCTAGAAGATATTGAAAAAAGATGCAGAGAATGGGCAAAAAAAAATGATATTATAATAAATTTTTATCAAAGTAACTATGAAGGGCAATTAGTGGCATGGATACAAGAAGCAATAGAGGCAAGTTCTGGATTGATCATTAACCCAGCGGCTTACAGTCATACATCTGTTGCACTTCTTGATGCCCTAAAAATGTTTTCAGGGCCGAAAGTAGAAGTTCATTTATCTCATATTTATCAGCGTGAAGCTTTTCGTCACCATTCTTATACATCTGCAGGTGTAGACGCTATTATAACTGGGTGTGGAGGTGATGGATATCGGTTTGCACTTGAGTATATTGCAAAACAATTAAGCAAAACAATTAAATTGTGATAGGTAAAGAGTAAGCGTTTAATAAGAGTAATATAGGCATTTTATTCTCTTGATAATTATTTTCAAATCTGTACAATGTGAGGTATATATTTATGACAGTTTTTAGTGCGTATGACGGGGGTAAATAGAGATGAAAAGCTTTGTTAGACAATTAGAAATGCTTGTGATTTTAGGGGGAGCACTGCTTTTGTCTGGTTGTAAAATTGATGTTATGCAGCCATCAGGTTATGTTGCACGTCAACAGCTCATTTTGATCGTTGTTTGTGTGGTGGTGATGCTTTGTATTGTTATCCCAGTTATGGTGAGTGTGGTATTTTTAGCTATAAAATATCGTGCATCGAATATGAAAGCGGACTATTCTCCTGATTGGGCACATTCAAATAAAATTGAAGCATTGATGTGGGGTATTCCAGTTGTAATTGTAATGGTTTTAGGTTCATTAACAGCTTATTATACCTATAAGCTTGAACCTACAAATCCTCTTCCAGTGGAAGTTGTAGGTGAAGGAAAGCCATTACAGATTGATGCTGTTGCTCTTGATTGGAAATGGCTTTTTATTTATCCTGAATACGGTGTTGCATCGATTAATGAGATTTATGCGCCTGAAGGACGTCAAGTTTTATTGCAATTGACGTCAGAGAATTCTGTCAATGCTTTTTGGGTTCCCAAATTGGGTACAGTTCTTTACGCTATGCCGCAGATGAATGCTAAGTTGCATTTGGTCGCTGAAGAGCAAGGAGTATTCAAAGGAGCCTCAGCAAATTATAGTGGTGATGGTTTTTCGGGTATGCGGTTTAAGTGGCATTCTGTGTCTTTGCAGGATTTTGAGGATTGGATTGTAAAAGCTCGGGCTAATGGTCGAGTACTTGATCGTTCATCTTATCGTCAACTTTCTATTGCGCCTCGTATGGGTGATATTGCTGCGAAGGAAAAAGATGCTGAAGTTCGTTATTTTGCACCTGTTGAGAAGCGGCTTTACTATCGTGTTGTTAATCGATGTGTCGATGAAAAGACGGTATGTAATGAAGATTTAATGAAACGTGCTGCTGCTCAGACGCTATGGGGTGCACTATGTTCAGTATTTGATCCTGATGTTATTTAACAGAGTCAATAAAGTAAAGAGCCCTTTTAACAAAGGTTTCTTTTAAACTTGAATTTCATTTGAAATGGGTTGAGAAATGTTTGGAAGACTTACAGATCCTACGGCAGGTGCTTTTCATGCGCTTGCACATGAACCGATCGTTTTGTATACATGTATTGCGATTGTTTTGGTTGGTTTAATTGCTGTTATTGCTCTAACAGCACTTGGGTGGTGGGGGATTCTATGGCGAAATTGGATTACAACGGTTGACCATAAACGCATAGGTATTATGTACATCGTTCTTGGAATTATTATGCTTGTTCGCGGTTTTGCGGACGCACTTATGATGCGAACGCATCAAGCTTTAGCTCTTGGGAGTGAAACAGCAGGTTATTTGCCCCCTGAGCATTTTGATCAAATTTTTTCGGCGCATGGTACGATCATGATTTTTTTCATGGCCACGCCTATTTTATTTGGTCTTTTTAATTATCTTATACCACTTCAAATTGGTGCACGTGATGTTGCTTTTCCCTTTGCAAATAATCTAGGTTTTTGGATTACGGCTGCAGGGGCGATATTGATTAACATATCTCTAGGTGTTGGGAATTTTGGTCGTGGTGGTTGGTTGATGTATCCACCTTTTACAGAATTGCAAACGAGTCCAGATACAGGGGTAGATTATTATTTATGGTCACTTCAGCTTTCTGGTATTGCAACAACAATGGGATCAGTGAATTTTATTGCAACGATGATTAAAATGCGTGCTCCTGGAATGACAATGATGAGAATGCCTATTTTTTGTTGGAGTGCTTTTGTCAGCAATGTTCTTATTGTAGTCATTTATCCTGTTTTGGCTGTAGCATTTGCACTCTTGGCATGTGATCGTTATTTGAACATGAATTTCTTTACCAATGTTGGTGGCGGAAATCCGATGGTATGGATTAACTATGTTTGGGTTTTTGGTCATCCTGAGGTTTATGTTTTGGTTGTTCCTGCTTTTGGAATTGTTTCTGAAGTTGTATCAACTTTTTCTTCAAAACGCCTCTTTGGTTATACTTCAATGATATGGGCCATGTTGGTTATTTTGATTCTTTCGCTTCTTGTTTGGGGCCATCATTTCTTCACAATGGGTGGGGGTGAAGCTGTAAATACCTTCTTTAGTATTGCTACGATGATTATTGCAGTTCCAACCGGTGTAAAAGTTTTTAATTGGCTGCTTACGATGTATAGAGGTCGGATTCGCTTTGAGCCTCCTATGCTTTGGTGCATGGGTATGATCTTTACATTTGTTGGTGGTGGATTAACAGGTGTTTTATTATCTATTGTTCCTGCTGATTGGCAGTTTCATAATTCGCTCTTTTTGATAGCACATTTCCATCATACAATTATTGGAGGTGTGGTTTTTGCGTACTTAGCAGGGATTGCATTTTGGTTTCCAAAAGTTTTTGGTTATAAACCAAATCGCATACTAGGTATTACATCTTTTTGGTGTTGGTTTATTGGTTTTTACCTTGCCTTTTTCCCCGTTTATGCGCTTGGTTTAATGGGGGCGACGCGTCGTTTGCAGCATTACATGGAACCTAGTTGGCAGCCGATGTTTATTATTGCTGCATTGGGTGCTTGTATTATCTTACTTGGTATCCTTTGTTTTGTGCTACAGGTTGTTTTGGCGATTTGGTACGGTATTAAGCATAAAGGGCACTTACCGGTAACATTAAATGATTCTTGGGGTGATGCACGTACACTTGAATGGTTTACCTCTTCACCGCCTCCTTCTTATAATTTTGCCCTCCTTCCAAAGATACAGTCTGATGATGCTTATTGGAATATGAAGAAAAGTGGTTATCAACGGCCGACAAGTGGATTTACAAAAATTCATATGCCATCGAATACATCGGCTGGAATTATTGCTGGCTTCTTCTCATTAGTTGTTGGTTTTGCGCTTGTTTGGCATATTTGGTGGCTTGTTGCGGTTGGACTGGTTGGTTTTATTGCAACGCTTGTGTGTCATTCATTAACAGGTGATCATCATGGTTACTATATTCCAGCTGAAGAAGTGCAAAAAACTGAAGATGCCTTTACGGCTGTTCTTAAAGAACAAGGAGTGACAGTATGAGTGCTGTAACAATGAATAACGCGAGTACTATAGATGAACTTCACCACGATAGTAGCTCGGTAATGACGTTTGGTTTTTGGGTCTATATTCTTTCAGACTTAATCCTTTTTTCGACACTGTTTTCAAGTTTTGCTGTATTTTCTGCTTCTTATGGTGGTGGTAAAGCGGGCAGTGAGTTTATAGATTTAAAGTTTGTTTTGGTTGAGACTGCTTTCTTGTTGTTTTCGTCCGTCACTTATGGCTTTGCAATGGTACAAGCACATAAAAATAACATCAGTGGTGTGCGTTTATGGATGGCTATTACCTTTGGATTGGGGTGTTGCTTCATTGGTATGGAACTTTACGAATTTCATGAACTTTTGAGTGAGGTTTTTTATTTTGATCCAAATGCTTATGCGGGTATTGATCCTGTAACAGGTTTACAGCTTTTTGGACGGGAAATTCTCTCTGCTTATTGGTCAGCATTTTTTGCCTTGGTTGGCACCCATGGACTTCACGTAAGTGTTGGCCTTCTTTGGATGGTTGTGATGTTTTTTCATCTTCGTCGTAATGGCTTGGATCAGAACAATAAAACACGTTTAGCATGTCTTTCCATTTTTTGGCATTTACTTGATATTGTATGGATTGGTGTTTTCACCATGGTTTATCTATTAGGAGCGTTGTGATGAGCGTGCAAAATGAAACACATGGTCCCAGTACTGGTTCCTATTTGGTTGGTTTTATTCTGGCTGTATTTTTCACTTTGGGTTCTTTTATTCCTGTGATGTATGGAATGATGGAAAGTTGGGCAGTTAGTACAAAGGTTGCGTATCTTATTGGGATGGCGATTATTCAGATTATAGTACAAATTGTTTTCTTTTTGCACTTGAATTCTGGTCCAGACGCCAAGTGGAATTTAAGCGCGTTGTGGTTTGCTGCTATTTGCGTTTTTGTTATTATTGGGGGAACTTGGTGGGCTATTTCTCATTTGAATTATAATATGATGGGTGGTTCAGGACGTGTTATTGAACCGGAAATATCAAGTAGAGATGATTCTTCAGTGTCTGAGCAGTTATCAAACAAAGATATATCCGTAAGAAAACAGCCAGAAAAGATACAGGGCTCAGAGGTTTCGATGGAGCAAGGTGCAAGTACGCAAACTCCTGTAGATCAAGCACCTGGTTCAGAAATGCCTATGGGGCAGGGTCTAAGTACGCAAACTCCTGTAGATCAAGCACCTGGTTCAGAAATGCCCATGGGGCAGGGTCTAGGTACGCAAACTCCTGTAGATCAAGCACCTGGTTCAGAAATGCCTATGGGGCAGGGTCTAAGTACGCAAACTCCTGTAGATCAAGCACCTGGTTCAGAAATGCCCATGGGGCAGGGTCTAGGTACGCAAACTCCTGTAGATCAAGCACCTGGTTCAGAAATGCCTATGGGGCAGGGTCTAAGTACGCAAACTCCTGTAGATCAAGCACCTGGTTCAGAAATGCCTATGGGGCAGGGTCTAAGTACGCAAACTCCTGTAGATCAAGCACCTGGTTCAGAAATGCCCATGGGGCAGGGTCTAAGTACGCAAACTCCTGTAGATCAAGCACCTGGTTCAGAAATGCCCATGGAGCAAGATCCAAATACGCAGTTTCCTGTGGAGTAGTTGTTAGAAATATCTACGGAGCTGATGCGGCATGTATCAGCTTCGTAGAAGAAATTTGTAGGATATAAAGCAGTAGATAAGTACAAGATATCAGTGGAATGAGTATCATTATTTTGAATATACTTTTAATTTTAAAGAGAAAGTCCGTGGGGTATTTAGTATAGCATTAAAATTATTTGTAATAATAATATGCAATTGAAATCAAAAATTTAGAGAATAATCAGAAAATTTAATGAAAACCGTTGCAATGACAGTTATAGGTGCTGGTTCTTTTGGTACTGCATTAGCGATAGCTCTTGCCCGTAATGGTCATAATGTTTTACTTTGGGGATATAGTCCTCAACATATCAAAGAATTACAGGAACAACGTTGTAATCAAGTATATTTACCCGATGTTCGATTTCCTGAAAATTTATTACTTGAAGCTTCCCTTGAAACTGCAATAACGGCAAGTCACAATATATTAATCGCTGTTCCAAGCCATGTATTTCATCAAGTTTTGTATAATATTCAGCCTTATTTAGATCAGCATTCACGCGTTATCTGGGCTACAAAAGGTTTAGAACATGGTACTGGACGTTTCTTACAAGAGGTTGCTCGTGAGATTTTAGGTGAAAAAATTCCTTTAGCTGTTTTTTCTGGACCAACTTTTGCTCAAGAACTAGCTATTGGTTGGCCTACTGCAATGACGATAGCAGCTTCTGATGTTGAGTTTGGTAAAGAATTGCAGCAACTTTTTCATTGTGACAAAAGTTTTAGAGTTTATAAAAGTTCAGATATGATTGGTGTTCAATTAGGGGGGGCAGTCAAAAATGTTATTGCTATTGGTGCAGGAATATCAGATGGCATAGGTTTTGGGGCAAATGCACGAATAGCTCTTATCACACGAGGACTAGCTGAAATCAGTCGTTTAGGGGGGGCTATGGGTGCTGAGCTTTCCACATTTATGGGAATGACAGGCTTAGGTGATCTGGTTTTGACATGTACTGATAATCAGTCGCGTAATCGCCGTTTTGGAATACTTCTTGGTAAAGGAATAGATATAAAAGAAGCAGAAAAACAAATTGGTCAGGTTGTGGAAGGATACTTAAATACCAAGGAAGTATATACGTTGGCGCAGCGTATTGGGGTAGAAATGCCCATTGTAGAACAAATTTATCAAATTCTCTATTGTGGTAAAAATATAACTGAAGCGGCAAACACATTACTAAGCCGCGCTCTCAAGGACGAAATTCAATGATATCCTGTTTTTTAATAATTCCAATCGTAAAAAATAGAAACATGCTATGATAGACATATAAAATAGATTTTATTGATGGTTGTATAAGGCAGTCATATTCCAGAAAATTATAGATTCATATCATTCGATTCTTTATGAAACATGGCTGAAATATAAAAGTTTTGGCTTTTGTCTAAGAGCTATCTCTTTGAAGATAAATTGTCGTTTCCACTTATACGTGTTTATGTAATGTAATGAACAAGATATTTTTATTGTCTCTTAAATTCATCTCACAATGATATTTGCAAACAGAATAATACAAGACTCATTAGGTAGAAGCATCTTATTTATGTAACGTATAAGCTAAGAATATCGGGGCAGGGATATTGCGAATCTCTGTTTTTGTAATTCTTTAAAACAAGAAGACAATCTAATTTGGGAAGAAGATGAAATTTTAAAGCTGAAAATCTGTTCCCATTTCTACAATCATTTTTAAATTCAGTTTTACGCTATCTAAAGCAATATCTTTTAAATAATAGAGATTATCTCACACCTTTATTTTCTCATTTTCTAATGAAAGCATTTCTCTGATGTGTCAGGTAAAATAGAATGCCCAAAAAAACACGATTGCTGTTGTATATTCATGTTCTTGTTTTAAAGAGACCTCTCTCTTAAAACTTCCAAGTCCACTTCGCGACGGTGACCGTGAATAGTATAACGATAAAGCCATTGTGCACATCCCCATCTTTACGTTTATGAAGGAGGAAGCCGAGCATCATTACTCCCCAATGTTGAAACAGCTCTTGGCACTTGAAGCTGTTCAGTAGAGATATTTAAGCCTTTTATTTTCTCACATGTCAATTCTGTTTTTTATATGCAAGAAATGATTTTTGGAATTATAACTTTGAAAGTCTAAGATTGAGAAAATGTTATTGTACTTGTTTGTGACTGTCAGTTAAACTAAAAAATAATGTGATTATAAAGATAAGAAATTGATTTATATAAATAATTCATTTTATTTTTGTATTGAGTTAATTAAAAATATGTGTTTGCTTGTCACAAGCGGGTTAGTACGTGGATAAAAATTATTAAAGATACTTCTAATGAATCATCTCAAGTATCAAGGGTTGTTTCAATATTAGAACATGGCAAGTAAAATGATGGTGTCGGTTTGTCATCTGTATAAACATTAAAATGGTGGTAAAAAAAGGATTTTATATACTTCACAGGGATTTTTTATACGTTTTACAGGTACCATTGTGAAATGGAATGGCATGCATTGAGAGATATCTTAAAAAAATGCATGAAGGAGCAACAGCTATAGTGTTTTTGGGTGTTCTATTTTACCTGACATATCAGAGAAACGCTTTCATTAAAGAACGAGAAAAATAAAGGTGTGAGGTAAAGAGTAATCTCCATTATTAAAAAAACATTGATGTAGATGCTTTTAAAATCGTAAAGTCTCATTAAAGAATAATAGTAAAATTAACGATTGATTTCTTTACGCCTTCATATTCTTCCTAAATTAGATTGTATTTGCGTTTCAAGAATAAATCAAACGGTAGAAATATTTTTTTTCAATTTGCTACACAAAAGCTGAAACTAAAGATTTTAATAATTCTCTAATCTCTGTCTCAAACTGCGGTGGCATGAGGGTTGGATATTGATTTATAAGCAATGGCAAAAGCGTATACTTTAGTAAGGTAAATGACGTCATAAAACACAAACTTTATCAACCATGAATTGAAGAAATACTCCGGCTTTTTATAAAATATTTTGCGAAACAAGGCATCGTACATCTGGTTTTGTATTCACTTATTCTTACAAACATTTGCACATATTCCTTACGTCATATTATTATAAGTCAATACACTATTATATAGCTGAGAAAGTACTCAATACCCGATTAAAGCACTATGCACATGATTGATTTTCTTTTTTAGTGCAATGAAATAAATTTTATTCTTCTTGGGAATCGTCACTTTTTTTCAGTTCTTCAAGTATTGGCATAGACATGATGTTATAGCCTGAATCAACATAATGGATTTCACCTGTAACACCTGATGACAAGTCAGAGAGTAGATAAAGAGCAGATTTTCCAATTTCATGAATATCTACGGTACGACGTAATGGGGCATTACGGCGTTGATGTGAAAATATTGCCCGTGCAGCTGCAATACCATTACCTGCTAAAGTTCTAACAGGACCAGCGGAAATCGCATTGACACGAATATTTTGAGGACCAAAGTCCGCTGCTAAATAACGTACCATAGCTTCTAAAGCTGCTTTAGCAACACCCATGATGTTATAATTAGGCACAACTTGCTGTGAAGCACCATAGGTAAGAGTTAAAAGTGCTCCTCCATTCGGCATAAGCTTACCCGCGCGCTGGGCAATTTCAGTAAAGGAATAAGCTGAAATAACCATCGTGCGTTGAAAGTTTTCACGTGTTGTAACATCAACGTAACGCCCTTTTAGCTGAGTTTTATCTGAAAAACCAATGGCATGGACAATAAAATCAATTGTTTTCCATTCTTTTTCAAGTTGCTCAAAGACGTAATCAATATTTTCACTTTTTTCAACGTCACACTCTAGCACTAATTTGCAGCCAAGTTTATCTGCTAGGGGATGAACACGTTTTCCAAAAGCATTTCCTTGATAAGTCAACGCTAATTCCGCTCCTGCTTGTGCGAGCTGACAGGCAATGCCCCAAGCAATTGAATGGTCATTCGCAATTCCCATAATAAGGCCGCGTTTGCCCTCCATCAAACCTTTCATATTATTCTCCGTAAGACCGTACTTTTTTCAATTACTAAGAGCTTTTGTTTATACATAACGTTGGAAAACAAGCGTTGCATTGGTACCGCCAAAGCCAAAAGTATTCGACAATACGGTATTCAGTTGTTGATGATCACGTCGTTCACGAACGATTGGCATATCAGCAAAAGCTGGATCAAGTTCTTCAATATGGGCACTTTCACAAATAAAATTATGATTCATCATTAACAATGTATAGATTGCTTCGTGAACACCTGCTGCTCCCAAGGAATGTCCTGTTAGAGACTTGGTAGCGGAAATGGGGGGGCATTGATCACCTGCTCCAAAGACACGACGGATAGCTTCTATCTCAGGAGGATCACCAACAGGAGTTGCTGTCGCATGGGGATTGATATAATCAATTTTATTATTGATTGTTGCAAGAGCCATGCGCATGCACCGCTCTGCTCCCTCTCCTGATGGGGCAACCATATCATGTCCATCGGATGTCGCACCGTATCCAACGATTTCTCCGTAGATTTTTGCACCACGTGCTTTAGCAAGTTCTAAATCTTCAAGGACTAAAACGCCAGCCCCTCCAGCAATGACAAAACCATCACGATTAACATCATAAGCACGTGAAGCTTTGTGAGGGGTGTCATTATATCTGCTGGACATAGCACCCATGGCATCGAATAAAACAGATAGTGTCCAATCCAAATCTTCACAGCCTCCGGCAAAGATGCGCTTCTGTTTACCATATTGAATCATTTCGTAAGCATTACCAATACAATGATTGGAGGTAGCACAAGCTGAAGAGATTGAATAATTGATCCCCTTTATTTTAAAGAAAGTTGCTAATGTTGCAGATGCTGTAGAACTCATCGCTTTAGGGACAACAAAAGGTCCAACACGTTTTGGGCCTTTTTGGCGTGTAATGTCAGCAGCTTCTACGATTGAATGTGTTGAAGCACCTCCAGAACCCATAATAATACCCGTGTGTTCGTTCGATACTTCATGCGGTTCTAGACCCGCATCAGCAATTGCTTGATCCATGGCGATATGATTCCATGCTGTTCCACGCCCATGAAAACGTAGAGCACGTCGATCTACGAGTTCTTCTATATTAATATCGGGCTTGCCATAAACTCTGCTACGAAAGCCTAATTCAGCATATTGAGGTGCGTAAGAAATTCCGGATTTTGCTTCACGTAAATTGGTTAAAACAGCTCCAGGGTTATTTCCAATTGCGGAGACAATTCCCATTCCGGTTACAACAACTCGACGCATTCATACCTCCTCGTTCCATACAGAATAGTGAAAAGTTCTTTCTGACGGAAATAACGTTCAATCTTCTTTGAATAAAGCAACGCGTAAATCGTTCGCCTTATAAATAGTCTCTCCATCTGCTTTTAGCCACCCATCAGCTATTCCTAAGACTAAATTTCCACGTCGAATACGCTTAAAATCTATTTCATATTCAAGAATTTTGGTTTGTGGAGTTACCATCCCTGATAACTTTACTTCACCTGTTGATATTGCTCTTCCTTTACCTAGTTCGCCTAGCCAACCAAGAAAAAAACCTGTTAATTGCCACATACCATCCAGTCCGAGACATCCTGGCATGACGGGATCGCCTATAAAGTGACAATTAAAGAACCACATGTCTGGTGTAATGTCAAATTCGGCGCGAACCATTCCTTTATCGTATTTACCATCAGTTTCACTAATTTGAGTGATTCGATGAATCATCAACATTGGCGGTGCTGGCAATTGCGCATTACCTCTACCAAACATTTCGCCGCGAGCGCAGCTTAGAAGCTCTTCATATGTGTAGCGAGACTTTTGTTCAGCCATTGTTACTCCATTTATTTGCATATATCTTTAATTTCTGCGCTTTTCCCAACCTACTTTTAGAGCAAATTTTAAAGAGAGGGAAATGATTTTATATCATTTTTAATGACAAAAGCCTTTTTTTATGTATTCTACATAGGTAATTATTTAAAAATGGAATACAAGATTACACCATACTATTCCCATTTTTTTGTATTTTGATCTTATTTAGCAGGAATGTATTTGGGTTTGTAATTATGTCAGTGAGTGCAGACAATTTAGATATGAATGAAGAGCAGCAGTTCACAAAAGAGTGTGGAAAAATTGTGCAATATTATTCCATTTCTATGTTAGAAAAACGTTTGCGTCAAAATGGTCTGCGTCCAACACGTCAGCGGTTGGAACTTGCACATATGATTTTTTCTCAAGGAAATCGTCATATTACTGCTGAAGAGCTCTATGAGGAAGCGATGAAGGCAGGTGTACCTGTATCTTTAGCAACGGTTTATAATACGCTTCATCAATTTACGGAAGCGGGATTATTACGGATTATTGCCGTAGAAGGCTCAAAAACTTGGTTTGATACAAATACCTCTGATCACTACCATTTTTATATAGAAGGTGAAAATCGTATTCTTGATATTCCTTACAATTTGGAAGAATCTCCCATTATTAGAAATTTGCCTAAGCCACCAGAAGGTATGGAAATTTCACATGTTGATTTAATCGTGCGATTGAAACCAAAAAATCAATCTTGTGATAGGCAGTGAGGATATTCAATGAGGAATAAAAATTAAACTTGTTGAGTTTGATTATTCACCAGCCTTTTACTTTTACTTTTTCATCAGGATAGATTCCCCATAACTGGGGTTGTTGAAGCCATCCGCGTGTATTATTAATGTTTAATTCGCACCATTGTCCATCACATTGGCGGATATTACCAATGACATTAGGTTCTACTTCTGCCACAAGTTCTGCGTTGTCGGTGGGATTTTTTCGTAGCATTAGTCTTTTAGTTTTATCTTTTTGCCATGGAATAGTTATAGCAGTTCGCTTTCCCGATAAAAGCGATTGATACACCCACCCCTCATCGCCTTCGGCATCACGAATTTTGCGCCATTGATCATATTCTTGAATGATTTCAATAGGTAAGCCCTTCTTTTTGTAGGTGAAAATGATAGAATAGTTGCTTCCTGGTCCGACGCGTACATTAACGCTGGTGGGTTTAATCGAAGCAAATCGCGGAAGTGGTAAACCACTGGGCCCTAAATTTTGATTAAATGTTTGTGCATGCAACAAATGAGGTGAAACTAATACAATGACTGTTGCTATTAAGATACATGATGCGAGTATTGAAACGCGAAACAAACGAGAATTTTGCACACCGAACTCCTTTATTTCATCATATATTGGAAATTTAAAATCTGAAAGATAAGACTGGAAACTGATAAAAAGTATGACACACTGCTCGTTAAAGAGATCTAAACGATGAGAAAATTGCTACAAAAATATCAAAATAAGGAAAACAAAAGCTTGTATCTCTTTTCTGGGTTTATTTTTCGAAATAAAAATATAGGTATACATATTATGAACAAAAAACTGTTCAGTGAAGGGGTTATTGTATAGCTTGAAAAGAAATTTTAAATGAACCAAATAATACGATGAATGAAACATTTAAGCGTAAAAATATGAGCAACATTATAGAGTAGATTGATATATGAAGGGCTAACAGAACACTTTTTCGTGATAATCCATTTTATAAAATTTGCTATAATCTTATGCCATGATAATGCTTATCCGTATTAGTAGATAAGCTGGCTCCATTGTTCTATTTACCAGCTTTCAATGTTATGCAGTTCCTATTATTTATGGTGTTCATAGGAAGCCTTTTTGTTTTTTCTTAAATAGCTTTTATTCTATTTGCGTACGAATCCCGCTTATGATGTACAAGAAAATAATCTTCATTGATTCAATATGAGAAGGTGTTGAGAAATTTTATGTTATTAAGAATTATTACTTAATATGAAAAATGATTACTTATAATAACAAATCTCCGCGTTAAAAACTTTAACTCGTTATTTAAATTTTAAAAACATTTCCATCAAAAATGGTAATAAAAGGCACATTCATCCATATTAAAAAACAGTGTTTTCTCTGTTTATTATCAATTTTCTTTTCTCTAACTCAGTATAGAAGAAAGTTGAATGAAATAGAAAGGCTTATTCGATACACTGATGAGGGTAATTACATAAGTGATGAATAGAAGAATTTTATCAAGAAAAAAGAATCTGTAGTGCAGTGGTTGAAATTCGTCATCCTTTAGAGAGACAGAATCAAGGGATATAAAAGTTATGGAATTATATCGTTTTGTTACATAACTGAAGGTAAAGAGGATTATGCATTTAATATCATATACTTACACACAATCGCATATGGCGATAGTTGTTTTTGTTTTGTAAAAAGACCTAGGATGATCGAAAGATGTAGAATATTTAATGACAAAAAAGAAATTCATCATGAAATTTATACATAAGAAGCGGTTATTTAAGAGATATCCAGAAGGAAAAAATTATAGCGAGAAGTGATAATAAAACATCCCGCACTCAATTTACATAGGAAAAAGTCGCTTAAATATCTAAAGTGTAGTTTGTTATCTATTTTTTGAAATATAAGAGTGAAATAAAAACCACCTCTATGATAGAAACCTTATTATTTTCAAATAACTAACATATTAGATAACATTGTATATAAAAAAATACACACACGCAATTCATCGCAATCGCCTATGAAGATAAAATTCTCTAGTAGCTTACTATCTATTGCTTATGCAATTATATAATATCATAAAGTATATTACTTTACTGCAACAGTTCGTCCGTTACTAACAAAACCTTCTCTTTGTGCACGCTTACGAGCAAGCTTACGTGTACGACGAATAGCTTCAGCTTTTTCACGAGCACGCTTCTCAGATGGCTTCTCATAATAACTACGCATTTTCATTTCACGGAAGATACCTTCACGCTGCATCTTTTTTTTCAACGCACGGAGCGCTTGGTCAACATTATTATCACGAACGAGTACTTGCACTATCTATCCTGCTTTTTTCAGTGTCATAAATGATAGGAAAAAACCTACGTCCTTTTAAAGGCATATCCAAAAGGACAGGCACTTATATCATATAAATGAGACATTTGTCTATATCGCTTTTTAAAATTCTATTTTTTTTACAATAAAAACGCTTTTTATAATGAATGATAGAATTTACGGTTATAAATTTATGAAAGTCCTTGTATTTGATCATTTTCGTCAAGATGAATTTTTTCAGCCGTGGGATAATGGGGTAGTCCCGGCATGGTCATAACATCTCCACAAATGACAACAATAAAACCGGCTCCCGCACAGAGACGAACTTCTCGTATGGGAATTTCAAAATCAACAGGAGCTCCGTATTGCTTGGGATCAGAAGAAAAAGAATAAGGTGTTTTGGCCATACAAATAGGGTAGACGCCAAAACCTTCTTTTTCCCAAGTTTCAAGTTGTTTGAGAATAGGGGCTGAGATGATGGCGCCACGTCCACCGTATAGCTTTGTTATAATACAATTAATTTTTTGAACGAGTGGAATATCATCTTGATAGAGAACTTTAAAATCAGAATCGTGCTTTTCAATCAAGGTAACGAGTTCTTGTGCAAGTTCTATAGCGCCTTTTCCACCTTGTTCCCAATGCTTACAGATAATAGCTTTGTGTCCAGTTGTTGCAACTATTTTTTGTAATGTTTTTATTTCAGCATCGCTATCGCTGTCAAAATGATTGATAGCCACAACACAAGGAATACCGTAGTGCTTCATATTTTTTATGTGTCGTAAAAGATTGGCAGCTCCTTTTTCTAAAGCGGTGATATTTTCTTCTGTCAGGTTATTTTTATCCAGACCACCATTCATTTTTAATGCACGAATAGTTGCGACGATCACTGTAGCATTTGGTACAATACCTGCTTGCCTACATTTGATATTGAAGAACTTTTCTGCTCCAAGATCTGCTCCAAACCCTGCTTCTGTGACAACATAATCAGCAAGTTTTAAAGCAGTTTTTGTTGCTATAACTGAATTGCAACCATGAGCAATGTTGGCAAAAGGTCCTCCATGAACGAGAACAGGATTATTTTCAATTGTCTGTACGAGATTGGGTTGTATAGCATCTTTGAGAAGAACTGCCATTGCACCTTCCGCATTGAGATCAGCAACGGTGATGGGCGTTTTATCATAACGATAAGCAACAATAATTTTTTTGAGTCTTTGTGTAAGGTTTTCTAAATTTTCAGAGAGACAAAGAAGCGCCATAATTTCTGATGCAACAGTAATATCAAAACCTGTTTGACGTGGAAAACCATTTGTTATGCCCCCCAATGAAATGACAATATCGCGCAATACACGGTCATTCATATCAAGAACGCGTTTCCAAACAATGCGACGTGGATCAATGTTTAGAGTATTTCCCCAATAAAGATGATTATCTATCATTGCGGCAAGAAGATTATGAGCAGATGTAATAGCATGAAAATCACCGGTAAAATGTAAATTAAGGTCATCCATTGGAATGACTTGCGCATAACCACCACCAGCAGCACCACCTTTTACACCAAAACAGGGACCTAAAGATGGTTCTCTCAAGGTAGCTATTGTTTTTTTACCAATAAGATTAAGAGCATCACTTAGTCCAACTGTTGTTGTTGTTTTGCCTTCTCCCGCAGGTGTGGGATTGATAGCTGTGACAAGGATAAGTTTACCATCTGGATTTTTATTAAGCGATTTTATGTATTCAGAAGAAATTTTAGCTTTATCATGACCATAGGGAATGAGATTTTCATGTGAAATACCAATTTTTTGTGCAATTTCAATAATATGTTGCTTTTTAGCAGTGCGAGCAATTTCAATATCAGTTTTAGGCATGGAAAAATTCTTTAAATTCAGCTTTTATTAATGTTTGAGATCTGTACTCCATGGATTAATTAGAAAAATTCATAGAGAACAGAAAAATATTAAGATATCATAGAAATCGATGATATGCCATGCAAGAGATAATGCTAAAGAAGCACAAGAAGAGTTTTATTGTTTTTTAGGAAAAAGAATCTTTTTGCTTTTAAGCAGTAAAAATACGTTTAATTCAATTAAAAATATTGCGAAAAGAAGCTTTGGTTTGCAACAAATGCTGATGACATTAATGGATACCATAAGTGTTTCATAGTAGTACGTTTGAGAAGTAGTTTATTTATTCTTTCCAACAACACACTGAAAAAGTTTCACATGGTGGTAAACCGGAATTTATGGCGGCACATCTGAAGTCCCTCTTAAGATGGGACTGCTAGGAATAAAATATCCAGAAACATCCAGTTATGGAACAATTAGAAATAAGCACGTAAAAAATTACCTAACTGAGTAGAGAGTATAATCCGGAAGAGACCAAAAACAAGCGCATAGATTGAAAAAAGAAAACAACAACATACGCTACTCATGCAATCGCTACGATTATAAGCTAATAAAAGCACCTTAGAGCTGAATTGAAGGACTCATAACATCTTATTCTAGCAAAATGGCTAAAGAAACGACTCACAACAGAATGAAATAACAAAATACAAAGATAGGTAAAAATAAATCACAAAATAAAGAATTTAGAAAGTCTGACTTTATAAGTAAGATATTGATAGATGGCGCACCCGAAGAGATTCGAACTCCTGACCCCCAGATTCGTAGTCTGGTGCTCTATCCAGCTGAGCTACGGGTGCATACATTTCAATTTTTTACATTGTCTAAGACAAAGGGTTCCTAATCGTTTCATTAAAGAAATGCAAGTGAAACTTGAGTCGTCATAAAAAAAATCTCTCTTTTTTTATGATATATTTTAAAAAAGGATATAATATATTATGGCTTCAGTTGGTTTTGATATGAACATTTTTTTGTCATGACCATACAAAGCAATATGAACGATAGTTAACTTGACGTTTTAATCTATGAAAGATAGTCAAGCAGAGATGAGATGTGTTTTTTGCGGTGGGGATAAGATATACACACCCGCTGTTGGGTTTTTGTGTAAAACGCCGATATTACTGTTGAAAACTATTTCAGATGAACATGACACAGCAAGGGCGGATGTATGGCGTTATTAAAAAAGAGCTTTCCATTAGTGTTTTTAATCGTTGTTTTAACGGTTACTTATTGGGCTGGAAAAAAGAGTGCAGACCAACCCATTTCTATGGTGGATAAAACAAGAGTATCGGATAAAGCTTCAAATGAAAAAATGGGAAGGCCACCGGTAAAGGTTGTCGTTGATCTTGTAAAAATTCAAGATTTTTATGAACAACTTAACGTTCTTGGGAGTGGACAAGCACTTGCAGAAGTCGAGCTTACCCCTTTATCTCCAGGTGTTATTGATAAGCTTTTTGTGTCAGCGGGTACAAAAGTACAAGTAGGTGATGTGATTGCAAAGCTTGATTCTAAAAAAGAGGAAATAGCGGCTGCAAAAGCAAAAGTACAACGTGATAATAATGCGTTAACGCTTTCGCGTATTCTTAAGTTACGTGCCAGCAATACAGCAACGGAAGTTCAAGAAATTACAGCACGCTTAGAGTTGGATAACGCAAATTTAGTTTTGCGTAATGCTGAATTAGATCTCGATCGGCGAACAATTCGTGCACCGATTCCTGGAGTTGTTGGTATTTTGCCCGTTGATGCAGGGAATAACGTGACCCTTAATACTGTAATAGGCCGTATTGAGAATAGAGAACGTATTTTGGTCGATATATGGGCCCCTGAACGGTATGTGTCGCGCATCCATAAAGGAGATGAGGTAACGGCAACGTTAATCGCGCAGCCAGATAGATCTTTTGTTGGTCATATTTATGCGATTGATAATATCGTTGATCCAGAAAGTCGCACACTTCATGCTCAGGTTGAAATCAATAATGAAAAAGATACGCTCATGTCTGGTATGTCTTTTTCTGTTGCCTTGCAATTTCATGGTGGTTCTTTTCCTGTCGTTAATCCTCTTGCAGTTCAATGGAATAGTAAAGGGTCATTCGTTTGGCGTGTGAGAGAAGGGAAAGTAGAGGCTATACCCGTATCAATTATTCAGCATAAAGCAGATCAAGTTTTCGTAAAAGCACCCCTAGAAAATGGTGATCAAGTTGTCATTCAAGGAGTACAAATGCTTTATCCAGGAAGTAAAGTAATGATTGATGACCCAAAGTCTCATCAACAGCAATTACCAGTAGTTTACGGAACGGATATACAATGAGCCAAGAATTGAGCACAAAACAGCCGATGTCACAGGTCGAGCAAGGTGGTCTCATTACCTTATTTATTCGCAGACCGGTTTTTACTTTTGTTTTAAATGCTATGATCATCATTGCAGGATTTGCAGCATGGTTAAATGTTGATGTAAGAGAATTACCCGATGTTGATACTCCCGTAACAACGATTGTGACGGTGTTTTCAGGTGCGTCGGCAGAAACAATTGATCGTGAAGTTACAAAAATTATAGAAGATGCTGTTTCTCGTGTTTCAGGTGTTAAGACGATTTCTTCAACGTCTTCTTTTGGGCGCTCCCGTGTGCAGATTAATTTTAATGTTGGTGTTGATTTGAATGTTGCAGCATCTGATATTCGTGATGCTCTCTCCCGTATTACCTATTCTTTACCGAAAGATGCGGATTCGCCTTTGATTATTAAAGCAGATTCGAATGCTGCTGCCATGATGTATTTGGTTGTGACGTCACCAACAATGAGTGTTGATGATTTAACCACGATTGTAAACGATCAGATTGTTGATGCAATTTCTGCTGTTGATGGTGTTGGTGATGTACAGGTCGATAGTGCTCGCACAAAGATTTTTCAGATTGATATAGATCAAGCAAAACTTGCCAGTTATGGATTAACTGTAGCAGATATTTCACGTGTTCTTGCTGATATGACAACGGATGTGCCAGTAGGATCATTACGCAATTCTAAACAAACTTTAGTTGTGCGTGCTACTGCACGTTTAACAACACCAGAATCTTTTGAACAAGTTGTTTTAAAGCCTCGTGTGCATCTTGGTGATGTTGCGCATGTTACTTTATCGCCGGATATAGAAACGGTTATTCTTCGTATTAATGGAAAGACAGGTATTGGATTAGGGATTGTGCGTAAAGCACAATCCAACACTCTTAATATTTCTGAAGGTGTGAGAGCCGTTGTTGATAATCTCAAAAGTATTGTTCCTTCTTCTGTAAATATAGACGTTATTAATGACGATGCAATTTTTATTAAAAGCGCTCTTCATGAGGTTGAAGTTGCGTTGGTTATTGCTATTTTGAGTGTTATCTTAGTCATTTTTCTTTTTCTCAGAGACATTCGTGCAACACTGATACCTGCTGTATCTCTTCCTGTCGCTTTGATTGGTACCATTGCAGCTATTTATCTTGTAGGATTTTCATTGAATATTCTCACATTTTTAGGACTTGTTTTAGCAACAGGGCTTGTTGTGGATGATGCTATTGTTGTTCTTGAGAATATTGTTCGGTGGCGCAACATGGGTTTAGGGTCTAGGGCTGCGGCGGTGATAGGAACACGTGAAGTATTTTTTGCTGTTTTAGCAACAACATTGACTTTAGTGGCTGTGTTTGTTCCTATTTCCTTTCTTCCTGGGCAAGTTGGAGGTCTTTTTAGAGAATTTGGTTTTGTTTTGGCAATTTCTATTTTGCTTTCTTCAGTTGTTGCCTTAACGCTTTGTCCCATGTTGGCTTCGCGTTTTCTCAAAGAACATATTGAGGAGAAAGAGGAAGAGTCCCATCATTTTGCTTTTTTATATAAATTAGGTACTTTTTTTCATAAGGCATATACTTACAGTTTGCATAAGTGTTTAGAAAAGCCTTGGGCTGTTGTTTTTGCTTCACTTATTTTTGCGGGTCTTTGTGTTGGAGGCTATACGAAGCTACAACAGGAATTAACGCCAGCAGAAGACAGAGCTGTGATCTTTTTGGTTATTAATGGACCACAAGGTATTTCAACACAATATTTGAACGAGCAAATAGAGCAAATTGAAGCAAGTCTACAGCCATTACGTGATGCAGGGGAGATTGCTAACAGTTACTCTATTGCGGGTGCTGGCGGTTCACCCAATACTGCTTTTTTAATTTTATTGCTTTCATCTTGGGATAAACGTTTACGGAGTCAGCAAGAAATCGTGAAAGATATTAATGAAAAAGTTAAACAGTTTCCCGCAGTTTTTGTGTTTGCTGCGCAGGGAAATTCTTTGGGTGTGAGAGGAACTGGGCAAGGATTACAGTTTGCAATTCTTGGCAATGATTATGCAACATTACAACCCATTGCTGATAAGCTGGTGAGTACTTTACAAGATGATCCGCGTTTTATTCGCCCACGCCTTACTGTTGATGCAACACAACCGCAATTTTTCATTGAAATCAACCGAAAAAAAGCCTCCGATTTAGGGATTGATATCACCAATTTGGGCGATACATTACAAGCAATGTTGGATGGTAAAAAGATTGGTTCTATTAACGTGGATGATCATTCTTACGATGTTAAATTGATGTCGCGTAAAAATTCTATGAAGAGTCCTAATGATTTAGAAAACATTTTTTTAAAGACCAAAGACAATCGATATGTTCCTTTATCGGTTATTGCGCGTTTACATGAAAAAGCTATCTCTCCCCAATTAAAACGGGAAAAACGCATGAGTGCTGTTATTTTAAGCGCAAATCTTGCTCCGGGTATTGCTTTAGGGGAAGCTTACCAAACGGTACAGAAAATTGCTTCTCCTTTGTTATCGAAAGGGACCTATGTAGTTCCCTTAGGGGAAGCTGAAACACTTAATGAAACATCCTCCAGTTTTATGATTGTTTTTGGCATTGCCTTTTTGATTATTTTATTGATTTTGGCTGCTCAGTTTGAAAGCTTTATTTCAGGATTTATTATCATGGCCACTGTCCCATTAGGGATTGGTTGTGCTGTAATTGCTATGCTATTGAGTGGTGTGAGTCTGAATATTTACAGCCAAATTGGATTAATTTTGTTAATTGGTGTTATGGCAAAAAATGGTATTCTTATTGTTGAATTTGCAGATCAATTACGTGATCAGGGAAGAAGCGTGCGTGAAGCCGTAGAAGAAGCAGCAAACATTCGCCTTCGTCCAGTTTGTATGACAATGATTTGTGCCATTTTAGGAGGTATTCCTTTGGTTTTAGCCAAAGGTGCTGGCGCAGAGGCGCGTATAGCTTTAGGTTGGGTTATCGTGGGTGGCTTAGGTTTAGCAACTATTTTTACGCTTTATGTCACACCGGTTGTTTATCTTTTTTTAGGGCGTTTTATAAGACCAAAAGCAGAAGAAGATTTACGTTTAACAAAAGAACTCAATCAAGTTAAATGACGTATATGATAGAAAAGATTTGAAAGTTTATTCTTGTAAAAATATCATTTTCGGATCTTATCCTTTTATTTTGTATATTCTTTCATTTTTATGTGAGCAGTAAAAATAGCGAGCAATAAAGGAGGTGTTTTCTGCTTTGTTATTGTTTGGGCATAGATTTCATTATCAATAACCGTATAGGATAAGCTTATGGGAGATAGCTTTTCGATTCGAAATGAAATGGCTTTTGAAGCCACATTAAAAGCTTTAAGAAACCATGCTGCAAAGGATGGGGTCTATGATATTCGTCGGCATTTTGTAGAAGATGAACAGCGTTTTTCCCATTTTTCTCTCAGACTTGATGATCTTCTTTTCGATTTTTCAAAATGTGGTGTGACATTTAAAACATTGCAACTTCTAGATGATTTAGCGGTCGCAGCAGATGTGTTAGGCCGGCGTGATGCAATGTTTTCTGGTAAGGCGATTAATACAACTGAAAAACGCTCAGTTCTTCATATTGCATTACGTTTACCTGCTGATGAAATTTTCATGTTGGATGGTCATAATCTTATTCGCGATATTCAAGACGTCCTTGACGATATGGAAAGATTTTCTGAAAAGGTGCGTGATGGAAGCTATAAGGGAAGCAGTGGCGAGAGAATAAGTGATATTGTCAATATTGGTATTGGTGGTTCTGATCTTGGTCCTGCAATGGTCACGTATGCTTTAAAACCTTATCATGATGGTCCACAGTGTCATTTTGTTTCGAATGCTGACAGTGCCCATATTTCTGATACTCTCTCTATTTTGAATCCAGCAACAACGCTGTTTGTCATTGCTTCTAAAACTTTTACAACGGCTGAAACAATGGTCAATGCTCAAGTTGCACGTCAGTGGATTTGTTCACATTTAGGAGAAGAAGCCGTTTGTACGCATTTTGTTGCTGTTTCAAGTGCGCTTGATAAAGTGGCAGAATTTGGCATAGATTCCACAAGAGTTTTTAAATTTTGGAATTGGGTTGGAGGACGTTATTCAATTTGGTCAGCCATTGGACTTGTTGTTATGTTTGCAGTAGGTGGTGGAAATTTTCGCCAATTTCTCAATGGTGCTTTGCAAATGGATCAACATTTTAAAACTATGTCTTTGCATAAAAATATTCCTATTCGTTTTGCTCTTTTAGGATTCTGGCATCGTGTTATTTGTGGTTATTCATCACGTTCGATCATTCCTTATGCACAGCGTTTAATACATTTTCCAGCTTATTTACAACAGCTTGATATGGAATCAAATGGTAAGCAAGTCTCGCTGGATGGAAAACCATTAAGTTTTTCAAGTGGTCCAATTGTTTGGGGGGATTCAGGAACAAATAGTCAACATGCTTTTTTTCAGCTTCTGCATCAAGGAACAGATATTATTCCTGTAGAATTTATTTTATTTATAAAAGGGCATGAGAAAAAATTACATTCTATGTATGAGATGTTGCTAGCAAACGGTTTAGCACAATCAAAAGCCTTGATGAAGGGGCGTAGTCTTGAAGATGCTCGGCATATCTTGATAAAAAATGGAGTTGATGAGGGTGAAGCAGACCATTTAGCACGTCATAGAAGTTTTAAAGGAAACCGTCCCAGCATTACGCTGGTTCAAGATTCATTAACACCTTTTGCACTCGGTCGTCTTATTGCGCTTTATGAACATCGCACTTTTGTTGAAGGGATTTTAATGAATATTAATTCATTTGATCAATGGGGTGTTGAACTTGGTAAAGAATTAGCAAACGAGTTACTACCAATTCTTCGTGGAGAAAGTAAAGCGGATAATCGTGATAGTTCAACATTAGGGTTGCTAGCACATATTCAAGCAAGACGTGCAAAATAAATATAATTTTACAGTAGGTTTTGTACTAACTAAGCAAAAGTAGAATGAGAGAGAAATATGAGATAATTCTTTAATTTTACTATGCCTTCTCTTATTATCTGGATTAGATTTATGTAACAGAAAATCAAAAAAGTGCAAAAATTGTAAAAATGAGAATTTATTCGCAAAAACGATAAAGACCTTTGAGAGGTCTTTGAAGACCCTTTGAGCCCCCCCTTAAAATCCTTCGAAAAAAATAAATTGGTACAAAACCTAGTGGCAAAATATACAAAACCCGCTGGCAAGCTACAACCGGAAAGCTAGGATTAAAGACAGTTTTAATAATATCGCTTTATAAACTGTGGCGGAGAGAGAGGGATTTGAACCCCCGATAGAGTTGCCCCTATGCCGCATTTCGAGTGCGGTGCTTTCAACCACTCAGCCATCTCTCCATAATAAAGTGAAACAAAAATCGGCACTATTTGAGTGTATAAGGGGTAGATAACCTTCAATTGTTTTTGGTACAACCTTTTTTTCTTTTTTATGGGACTTTATTGACAGAGAATAGAAATTCCTTCATATATACAAAATATAAGCGTGGGGAAATCTGCGCATATTTGTGTTGAAGAAGGTTTTATCCTTCTTTGGGATCTATTACGACTGATAAAAAGCAGCCTATTTTCCCTTATTTCAAGGCAGAAATTAAATAAGAGCTGGAGTGAACGGAAGGATAAAAAATGTTCGCAGTCATTAAAACTGGTGGTAAGCAATACCGCATTGTTGCTAATCAAGTGGTAAAAGTTGAAAAAGTTAGTGGAAATGCGGGTGATGTGGTTGAATTCAATGACATATTAATGGTTGGGCAAGAAGGTAATGCGGTTATTGGTACCCCTGTCGTTGCTGATGCATTGGTGACAGCTGAGATTTTAGAACAGGCACGTGGGCGCAAGGTTATCGCATTTAAGAAGCGCCGTCGTCAAAATTCTAAACGCACGCGTGGCCATCGTCAAGAATTTACGAGGCTTCGTGTTTTAGAAATTTTAATGGGTGGTTCAAAACCTAAAAAAGTTGCTGCGAAATCTATAAAAGAAGAAGAAACTACACCAAAAGAAACAAAAGCTGCTGCTTCTGTTGAGAAGACGGCTAAAAAAACGGTTGAAAAAAAGACTGCGTCGCAGAAGAGAGCATCTGTAGCATCAAAGAGTAAGAAAGATTAAAGGAGAGCGTCTATGGCACATAAAAAAGCTGGTGGTTCCTCGCGTAATGGTCGTGATTCAGAATCGAAACGTCTAGGCGTTAAAAAATTTGGTGGTGAAACCGTTATTGCCGGAAATATTATTATTCGCCAGCGTGGTACACGTTGGCATCCTGGAAACAATGTCGGCATTGGAAAAGACCATACGCTTTTTGCATTATCAAATGGAAAGGTTTCTTTTCAACGCAAAGCGGGTAATCGTTCCTATGTTTCAGTCATTCCTATGGTGGAGGCAGCAGAGTAATCTGTAACACTCTCTAGCCATCAACGGGATTTCATTGAATTGTAGTTGTGGTTTTATAAGTATTCAAAGGGAAAGATGAGATTCATCTTTCCCTTTTTGCGTTGGTACTATAATAAATGTAGAAGATAAAAAGGTAGAATCGGGGAAATGGCTTTTCTCAATGAGGGAAAAAGTTTGTGCGCTGTTATGTTAGTATTTAAGTACTGAACATATTGATATTATGATAGAGTTTGTTGATAAGTTTCTGTATAATAATCAGTGAGGAGAGACTTTCTTTTTATGTATGAAGAAGCGTCGAGTAATTTCTTATAAGAGAAGCAGTTTGTTTTCAGAAAATTATGAGAAATTTAATGAGAGCATTATTGATGTAATCATTTTGATAAAGATGGATCTTTTTATCGGCATTGTGGTATTGATGAGTTGTCATACTGTTTTTAGGTGGTAGTGTGGGTAGGTGGGGCTATTCATTTAAAAAGACATAGGGATAAAAAATCCATAAGAAGGTAGTCAAAACTACTTTGAAAGTGACGTGCATTAAGGAATTTTCGGTAAATCGAGAGTGAAATTATATTTTTAAGGAGTACGGTGTTTAAAGATATAAAAATAACCAACTTGCAATCAGCGCCCTTCAAGAATATTTTTTCTGATTTCACTATTATTGTGTATTGTTGAAAATAGACAAGCATAAGAGCTAGGGTTAAGGCAATCATTGCTTTTCATTTTTTACTTTATTTATCTTATTTGTAGAGTTTTTCTTGATTTTAGTAGTTGGTGATGGTGCTTGGGGGGGGATGTCGTACTTTGCAAATGTGCGACAGAGGGCATTGTGTATTTGCGATATTGATTGAAGTAAAGGTGTAGCTTAAAATATATAAATATTATATATCGAGAGTTTGATATCATAAGATGGGTAGCACGGAATTTTAAAGATGATAAGTTGCATGGAGCAATTTGTAATTATGTAATGAACTTATAAAGAGGGATAATAGGTTAAATAAACTTTGAGGAATCAATTAAAATATTAGCTGAAGTTACGGATGATTGGGAAGGATGCTTTCTTGTAGGGAGAATAGTGAAAAGTTATGTTGGATAACTTAGGATAATGAGAGCATTTTGAAAGCATAGTTTTTCAGGTGATTAGTGCTGTAAAAAACGGGGTTTTGTCTTTGTAAAGTAAAAGAGTAAGAGGCGGACTTGTTTATGATGGTTTTAAGCACTTAGGTGGATAATAATATCTAATTGTTTTATCGGTTATATTGAGGTATTTAAGCACCTCACTTAGCTATATTCTGTAAATATAAAGAGAGCTGTGGTGGTATTTATAGCTTGTATTTTGGGAAATGCAGCTTTGAAAAGGAATGTATCAGAGATATTGGTGTTCAAATGTGAGGCAATTTGAATTCATGATGAGATATGAGAAAGCAGAAGCAATGAATGTAGATTTTACTGATGGTGAAATCTTGTCTATAAGATCTGTACAACTTGCAGCTGCTTTTGATCATAAAAATGATGCAATTTATGCTGCTGCTGAATTGCTTGTGCAGGTTGGTGCAGTTGATAAGTGTTATCTGGCAAGTATGCTTGCACGTGAAGAAACAACCAATACTTGGCTTGGAAATGGTATAGCCATTCCTCATGGTATGGCTGAAAATCGTGATTTAATTATCAAGGATGCTGTTGCTGTTATACAGGTGCCTGCTGGTGTTGAGTGGCAGGATGGCAAGAAAGCATATTTGGTTATTGCCATTGCAGCGTGTCCAGATCGCTATAGAGAAATTTGTAAAAAATTGACGTCTCTTTTATTTGATAAAAAACAGCTTGAAGTACTTGCAACAACTATGGACAAACAGCAAATTGTTACAACTTTGTTTGACCAAGAGATGAAGATAGAAAAAACTTTTATTGGTGACCTTTCGGTGTGTCAGGAATGGACTTTAGATTATCCAAGTGGTCTTCATGCACGACCAGCTTCTCTATGGGTTGATTTTGCGAAAAAGGCTCAAAACTCTATCAGAGTTCGCCATGGTCAATATACCGTTGAAATGAAAAATTTGGTTGGTTTATTGCAATTAGGAGCAAAAAACGGTGATGTTCTGATTTTTTCTACAGATGCTGCAGAAGGAGCACAACTTCTCAATGATGCCATTGCTATTGCAAAAAAAGTGAGTATTAGTGAAAAATGTCTGATGAGAGCAATGGAATCTCAAACAAAGGCTTTTCATGGTTGGTATCCACGCTCTATGCAAAAAGGCATTTCTGGTGTTGGAGCGAGTTCAGGATTAGCATTTGGTAAGATTTTTGTTTTAAGGCAAAATGATATTTCCATAATAGATCAGCCAATTGATTTTGCAGCTGGTGCAGCATGTCTTGAAAATGCTCTTACAAAAACAAAACATAAAATGGCATCTGTGATTTCTGATATTACAGTGCGTATGGGAGCAGATTCTGCTGCGATTTTTTCTGCGCAAATGGTTTTGCTTGAAGATGAAAATTTAATAGCTCAAGCTTGTCGTTTTATAGCGGAAGGTCATGGTGTCGCTTGGTCTTGGGATAGAGCGGTTCGTCAATTTTCAGATATGTTTTTTAAGGTAGATAATCCTTTGTTAGCAGCACGTGCTGTTAATTTAGTTGATGTTGGTCGACGTGTTTTAGGTGAAATCAATCCATCCTATAGATCGTTCTTTTTAAATGATATTCCACATGGTGTAATTCTGGTTACAAATGACCTTTCTCCTTCTGATGTAGCACAACTTGATTGTACAAGGGTAAAAGGATTAGCAACAGCATGGGGAGGTCCATTATCTCATACAGCTATTTTGGCGCGTACTCTTGGTATTCCAATGGTTGTTGCTGCAGGTGATGATATTTTAGCAATTCAGTCTGATATTCAGGCTATTATTGATGGCGATAACGGGTTTATTTACCTTAATCCTACGCTTGAAGACGTTGAAGATGCTCAAAGGCATATTGATACTGTTGCGCAAAAACGTGTCAGTGAAATAAATGCATGTAGATTACCAGCGCAAACGACAGATGGTCAAAGAATTCGTATCATGGCTAATGTCAACTACGCAAATCAGGTTCCTGTTGCGCTTGATTTAGGGGCTGAAGGTGTTGGACTCATGCGCACGGAATTTTTGTTTTTAGAGAATCCATATATTCCGGATGAAGAGCTACAATTTAATATATATCGGGCGATGATTACAGCTGTAGGAGATAAGCCATTAATTATTCGTGCACTTGATATTGGTGGAGATAAACAGGTTACGCATTTACATTTATCTAAAGAGGACAATCCTTTTTTAGGTGTTCGAGGAACGCGGCTTTTGTTACGTCGACGTGATCTTTTGGTGCCTCAATTACGTGCTTTATATCGAGCGGCAAAAGAGGGTGGAGATCTATGGATTGTGTTTCCGATGGTCATGTCTGTTTCAGAGATTGTCGCTATAAAAAAGATTGCAGAGGAAATCCGCAACGATGTTGATGCACCAAAATTAAAACTTGGTATTATGATCGAAGTTCCAGCAGCGGCCATTATGGCAGATGTATTAAGCGCCCATGTTGATTTTTTTTCAATTGGAACCAATGACCTAACACAGTATACAATGGCTGTTGATCGGCAAAATCCGTACCTTGTGTCTGAAGCTGATAGCCTTGATCCAGCAGTTTTGCGTATGATTTATCAGACTATTCAGGGAGCTGCACAACATAAGTGTTGGGTTAGTGTATGTGGTGGTATGGCTGGAGATCCTTTTGGTGCAATGATTTTGACTGGATTGGGAATTAATGAGCTTTCTATGATATCTTGCGATATTTCTCCAGTAAAGGCGTGTTTACAGACTCATAGTTTTGAAGATATGAAAATTTTAGCACAAAAAGCATTACAATGTGAAACTGCACGAGCTGTACGTGCTCTAAGCAAGGATATAAGGTAATAAAGAACATTAAGGGGAAAGAACGAGCTCATTTTGCAGACTAATCAGATCTTTAGTGCTGTAAAACATTCATACAGTATATTAATTTATAATGGTAATTTATCGTTTTACATAATGAGAACCCTGAATATTGTAGGGTTTTTTCGTTTTAAATTTCTCTATATTTAATTAATAAAAATTACTCTTTCATACATTACAAGGAGGAGTAATGTATGGATAAAAACACTCTAAGAAAGAATAAATTCCTTTTATGCATTCTCTCAAATAGCAATAGATATTGTAACATTAGGCGAAAAATAGCGTGATAGTACTTGGCTTTTACTTTTTATTTAAGGAAAGATGATGTTATCCAATAGATTTTATACCATTCATAGATACCGTATGAGGTAGATGTGGCAAGCTTTAAGAGATGTTTTTTTACAAACGTGTGGATGGGAAAGAAAATAGTATTTTTAGAGTATTCTGTTTTGTGATGAGACCATATCACGCTTAAAGAATGCGATAATCAAAAGTATGAAGTAATACGTAATTTTTTTAAATAATGGAGACTACTTTAGATATTTTGAAAACTGTAAAGCTGAATTTAAAAATATATGGTAAAAATGAAAACAGGTTTGCATTTTTATGATTTTGTATTTGATCAAAATGAGACTATTTTTTCATTTTAGAAAATAAAATATATTCATACATATTAAATTAAAAATGCAAAGTTTTTTCTGAATTTTATTTTCTTTAGTATCAACTAAATATAGAAGTGTGAAATTGAATAGAGGATTTAGAATAGGGCTTATTATGTAATCCTATGAAAGAGAAAACTGATACCATCACACTATTTTACAGCTCTCAATGTTGCAAAAATTCGTGCTATTTAAGAAAATGCATAAGAGCCGCTTATCCTCTCTTAAAATGTTCTTCCCCCACATACCATCCCTTCCTATGACGTATAAGTAAGTGATTTTAATTATTTGGTTGTGTAAAACTATGGGCTTTATGCTAATTTTAAGAGAAGTATTTTTTTTGTGAAGCAGAAAGTGCGTAAATGAGCATGAAAGTTTATAACTGGTGACAATCTTTTTATTCTCATTATTGTATTCTACAAACCTATCCACGAAAAAAGTTTTTTCTTAAAAAGAAGGGATGTGCTTGTTATTCAACAGATAAAAGCTCTTACTTTAATAAATGAATTTGTTTTTTGGGTTTTGAATGTGTAGTTTAGACTTGCACGTTATTTCTTTCTGGGTATAGTGCGAACTTCTGGAGAGGTGGCCGAGTGGTTGAAGGCGCACGCCTGGAACGCGTGTATATGGGAAACCATATCGAGGGTTCGAATCCCTCTCTCTCCGCCATTAATTTAAAACGAACTTTCATATGCTTGATATGACATAGTTTAAAAAGCTCAGCATTTGCAGGATTTTTTATTGTTTGCAATTCACCAGTTCGCGTCGATCTATGCTTATCATTATGTACACCTAGAAATTGCTGTTGAATTTCCATGAATTTTATACTTTTTAAGCTCCTCTCCTCTCGATCTTGAGATAACCTGATCTAGTATAAACGATCTTTTCAAATATCATCACAGGATTTTTGCCATTATCACTAACTTCTGGTAGAGCTTTTAGAATTAATGGTGATCATAGTGCTATTTGCAATTTCGTTGATTAACGCGCTAAATGCGTTTTATCCCACATGAGAGGTAACGAATACCTCAGCTTTTCTCACGCAATGTGTTTATTTAAAATTAATGTCATGAATATTTGTACAAAATTTTTATCTATACGATAATCAAAAAAAGGCTGACGTAATATAATAATTGAACATCATTCATGCGGCGCTTTCTTTTATCTCTAAGCTTTGTATGTAAATAGATAGTCCGTGCAAAATAAATAAAGGGGCGCAAAAGCCTATAAATACACACAGGACGTATAATATAGAAAATGAAAAAAATTTTCCTGCATATAAAAGTACAATAGAGAATAAAGCTGTTATGATGCGTACACTGGCATCGCCTGCCAAAATCACCTCGGCTAAATTTTCACTAGGTGTGATAGCTTGTCCAATTGTTATTCCCGATACCCTAAAATAAAATTGCCCAATACCTAATAAAAATCCCATAATATAAAGGGAATATTGAGTAAAATTTAAATATAAAACAAAAGAGATTGCGATCACGGCAAAAGCCGGTGCCCCCATACAAAAAAACGAATTAAAGATGGAAATTTCCGTAAATAATAAGATAAGATAAGACCATTGATCACAAAACCCAGTGCTGACAAAGCAAAAATAGAATTTTGAATGGCTGTAAATTTTATATTATCTGATGTTATAGAAGCAAGAACAAGTGGCAATAAAACAATAGGCCCCGTATAGAGAGAATTATTCAAAATACGATTAATCGTTAAAAAACGCAACGCAGAAATCCGCCAAAGGCACCTGAACCCAACTCCATAAGCTTTTTGAGATGGCTTTTTTAATAGCTCTTTTGCTCTGTTTAGTTGTTGTATAGACTTTATACGAAACCATAAGCAGGCATTCAAAAGATAGATAAATACAATAAAGGCTATGGCTATTTTGTGCCCCAAATGCGCAATTATAAAATATATAAGCAATGGGGATATAATAACAAAAAACTGACAGCAACTAGTGTAAAATGCAAAAATTCCAGCTTTTTGTTTGGGAGCTGGAATCAGCTGATTCAAGGCACTATTGTTATTTGGGTTATCAGCCCCCATCAAGAGAGCAAGTAAAAAAAATACAAATAAAATAAGTACTGGATTGTTCATAAATAATAAGAAAGACAATAAACAAGCGCCAATAATTTGACTATAAAACCCAATTATAAAGCCTTGATAGTGCGCCAACACGTTTCCCAAACATAAGCCAGAAATTCCAATTGCGATTAAATTAACGACATTTAAAGTAGCAGACGCTTCTCCCGTTGTATCTTGGAATTGTAACAAAGAAAGGCCAATAGATAATACACCACTAGCACAAAAACTCGTCAAACAACCAATCACAATCATAAGAAAAACAGAATTATGCAATAGCCTCCTCCCTCTTAAACAGAGACTCAAGCCATTTTATGATTTTCTCCATTGTCGAATATGGTTCGGTACTAAATTCCAGTTTTTCATAAAAGTTTAGTTCAAATGCGTTATAGGCACTTATTTTTTGAAAGTCATCTGTCAGCATGAATTCTATACTTGGCAACGTTGTACCCATAGATTGAGACAAATAATAGGAAATTACTTTCCAATACATATAGGTACACTCTCTTGCCAAATAATTTTCCAAGGCATATTTCAAGTGACAACCACTTAAAATATATTTCGGACAATGGTGCAACGGATAATAAATACAAATAGCACCGGCTTCATGTCCCAGACAAGAAGAAATATTAATATTTTTATCATTTCATAATATTATAAAAACGCTCAGTGAGCAGATCTTCCAAATTTAGTCTAGTCACAACAAGATTGGTTGCTAATTTTTGAGAAACATGAGACCAAGCCAATCTTACTACTAAAGTTCCAATAACCTTTAAGTCAGATTCTGGATAAGCTTTTTTTAAATTTTCCACCCATATGTCTCTGTGACATATAATAATTGGCTCATCTCGTCTGAATGAACAAGATGTAATTCTAAACCAATATTATCACAAAGTTTTGAGCTCTTGAATTCTCCGTATCCTAATCTGGTATTCTTAAATCATCATAGGAACTAAGAATTTTTAAGTATTCCAACTTTTATTAAACTTTGTAACAATCTATTAGAATCTCCCCTTCACTGACTTCGACAATTATTTTCTCACCACTACAAGAACAAAAAATTATCTTTGAATTTGCTTACTTTTAGAAAGAAAAATGAGCAATACTTTTCCTTAACTAAAAGAAACACGCTCTATACCTTTTTCTTTATGATTATCAAAAAACTATCCCGTTACAATTAACCATCAATTATTAGAATAATATTCTGCGTTTAGCCTAATAAACTGTTATAATCAATGTTTTTCTCTGTTCTAAAAATCAGTGCTTTTCATTCTAGAGATACTCGTAATTGCTGTAAAATCTTTCCCAAATAACACGATCACCCTGAGAAGTTTTATACATACACACTACATTATACGGAATGCTATGTATTTTTTAACTTACTCAACTAACAAACATCTTTTAATGGACAAAATAAATCACGAAATTTCTGTGCTGTCACAATTCGAAAAACAATCATATATCTCCCTCCAATGATAGACGATGTCATTAGAAGAAAGCTTTAATGATATTGGTAGAATAAATTAACCAGAAAAAATTGCAGCGTTGATGGAATAAATTCTATTTTATACCTTGTAATTCTATCTAAATTTTAATCATTTTTGTTAAAGGTTCTTATGCAATTTTTTCTACATTCAGCATCATTTTACCACTTGTTGGCAACAAAAGATTAATAGCTAAATTCACCTATGTCATAATAGTTCTTTTTTGGGTAAAATAGGACATCTTCAATTTCGATATATAAATATTTTAATTCTTTAATATATTCTCTTCACATGCTTTAGATTAACAACACAACAAAACCCAAAATAAAAATATTTATTTTACTTAAGTTATTGAATATTATTTAAAAAGTATGGAAATAAAGTGATGCAAGAGTTAAAAATTATTTAAAAATTCAAATCCATCTACATTTTAGAGCCATCACGCATGGTAATAGCAGTTTTCATTAGGTATACTAAATATGCTTGATAACTTTTCTGCTTCATGCTTGTAGGGAATTTCAGATAGAGATAATACCAGAATCCATTCGTGAATGCTCGACAATAAAGCTGTAAACAAAATTATTTCCTTTTTGTTTAATCCGTTAAGCTTGATCCATTTTTTATTCCTAAAGAATAACGTTCTATTTTGTACTGTAAAATGCGGTTTCTGAAAAGTTTCTACGTTGGTTTGGGTAGAGGACGTAAATTTCATAGCCTTATTTTCCGCAGAATCTATGGGCGCATTATGGGAAGCAGGAGTAAAAGAATAAAATCCTGTATGAGAAAGAATCCATTAAAGAGCGTGCGGTTACCCATCTCTAATATCTCCAATAGTGAGATTTTCTGTAGCAATTGCATATATGCATCCTACATCTGCCGCAATTGATTTGTGCCTTGTATTGGCAGGTAGATGTATAATATCTCCTAGTGTACAGGTTATATGTTTTTCGCTATAGAAAAAATCTAACTCTCCCTCTATAATTAAGAGAGTTTCATCGACCTAGTGAATATGCCAATCGTGTATTTTTTTTGGAAAATCTCTTTGTATCTCTATTGATCCTTGCTCTGGAAGCATCATTTTGAATATATCATGGATATTTTTATTTAATTTAATTTTAGAAAATTTAGTCATTATCGTGCTCCATTATATGATATGGGCAAGGTGGGGATTCAATATTATTATCTTGCAGGAAGTATTGCGTCCATTCTCTATTTTGGGGGGCGCCATATTTTCCTAAAAAAGGAGATTTTGTGATAATATCAAAAGGTTCAAGCTTTTTTCCTACAACGAGAATGCATTTTTTGCTTTTTGTTCTGTAGAGAGAAGATCAGAAAAAACCCACCTAGGCTGGAAAGTTAACATAAATATAGAACTTACTTAATTCTGTTTATATAAGACGGGGTATTGTAAACTATGAATATAGGTTCGCTATGAAAGCAGAACTCCCATAGACGATTGTACATATTTTTTGTATATACTTAGGTCATTCTCGGTTGTCAAAATCTCGCAAGTTTTTAAGCATAGATCAGAATTTTTCTCTATAAACTTCGATACTTTGTATGGGGCCGGCTCCTCGAATGTAACAAAAGATGTGTTTTTTCCAAAACTTTTATAATTATCGCAATAAGTTATCAGGTCTTCCATCATATTTTTTGCGGTCAACTTATTGTAGAACCCAAATCTAAGCATATTTTTTGAGTATCCATTTACACCGAATAGGCAGAAAAGGCCTAATTGTGTTATTCATGGTTGCATTGAATTCTTTAAAAATGACTTGCTTCCATTTTTAATACTTGTCTATATTTTCAATTGACTGCGCTTCTGAATTCATGTTTTCCTCCCAATTGCTGTATTTTATAAGAAATTGCTACGAATAATCCTCTCCAAAGCTGATAATTCATCATCAAATACGACATCATATAGATAAGTTTTTTTGATTATGAATAAAATCATTTATTAATCAATTTATCCACGATAAATCCTCCTTTATGTATTCTTACTCTAAATCTGAAACTTTAGAGATGTGATTGCAATAATTTAACTGCTCAGGAAAAATATCACGTTATATATTTTAATTAGAAAACTAACTGTAATGGGCTTGTTTTAAAAGATTTAGAGAAGGGGAGTAGAAAAATTAGCAATATTTATTGTGAGGATAATAGTATGTTTATTCTTTTAGAGACGAAGTGTGGTGATAGAAGAACGACATGGAGGAATATACTCGAGCATATTTTAGTGCACAGAATAATAAGGACAATAATGTGAGTGAAGCTTCCATACCGTAAAATTGTTTCACAGATGTATAAAGGTGTAGCTTCTGAATAAAACGCACATAAAATATTAATTTTGTTTTTGTCCATAAATGTTCCGTTTTCATAGAAGAATTAATCATAAAACAGCACAAAGATTGTAAAAGCCTCAAAAAAGAAATTTTGCTTTCTTAAATTTAATGATCTAAAATAAAAATTGTAAGAATGCCTGTTTTTAAACAGGATGTATCATGCATATCGACTGGTATTCATTTTAGAGGATAATTTATGTTCACTTCAAATTTGAAGGAACGCATTGCTTTATTTGAAAATAGAACTTTTCTCTATTTTACTTTGAGCGGCTTATTTGCTACATTTGGAAGTGGACTAAATTATATTACATTGTCATGGATTGCTTACAATCAGACGGGCTCAATCCGTGGTGTAGCGTTGATGATGCTTTTTCTTTGGACGCCTGGCATTATTTTTGCGCCTATTTTTGGCATATTGGCAGATAAATATAACCGTAAAACGCAGATTATTATTTCAAATCTTGTGAGAGGTTTGGTAATCGTGGGCTGGGTAATGCTTTGGCATTTTGGTATAGAAATTGAATTGATGGTCTTATCTGCTCTTTTGGGTATTTTTATTCCTTTTTATATGCCATCAGCTATTTCTTTAATTCAAAGTATTGTGCTGAAGGAACAGCTCATCAATGCAAATGCAACCATCGATATGGTTTATGAACTTGGCACTATCGTAGGTATGGGCTTAAGTGGATTTATACTGTCCTATGCAGGAACAAAAGGAACTCTTCTAATAGGTGGTATATTCTTTATCATTGCTGGTTTATTTAATTTTGCAATGAAGGTACCTAAAAACCGAAGATCTAAAAAACAAAACCAGCAAAATTGGTGGGAAAATTATACAGCATCCCTTCATTATTTTAAACAGAATCCGGCTCTTTTTGTACCTTATATAAGCCAGATGATTATTATGACTCTTTTGATGACCATTCCTGTTATTCTCGTTCCTTATATACAAGAGGTTTTACATGCGGATAACAGGACCTTTGCAATATTTGAGGTGCTTTATTCTATGGGTGTATTGACAGGTGCGTTTTTTTCACCACTTCTTTGTAAAGTTTTATCTATCAGGAAAACATTAGCCATTTTATTAGCTTTTATGGCTATTGGCCTCGCTATTTTATCTGTTAATACACACAATTTTGTTGTTTTTCCTGTTTACTTTATGATTGGATTTGGACTTTCGAGTTGGGCTCTTTCGATTTCTTTATCACAACTCTCTTGTGATCCTGAATACCAAGGAAGATTGCAGGCAAGTTTTAATGGTATCTCTGGATGCTTGATCCTCGGAGTCTATCTCATTATGGCAAGCGATAACAGTAGCATATCACCTCAATCGATATATTTTTTTCAAAGCATTGTTGCGTTTGTTGGAATACTCATAGTGCTGTTTTATAAACATGAAAAACAATAAATTACATTTAAGTGTGGACAACATACGCTATTTTATAAATATTTACGCTGCAGTACATTTCACATTTTTCTTTTAAAGGAGAGTTGAGAAAATGTAAAAGTTGGTGCTTAATGAACAAAGCATAAATTGATGTATGCTAGAGAATACTCTCTATTTTTTGATAATGATCTAAAAGAATTGATGCGTTTCTTTAATTCATCTCACTGTTGTTAAGAAGACGAAAACGTAACACTTTAAATCTTCTTGAAAGTTTTTTTTTAAGCGTAGTAGAAAGTAAAGCGATGAGGGAATATCGTATTACATGGGGAGAGTATTATATTATTTTTGTTTTTCAAAATCCATATGAAAAATTGTATCAATTTCATCTTCATTGGAATGAGTATTTCTACGACGATGCAAGGTTTGCACAATCTCTTTTTTTAAAACAGCATCTGTTTCACTTAAACGGTGAATACTGAGTTCCAATTCAAGAGATAACGCCAAATCCACGCACAGTTTAAGCTCTTCTCCAATGTCGAAACCGCGTTGATAGTCGTCATAAAGACCAACCAGTGTATCAGATAATTCTTTATCGCATAAAGAGGTCATGCTTAATTCCTCAACGTTGCGGGTTTCCATGCAGCTTTTTTAAGTATCACTCCACTATCATCACTTAAAATTGCCATGTATACGAACCTCATGGTTTTGTCAATTTTCTGCAAAATACGCGCTTTTAAATCAAAGCCTATTAAAGATTTTATTACTCCAAGATTTTGAAGCGCCCAATTGTAAATATGGATGGCAATGTGTTTACTATAGAATTTATAGCATTTAAAATACATTGCCAAAAGGCTTTTAATATGCGTAGAGGAAGAGTATTCTGACGATAAACCAAACACCCTGAAATCTCTATTGCCAGTTACAGCTAAATCAGTGCCATTAATATATAAAATAAGCAAACAGGGTTTGTAAACGTCTAACTTTTTAATAACGAGTGATAATCTCGTTTTTTGTAGAATACCAATTATTTTGCCTATTTTATATTGATTTTTAGACATTGATAAACTTTTTACCTTATAAAAACCTATGGGAAATGCATTTGCATATTTTTGTAATAAGATTTCAGTGGTATATTGCACAGCATGAAATGAAGAGAATCGTATTAGGCTTTTTGCTTTTGAAAGAATATGACTGCAACTTTTGAGAAAGCAGTTGGCAAGAATTGGCTTGGCATGCAAACTGATAGAGTTGGCAGTGGCGCATTTAGTTTTTTCATTGGCCTGTGTCCAAATGTTTTTGACTCTGGAAAATAACCTCTGATAGGCTTGAGTTTTTTCGAGGTTATATTACAGGGGCGCAGCTCAGAAAAATACCACGGCGATTGCATTTTTTGTAATTGTCATAATTTTCGCTCCTGCTTGAATGGATGCTGTAACATCCGTTTTTGTGGGGTTATGTATGTGATAACTGCTCTTTTTAAGGGGCAGTAATGATAGATATAAATCAATATAGTTATTTAGTCAACAATTATATTGATTTTGGAGTGTTTTTTTTGGCTCGTCCGGAAGCAAAACCTAAAACTGAGTTGGCAAAACGTTTTCGTGAAGTGCGTCACGCTCTTGGTTTTACAGAGCGTAAGCAGTTTGCTGAACATCTTGGTATCACTGCTGGCTCTATAGGAACTTATGAAATTGGTATAAGTGAGCCTACAGCCTCTGCGCTCTCCAAATATCAAGAAATTTGTGGTGTTTCATTAGATTGGCTAGTAACGGGAAATGGCGAGATGTTTTCAGATATGGCAAAGGCAAAAGCAGCTGGTTTTAAACCGCAAGCGATACCTGTTGGGCTGATGAAAAAGCTTGGACATTTAGCTTATACGACCTATCATGATGCAAAAATAACACTTTCTCCTGAAGATGTTGCGGAATTAGCAGCAGAGCTTTATGGAAGATTGCAAGAGCTTATTCAAAACCTCAATGATATAGAAGAAGTCGAAGCCACTTTGCCACTTTTAAAATTACATTTAAAGCGTAAAATCGAAACTGAAAAGCACATCTAGAAATTTCATAAGATACGAATGAACAGCCTTTAAAAAAATAAAACTTTTTTGATTTTCTGCTGTATAACCAAGTTTGGAATGTGAAGATCTCACGATCTTCGAGTCTCTTATTCGATCTGAAAAACGAGAAACTATCATTATAAATCAATAGACTGTTCTGATTAAAAATAAAACGGTTCATAAAAAGAACGACGGGTAGCAATACAAACAAAATTTCTACAAAAAGAAGCTAATATAGCATCATTCCTGAAATATTTGTTGGTTGAAGAAAAGATACGGACAACAGTGAAAATACAGTGGGTTCTGTGAGAGGAAAGAGTTTAGAAAACAGCTTCTTTTCGGTTTGTGATATTAAAAAATTTATACAATAGTGAAAATACAATGACGATGTTTTGTTCCTATAGAAGGGTAACAGATATATAAGAGAGAAGAACGAAAGACTATTTATAGGCGCGCTTTTGTCTTTTTATGAAGATGATAAGATGAGCACGTTAAAACTTTTTACAGAGCGTGCATCATTATATTTAAGACAGATTTCTTTCAAAGAGATGTATAGTATATTGAAACAGTTTACCTCGCAACAAAAAGTGAGATTATGATGATAATCATTATCTATTACATTGTGCGATAAGTTAAAAAAATCATAAATTTGTGCTTATAAGAACAGCTAATTTATTGAGAAGTATTTTTACAAATTTATAAAAAATTATTTTTACGCTCTTGCCATTCTTCTGATGCGCTTTATTTGAAAAGTAGAATTGCTCTTTAGTGAAACTATTTTTGTTAAGAGATAAATCGCAGTGTTTTTGAATGGAGATTACGGTATATTTTCAAAGTCTTGTGTTTTTATTTATTTTTTAGCTTGAATCCCTCTAGCTAAAAGGGTTGGGGACTTTTCTAGATTCGATGTTGTTGCAGAGATTTTAGGTCGATGCCGGATAAGTATCGGTATCGTAGGGGGGAGTTTTGTCTTGATTTATTGGTTTTTGAAGTGCGCAAACTAAGGGTTTTGCCATGTGTGTTTTCGCGCGTTGTGATGATGTTGAACTCTGTAGGAGGAGATTCTTATGAAAAAAAAATATTCCACACCAAATTTAATTAAAGTTGTCTCTCTTAGTACGGTAATGGCCACACTCTTATCGAGTGTTTCTCCTGTTTTTGCTGCTAATCTTGCGATAGTAGGAGGGACGAGTCAAAGTACACCTGGTACTGGTGTTGCATATCCACATGGTAGTCATGGTAGTGTTGTTTTTGCTGGTGATGATGATTTCTGTGGTGTAGACAACGTTATTGGTCGTGGCGGCAAACAACAACAAGGAATTGCTGATAATCAACGAATAACCGCACAAGAACAATATGAGCGATTTATTGGTGAGAAAGTTTTTGGAGGTCGTAGTCCTTACGGCACGACCACTGAAAAGGTTACTTGGCAAGGCGCTGGGATTCTAACCAACAATGCTACTTATATGGGAACAAACACTAGTGGTATCATTAATGCTATGCCTGAGGCTTATGGTGTTTATTCTTTTGCAACGGGTTGTGGATCTGCAGCGACGGGTAATTATTCAACCGTATTTGGTGCAGGTGCGACAGCAAAGGCAGGGGGTGCACAAGCTTTTGGTGTTTCCGCACTTGCAAGTGGTATAGCAAGTGTTGCTATGGGTGTAGGCTCAGAAGCATCGGGCAAATCTTCAGTTTCTATTGGAGGGCTTGCAACTGCATTAGGTACAAATAGCATTGCTTTAGGTACAAAGGTAAAGGCAGAAAAGAGTTATACGATTGCTATAGGTACAGATGCTGAAGCTAAAGCTTCAGGTGCTATTGCAATAGGGGGCAGGCGCTCTGACAGAACCGAAGAAAATGATCCTAACAGAAAAGTAATCGCGAATGCTGAAAATGCGATTGCTATAGGTACGCAAGCTTATGCTGAAAAAGAAGATTCGGTTGCCATTGGTGTAAATTCGCAAGTGCTTGTTAAAGATGGTGTTGCTGTAGGTGGTGGGGCTATCTCTGATAGAGACAAGAATGTTGCTGGTTATGATCCTGTAACAGGTAAAGGGACAACAAAAACCAGTATAGCATGGAAGAGCACCACAGGCGCTTTTAGCGTTGGTGAAGTTGGTGGTATTGGTAAGGGTACGCTAACACGACAAATTACAGGGGTTGCAGCTGGAAGTGAAGATACCGATGCGGTAAACGTGGCGCAACTAAAAGCTATGAAAGATATCATAGCAGGGGGAGGGGGGTGGAAACTTTCTGCTAACGATACCGATCCGACAGATGTGAATTCAGGCAATACCGTAGATTTTTCAGTGAAAAGTGAAAAAGAAGCGGGAAAAGACAACTTAAAGATTGCAAAAAACACTGCAGATAATAAGCATAAAATTGAATTTACTTTAAATGATCATCTTAAATTGACGCAAGTCACCACAGGCCAAAGCACGATGAGTGATGATGGCTTTTTTGTTAACGGTGAAAGCGGTTCACGCATGACTGTAGACGGCTTTTTTATTAATGGTAATGATGGTCCAAGCATGACTATTGATGGTATTGATGCAGCCAAGCAAAAGATCACAAACGTAGCAGATGGGTCTGAACCTAACGATGCAGTGAATTATAAACAGTTGCAAGAGGTGAAAAACGCGAACAAAACGAGTTGGCAGCTTGCTGTTAACGGTGGAAATGCTACGGCTATTGGTCCAAATGGTACAGTAAATTTTCAGTCAGTTGACAATAAAGGTACAAAAAATATCAAGATCGAAAAAGATAATGATCACAATGTCACATTTGATCTAGCTGATGATATTCAGGTAATGACTGTCACAGCAGGAGACAGCATTATGGATGCTGCTGGCTTTAGATTTGACGGTGATGAGGGGCCGAGCATAACTGTTAATGGTATTCATGCTGGTGATAAAACGATTAAAGGAGTAGCGGCAGGGGAAGAAGATACTGATGCTGTAAATTATAAGCAGTTGACAGAGGTAAGAACACTTGCTGAAGCAGGCTGGAAACTTTCTGTTGATGGGAACAATGCTACAGATGTTAAAGCTGGGAGTACAGTAGATCTTGTTGCGGATGCGGGTGAGGACGGAAGCAAAAATATAAAAATTGCAAAAGACAGTAATAAAGTTACATTTTCTTTGAATGATAACCTTAAGCTTACGAGTGTCACGACAGGCAACAGCATTATGAGTGATGAGGGCTTTAAGTTTATTGATGGTAATGGACCAAGCATAACTTTGAATGGTATTAATGCTGGTGATAAAAAAATTACAGGAGTAGCTAAGGCAGAAGGCAATACTGATGCTGTAAATTATGAACAGCTGAAAGAGGTAAGGACACTTGCAGAAAATGGCTGGAAACTTTCTGTTGATGGTAACAATGCTACAGATGTTAAAGCTGGGAGTACAGTAGATTTTGTTGCTGGTGAAAATGAAGATGGTAGCAAAAATATAAAAATTGCAAAAGACAGTAATAAAGTTACATTTTCTTTGAATGATACTCTTAAGCTCACGAGTGTCACGACAGGCAACAGCATTATGAGCAACGATGGCTTTAAGTTTGTTGATGGTGGTCCAAGCATAACTATGAAAGGTATTGATGCTGGTGGCAAAAAGATTACAAAAGTGAAAGCTGGTACTGATGATACTGATGCAGTAAATTATAAACAGCTGAAAGACTTTACAGCGGGGATGGAAACGGGCTGGAAACTTGCTGTTGAAGATGAAGAAGCTACAGATGTTGAAGCAGGAAGTACAGTAAAGTTTGTTGCAGTTAAGCATAAAGACGATGATAATAATGAGAGTGAGAACACAAATATAAAAATTACCAAAGGTGATAACAATGAAGTAAAGTTTGATTTAAACGAATATATTAAAGTTGGTCGTGTAGAAACAGGGGACAGCAGAATGAGTAATGCCGGTTTCATGATCAAAGATGGCCCAAGAATGACCAAGGGTGGTATTCATGCCGCCAATACAAAAATTACAGGAGTCGCAGATGGTAGCAATGAGCATGATGCTGTTAATCTTTCACAATTATATAAAATGAAGTTTGAGATAGAAGACAATAGTCTTGTTAAATGGAGTAAAAGTAAAAAAAATATTACCATTGGTGCTGAAAAAGAAGGTATCGAAATCAATATTGCGAACTCTGAAGGCAGAGATCGAATTATTTCTGGCGTTGCAGTTGGAAAAGTCAGTTCCGATTCAACAGAAGCAATAAATGGCCATCAACTGTTTAATTATATTACTAATATAGTGGATTTTTTTGGTGGTAAGGAGACAGATATACTTAATGGTATCAAACCAACTTTTATGGTTCAGAATACAAAACACGACAATGTAACGGATGCTTTCGCTGCTGTTGATACTTCTATCACAGATATTTATAGTCAGATTAATAATGTAACAGAAAATAGTCTTGTTAAATGGAAAGAAGATCAGAAGCTTATCACTATTGGTGCTGAAAAAGGCGGTACGAAAATTGATATTACAGGTACTGAGGGAGAGCGAACCATTGCAGGTGTAAAAAATGGTGAAATTTCCAAAGACTCCATGGAAGCTGTAAATGGTAGTCAAATTAATACAATAGCTGGAGATGTTGCAAAATTCTTTGGTGGTGGTACTTCATTTGAAAATGGTGTTTTTGTTGGACCACAGTATAATTTATCTACCGTTTCTGCAGATGGTAAGGTAGAACAGAAAACCTTTGAAAATGTTGGTGATGCTTTGACTGGGCTTGATGCGAATGTCAAAAATGTGAATAGTCGTTTAACACATGTAGTCAATAATTTTACTGAGGAAATTCAGGGTCTCTCTAAAGATGCTTTATTGTGGAGCAGTTCTGAGAGTGCATTTGTTGCACTTCATGAAAAAGATGGACAGAAGACAGATAGTAAGATTAAGTTCCTTGCGGATGGCGATATTTCAGGAGATTCAACAGATGCAATAAATGGTTCTCAACTTTATAAGATGGGCGATAAGATTGCGAATTATTTTGGCGGTGGTGCTAAATATGAGAATGGAGAATGGACGGGGCCTGTATTCAAAGTTTCTCGTAACGATCCTGATGGTAATATTGTTGAGAATAGGTATACGAATGTTGCTGATGCTTTTGAAGGTGTCGATAGTTCTATTACGGATATCTATAATCAGATTAACAATGTAACAGAAAATAGCCTTGTAAAGCAGGAGGGAGAAGATGGTCTTATTACTGTGGGTAAAGCAACCGGTGGTACTGAAATCAGCCTTGTAAATAAAGATAAGCAAGAAAGAACACTTTCCGGTGTAAAAGATGGAGAACTTTCTCGAACATCTACTGAAGCAGTAAATGGTTCACAACTTTTTGCTACGAATGAGAAGGTTACAACTGTTACTGATAATCTTAAAACAGTCGCTCAAAATACATCGAAATATTTTGGGGGTAGTACAGATGTACTGAATGGTGTAGAACCAGCTTTCCTTATTCAGGGGAAGACCTATCATAATGTTACGGAAGCGTTTACAGGTGTTAATACTTCTATCACACATATTGATAATAAGATTTCCGATGTGGTAAAAAATAGTCTTGTTAAGCAAGATGGAGGTGCATCAGGTATTATTACTATTGGTAAAGATACCGCTGGTACTGAGATCAATATTGCAGGTGTTGGTGGTTCAGGACGTAAAATTTCTGGCGTGCGGGAGGCAGAAAATGGTGATGAAGCTGTTAACAAAGACCAACTTGATAAAAGCATAAATAAGATTTCTAAAGATATTGAGACAGTAACTGCTGCTGCGGTTCTCTATGATAAGAATGACGATAATAGTGTTAATTATGGTAGTGTAACTTTGGGCGGCGATAAGAACAACGGACCAGTTGCTCTTCATAACGTAAAAGATGGTAGCATTTCTGAAAATTCCAACGATGCAATCAATGGTAGTCAGATTAATAAAATATCAGCAGATATTGCAAAGTTTTTTGGTGGTGGTGCAAAGTTCATTAACGGTGCTTTTGAAGGGCTGAAATATACTTTATCCGCTATTGTAGGTGGTGAAGTAGGGAAGGCTAATTTTTACAATGTTGGTGATGCTTTAACAGGTCTTGATAAAAATGTTCAAGATGTGAATCAACGCTTAACGAATGTATCCAATGAGTTTAACCAGAAAATTGAAGATTTCTCTAAAGATGCTTTACTGTGGGATGATGAGGAAGAAGCATTTGTGGCACGTCATGAAAAAGATGGTAAGAAAACAAACAGCAAATTGAAGTATCTTTTAGATGGTGAGATTGCTCAAGGTTCAACAGATGCCATTACGGGCAACCAACTTTATTCCATGAATAACCAACTTGCAAATTATTTCGGTGGCGGTGCCAAATATGAGAATGGCAAATGGACAGATCCTACTTTTAAGATTGTTCAAGTCAATGCTGATGGTACGACTGTTGAGACAGAGCATCATAATGTCGCTGATGCTTTTGGTGACGTCAATAAAAATATGTCAAATATTAATAACCGTATTGATGATGTCATCAACAAGGTCGATTCAGATGCTTTAAAGTGGAATGATAAAGAAAAAGCCTATGATGCTGGTCGCGATGGAAAGCCGAATAAAATTATCAATGTAGCTGATGGTAAAGTTGAAAAAGGCTCGAAAGATGCCGTCAATGGTGGGCAACTTTGGGAAACCAATGAACGTGTCACTGGTGTCGAAAAAGATGTGAAGCATCTTACCAACAGAGTTGATACCATTTCCAATACGATTGCTGATATTGGTGATACAGTTATCAATATTGATGCCAAAGTTGATAACATCAATAATAGAGTTGACGGCATTGAAGAGGATGCTGTTCGTTATGATAGAGATGAAAACGGCAAAAAAACCAATAAAATCACATTAGCGGGGGGGGATGCCAGTGAACCTGTTCTGATTGATAATGTAGCTGATGGTAAAATTGAAAAAGGCTCGAAAGAGGCTGTAAATGGTGGTCAACTTCATGATTATACTAAAGAACAGATGAAGATTATTCTTGATGAATCCAAGCAGTATACAGATCAACGGGTTAATAATATTGTGATTGATGCGATTGATGATGCTGTTGATCGGGCTAAGCAATATACAGATATGAAGTTTGATATTTTAAACTATAGTATTGAGAGTGTGAAAAAAGAGGCAAGACAAGCAGCGGCTATTGGTCTTGCAGTGTCTAACTTACGCTACAATGATACACCTGGAAAATTAAGCGTTGGATTTGGTACTGGTTTATGGCGTAGTCAGTCTGCATTTGCCTTTGGTGCAGGTTACACCTCAGAAAATGGAAAATACCGCTCTAACATATCCGCAACAACTTCTGGAGGTCACTGGGGTGTAGGTGCGGGATTCAATATGACATTGAATTGATAATAAACAAAATACATAAAAATTCCTTTTCACCCCTGTCTCATGAGGCAGGGGTGAATTGTTGTTACGTATGTAAAAAAATATATATAAATTGATAAGCGCTAACGATAAATACAGGTTTAAAAAACAGAAAAACCGGACGCTTTCAACAAAATGAACCTCTTATTTCAAAATAAGATAATGAGTTTTTTCATAAATTATAAGTTTATTATTTTCTTCTTTAATTTTTAAATCTGAAAAATCTGTAGCACTCTACAGATAAAAAAACCTTTTGCTCTCTACAAATCTATTAAAAAGCTTTCTACTAAGACAAAAATCTCCATTCAAATGTATTTCAACTTTACTGGAAGAAGCTATAAAACAATATGCTAAATTAACTCTACCCCTTGCAAAAAACAACCAATAAGTTTAAAGGTTAAAAAAAACCAATCACCACAAAAAAATTTACTTTCTTAGGAAATGTAAAAGAGCAAAACGCATTAACCATAAAACCTAAAACACAACTTCTCTATCTTTTCAGTCAGGTACTAAATTTTTGAATACGTTTAGAAAAACCAATTTTAGGGGACCTAATAGCGTTTAAATGTGTCTTTTTTGTGTTTATAGTTATTTCTTTCATTGGGGAGTTCATTATGAAAAAATTATATACAAAATTAGCAGGGAGCAATTTAAAATTTTCTCGTTTTCCTTTTATTAAAGTCCTATCCTTGACTTCAATAGCGGCACTTTTAGCCAGTATTTCCCCTGTTTTTTCGAATGATTTGGATTCTTCTAGTTCATCACAGGAAAATTATTTAACAGCGCTGAATGTTGCTTTGACATCCAAGGTAAGTGCTGCTGATGACTATGAAAATTTTTTAACCAAAACTCTTACTGGTGTAAGTGATTATAGTCCTATAGTGAATGTTTTGGCAGAAACCAGCGATTCGATACGTTCAATTGATATGAATGCTGGAAGTAAAAAAATAACAAGAGCAGCTTTAACTCCAAGAGTTGTAAAGGGAGATCAGATAACTAGCAGTCAGGATTTGGGTAATCCTCTTATTTATGGTGAACGAGCTCAGGGAGAAGCGCATGATGCTATTGTTTTCGGGCAGGTAGCGCAGACGAAGGCTGACCAAGGGGTTGCTATCGGCTTAACTGCTTTAGCTGGTAGTAGTAGAAATACTAAAAATAGCATTGCAATCGGCTCTTCTCTAACCGATAGTTCTGATGAAAAAGAGAGAACAGTTTCATTTGGTGATTATAGTAAGGGTATAACCAGACAAATTACAGGCGTAGCAGCTGGTTCTAATGTTACCGATGCAGTGAACCTTAGACAGTTGCAGGACTTAGAACAAGTTGTAAGACAAAACGGTTGGAAATTCTCTGTTGGAGATAAAAATGCTACAACCGTTCTTATGGATAGCGCGGTAGATTTTTCCGCAGGAAGTAGCAACCTAAATATTACAAAGGGCGAAGATAACAATAAAGTAAAATTTGATCTGGCTCAAGACATTACGTTAACAAGCTTAAAAGCAGGTACAAATACCTTCGATGCCACGGGCTTAGTAATTACTGATGGTCCGAAAATAACCACCGGTGGTATTGATGCTGGAAATAAAAAGGTAATGGGCGTTACATCTGGTGATCTTAGTGCAGATTCACAAGAGGCGGCAAATGGTAGTCAGTTGAATGTTGTAGCTACCCATATAGCTGGATATTTAGGCGGTGGTGTTAAATTTACGAATGGTCAATGGGATAATCCAGAGTTCAAAATTAAAACTTTAAATCCTGAGACGAATGAGATGGAAGAAGAAAGTTTTCCAAATGTAGCCAAAGCCTTTGAGGGTGTGGGTAAGTCTTATGTAAATCTTCACAATGAGATTAAAAAAGCTGCCGATGATAGTGTCTTTAAATGGCACGCCGAAACGGAGAGCATTACAATTGCTGCCAGTGAGGGAAAAGGTGGGCAAGAAAGTATTGCTATAGGTAAGCTTTCAAGTGCAACTGCTAACAATGGTATTGCATTAGGTGGTTCTGCAAATGTATCTGGTGAAAATAGTATTGCATTAGGTGGTTTTGCAAATGCATCTGGTGAAAATAGTATTGCATTAGGTGGACTTTCAGCTGCAACAGCTAAAAATAGTATGGCATTAGGTTCAAATGTACAAGTACTTCCTGAGGGTGGTGTTGCTGTGGGTTATAAATCTGTTTCTCGTAACTCAGTGTCCGCAGTTGGCTATGATCCTTCCATAGGGAGCCAGTCAACGGATGATGGTGTGATATGGAAGAGCACTCAAGGAGCTTTTAGTGTTGGTGATACTCCGAATAAGATAACACGACAGCTTACAGGTGTGGCAGCGGGTTATGCAGACACTGATGCCGTCAACATTGCACAGCTGAAAAAATTAAGAGAATTTGTAGCACAAGGGTGGACACTTTCTCTTAATGATAAGGCTGTTTCAAACTTTCAGCCGGGTGATATATTAAATTTGGTTTCTGGAAGCAAAAACTTTGAGATTAAAAATAGTGATACAACAGACAATAAAGACAAAAAAATAACATTTGATTTGGCACAAGATGTCACATTGAACAGTGTAAAATTAAAAGACATCACTTTAGATAAAACGGGCTTAACTATTGAAAATGGTCCCAAAGTAATAGCGGATGGTATTGATGCTGCAGGTAAAAAAATAACAGGTCTTGCAGGTGGAGATCTTAGCACAAATTCGACAGATGCCGTTAATGGTGGTCAGCTTCATACAATTACTGGGGATTTATCAAAAATTTTAGGTGGAGATGTATCCTTTGATGGAAAAAACTTTAAAGTACCAAGGTATAAATTATCGAATATTGATAAAAAAGGTGAAGTAACAGATAAATCTCATACCGATGTTGGTTCTGCCTTTAAAGGACTTGATGATAATATCAAGAATGTGAATGCTCGTATAAAGGAATTTGAAAATGACCTCTCTTCGAATAGTTTAAATTGGGATGGCAGTGTAGGTGATGATGGTGCCTACAATGCTGCTCATGGTGAGAAGGATGCGAGCAAGATTGTTAATGTTGCTGATGGTAAGGTAGAGAAAGATTCGCACGAAACTATAACAGGTTCCCAGCTTTATGCACTGGGCAACAAAGTTGCAGAATATTTTGGCGGCGATGCTACGTATGAGAATGGCGTATTGAACAAACCAACCTTCAAACTCAAAGTTTTCAACTTAGAGAGCAATGAAATTGAAGTTGAAGAAAAAACCTACAATAATGTAGCGGAAGCCTTTGACGGAATTGATAAGAATTTCCAGAGTGTGAATAAGAATGTGCAGAACATCGTTAATGATTTTAATGACAAAGTCACGAATATCAAAGAATCTGTCCAAGGCGATGCTCTGTTGTGGGATGGTAAAGAACAATCCTTTGTAGCCAAGCATGGGGAAAAAGATGGAGAAAAGGAAAACAGCAAGATCACATCACTTGCCGCTGGTTCTATAATATCAGCTTCGAGTGATGCGATTAATGGCGATCAGCTTCATGCAATCACTGAGGATTTATCAAAAATTTTAGGTGGAGATGTATCCTTTGATGGCAAAAACTTTAAAGTACCAGAGTATAAATTATCGAATATTGATGAAAAAGGTGTTGTAACAGATAAACCGCATACCGATGTTGGTTCTGCCTTTAAAGGACTTGATGACAATATCAAGAATGTGAATGCTCGCATTAAGGAAGTCTCAGAAGGAGTTGCACAAGATTCTTTATCTTGGAGCGATGCTGACAAAGCTTTTGTTGCCCAGCATGGGGAAGGTGATGACAGAAAGGCAAGTAAAATCACATCGCTTGCTGTAGGAGATATTACGAAAGAATCGATGGATGCCGTAAATGGTTCTCAACTTTATTCACTGGGCGATAAGGTTGCAAAATATTTTTCTGATGACGCTGAATATAAGGATGGGGAATTGAAAGTTCCTGATTTTAAGCTCAAAATTATCAATGATGATGGCACTGAAGCTGAATCAAGCTATAAGAATGTATCAGATGCATTTTCAGGTGTGGGTAAACTTTTCACAAAGGTTCAAACTGCGATCAGCGATGTAATCAGTAATTTGCTTGTTACGAAAAATGAAGGTATTATCAACATTGGTAAAGGAGTAGAAGGTAGTGAAATCAATATCGCAAACAAGGGTGGTAAGGATCGAACTCTTTCTGGTGTAAAGGCAGCAGAAAAAGCCAATGAAGCTGTGAATAAAGAGCAATTTGATAAAGGTTTGAAGGATCTTTCTGATACCCTTCTGTCGGATAGTTCTTCTGTTGTTCTTTACGATAAAACAACAGATAATCAAACTGATTATACAAATGTAACTTTTGGGAAAGGGAAGGATGCTACACCTGTTGCGCTCCATAATGTAGCCGCCGGATCGATTGCGGAAAACTCAACGGATGTTATCAATGGAGGACAAGTTCACATTCTTTCAATGGATATAGCAAAATTGTTGGGTGGAGATGCTGAATTTAAGGATGGTGCTTTTAAAGGGCCAACTTATAATTTATCTAGTATTGATAAAGGTGGTGAAGTAACAGATAAACCGCATACCGATGTTGGTTCTGCCTTTAAAGGGCTTGATGACAATATCAAGAATGTGAACGCTCGCATTAAGGAGGTCTCAGAGGGAGTTGCACAAGATTCTTTATCTTGGAGCGATGGTGACAAAGCTTTTGTCGCTCTGCATGGGAAAGGTGATGACAGAAAAGCAAGCAAGATCACATCACTTGCGGCTGGCTCTATAGTATCAGGCTCGAGTGATGCGGTTAATGGTGGACAGATTTATGATCTGAATCAATCGCTAGCAAAGTATTTTGGTGGTGATGCTAAGTATGATGGTGATGGCTGGGTCCTTCCAGGTTTCAAGATAATGACTTTCCAAGAAGATGGAAGCTTTGTAGAGGAGGATTATGATAGCATTGCAGCCGCGTTTGCCGGTGTAAATAAGGTTTTCAAGAATCTTCATAATGAGATTTCAGACAACATTGAGCAAAATGCGTTGTTGTGGAGTGATGATGCAGGTGCGTTTGTAGCACAGCATGAGGAAGAAGGTAAAAAGGAAAACAGCAAGATCACGTTCCTTGCGAAAGGAAAGATATCAGAAGATTCGACTGATGCGATTAATGGTGGTCAGATTTATACTCTTCAACAGACATTTGCCTCATATTTTGGTGGAGGAGCTGGTTATGATAAGGAAGGAAACTGGCAAGGACCAAAATTCACCGTTCAGGTCTTTAATAAGGATGGTACGAAAGGTGATAAAGAGGAGCGTAATAATGTCTCTGAAGCATTTGATGTTGTTAATGACAGCATGAGCACTATCAACGATCGTATAAAAGAAGTTGAAAAAGGTACCTCTTCGAATAGTCTGAATTGGAATGAAGAAAAAGGAAGCTATGATGCATCTCATGTTGATGCTCAGGGTGTTAAGAGTCCAAGTAAGATTATCAATGTAGAGGATGGCAAGGTAGACAGAGATTCAAAAGAAGCTGTGAATGGAGGACAGCTTTGGGAAACTCAGCAAATGATTACAGATCAGGTCAAGGATATTGAAAATAAAGTTACGGAGGGATCTGTACAATACGATAAAGATAAAAAAACGGGCAAAAAGACCAATAAAGTTACATTAGTTGGTGGAGATGACAGTTCTCCAGTATTAATAGCCAATGTAGCCGATGGAAAGATTGAAAAGGATTCGAAAGAAGCGGTTAATGGCGGTCAATTAAAAGATAAGATGGATTTTGTGCTTGAAAATGCCAATAAGTATACGGATGAGCAAGTTTCTCATCTTGTAAAAGATGGAGTTAGTGAGGCTAATTCGTATACGGATATGAAGTTTTCGACATTAAGTTATGCTGTTGAGGATGTTCGAAAAGAGGCAAGACAAGCAGCAGCTGTTGGTTTAGCGGTAGCTGGTTTACGCTATAGTGATATTCCTGGAAAATTAACAATCGCATTTGGTAGTGGTTTATGGCGTAGTCAATCTGCTTTTGCTTTTGGTGCAGGTTATACTTCAGAGAACGGTGATATTGGTTCCAACTTGTCAATTACCACTTCTGGAGGTCACTGGGGTATAAGTACAGGGGTTAATGTGATACTCAACTAATAAACGACTAAATCCATAAAATTGATTTGCCTTTTTCTTAATTGAAGAAAAGGGCAAATTTTTTACTTTCTTCCAGAGTTCTCTAAAGCTATTCTAAATGTATAAAACACCCGTAATTATATAAAATCCGAATATAAAAAGCCTATGACAACTTTTTTTGAGAATAAAAGACCTTAATGGTAAAGATTTAAAAAATTGATTGCTATTATTTTGATTTATTAAAATGCTTCAAGAAATGTAAATACGAATATACCCTTTATTAAAAGAAGACAGTTTTAGCTTTTATTTTCGTATAGTTTTAAACGTATGCTTTATAATGCAACGATCTACAGATATGCAACGTACTCCAAACACAAGTATTGCTTTAGGGTAGTGGAGCGCAAACGGAAAAAGAATGAAGCGTTTCTGTAGGCAATATGGCTTACGCTTTAGAGAAAAGCAGTATCGCAATAGGTAGTGAATATAATAAGAAGAGCGAATACGGGGAAAATGATTATACAACTTGCGAAGAGTGATTATTCAACAGTAGTGGGAGCTATTTCTAAAGCTTTAGAATATGGTTCGATTTCACTTGGTCATTCCGTGCTATATGCATTTGCTCAAGAAGCTATTTCTATGGGCTTCTATTCAAAAGCAAATGGGGTTGGAAGTATCGCTTTAGGTTCTTATTCTAAAGTGACGGTTGATGGGGGCTATTGAGAACAACTCTGTGTCCGGTAGGGCTGATGGCGTTTTTGGGTATACGTCTCTTCTGAAAGGACCGGCTAAAAACACTGAATTTCAATGGAAAAGTACGAAATTTGCAGTAAGTATTGGTGTTCCTAGTAAAAACATAACGCGACAAATTATAGGTGTAGCAGCTGGTAGCAAACCTGCCGATGCAGTGAACCTTAGACAGTTGCAGGATTTAGAAGAAGTCGTAAGAAAAAAAGGTTGGAAACTGTCTATTTCTGGTGAGGCAGCTAAAGATATGGGTGCTAGATAGTACAATGAATTTTTCATCTGGAGGAAGTAACTTCAGGGTTAAAAGAGATAAGGACGATGAAAATAAGCTCATATTTGGTTTGGCTAATGATATAGCATTGAAAAGCATAACATTAGGAGAGAAAAGAAAAGTCGATGCAACAGGCTTAGTAATTACTGATGTCCCGCAAATAACCACCGGTAATATTAATGCGGCAAGTAAAAAAGTAACAAATGTTGCAGAAGGAACTAGCAATACTGATGCAGTGAATTTTTCACAACTGAAGGGAATAAAAGAACAAGTAGCAGTGAGTATTTTTGTAAAATAGGATACAGCAACGAGACACATTACCATGAGTAAGGATATAGATGGGGCATTTTAGTAAAAAGCTTTCATAAATCCTCTAATGAAATAAAAGAGCTTATTCACGAAAAATAAACTGATGCCTAAGCGGATGATCAATAGGCACAAAAATTATACCTTTTTCAAAGAGATCAAAGCTAAAAACGACACACAACCTTTGATAGAAAAATGAAATCCATTCTAATATTAAGTATTTTTTTACCTTCCTCAAATTGACTTTCACGAACCTACCCCTAATTACCCTCTAAAGGCGTTGCAGAAACAACAGCTTACGTCTTAATTTTATTTATGTCCTAAAAAACGCTGTAAAAGCAGGAACACGCAAGGGAAATAAGAAAGCTCTAGAACACACCTTTTTTGTGTTTTTAATCTATTGTTATGAGGGGGTATTATGAAAAAATATTCAACACCAAATTTGATTAAAGCTGTTTCATTGGGAACAGTTATAGCGGCGCTCTTGTCGAGTGTTTCTCCTGTGGTTGCTGCAAATCTTGCGATAACAGGTGATAAATTTCAAAGTACAAGTGGTCCTAGCGTGTCTTATCAATACGCTAGCCATGGCAGTATTGTATTAGCTGGCGATAGGGATTACTGTGGTGTGTTTAATGTTGTTGATCGTGGTGGAAGCAATCAAGGTACTAATAACCAAATCACTGCAGAGGAACTATATGAAAGAGTTTCTATGAATAAAGAGATTAATGGCAAGCGTCCTTTTAACTGGGCGAAGGTTCAGCTTAATTGGGTTGATGATGGTCTGACCGGTAAGGGGGGATATATGGGAAAAGCAACCGGTGGTCTTTCAAATGTTCTGCCTGAAGCTTATGGTGTGTATTCTTTTGCAACTGGGTGTGGATCTTCCGCAACGGGGCATTATTCAACAGCATTTGGAGCGGCTGCAACTGCAAAGTTTGGGGGATCACAAGCTTTTGGTATTGCTGCACTTGCAGGTGGACAAGCAAGTATTGCTATAGGGGTTGCGTCTGAAGCAGTAGCAAGCAATACGATTGCTATTGGTGGGCGTGCAAAAGCAAAAGGCGTTGATAGTATTGCATTCGGTAACAAATCACTTGCAGGTGGACAAAAAGCAATTGCTATAGGTTATGGTGCTCAAGCTCAAACAGATCTTTCGATAGCGATTGGTTCAGATGCAAGAGCGACTGAGCATAAGGGTGTTGCTCTTGGGAGCGAGTCTGTGGCTGATGTTGCTGCTGGCGCTATCGGGTATAATTCTTTAACTAAAGGCCCTTCAGATTCTGACGACATGATATGGGCGAGTACGCTAGGTGCAGTGAGTGTTGGTGATGCTAAATCAAAAAAAACGCGCCAGATTGTAGGAGTGGCAGCTGGTAGTGGCGACACTGATGCCGTTAATGTTGCACAGTTAAAATCATTACAAAAATACGTAGACCAAGGTTGGACACTATCTGTTGGAGGTAAAAATGCTAAAGCTGTTGGTGTACAAGATACTGTAGATTTGTCGGCTGCAAGCGACAACCTTAAGATTACAAAAGGTGAGGAAAACAATAATGTAACATTTGATCTAGCTAATAATATTACAGTGGAACGAGTTACCGCTGGGAGAAGCTCTATCAGTGATGATGGCATTTTGTTTGCTGATGGGGCTAAAATAACTGTGGATGGTATTGATGCTGGCAATAAGCAGATTACAGGAGTGGCAGCTGGGGAAGAACCTGATGATGCAGTGAATTTTGCGCAGTTGGAGCAGGTTAATCGGGACGTTGCAAGTGTAAGTCAAAATACATCACAATATTTTGGTGGTGGTGCAGATGTATCTAATGGTAAAGCACCAACTTACACAATTCAGGGTA